>JBILLV010000483.1:0-5416 GCA_044375895.1 Polyangiales bacterium | reverse complement strand
CCCGACGGGCGGTGCTGCTCAAACTTCACGAAGGGCCGCACCACGCTGGAGCGGCGCACCACCATGCTCGCCTCCAGCCGCTCGATCTCCTTCACGCGCGACTGCGCCTGGCTGGAGCGGTTGGCGCTCGCCCCGAAGCGCGCCACAAACTCCTTGAGCTCCGCGATGCGCTTCTTCTTCTGCGCGATGTCGGCCTCGCCCTGGCGCTTCCCGGTGGTCTTCTGCTCGACGAAGCTGTCGTAGTCGCCCGTGTAGACGGTGACCGTCTGGAAGTCGACGTCGGCCACGTGGGTGGCGATGGAGTTCATGAAATGCCGGTCGTGGCTGACGACCACGAGGGTGCCGCGGAAATCGTCCGTAAGGTACGACTCGAGCCAGCGGATGGAGTCGAGGTCGAGGTGGTTGGTGGGCTCGTCGAGGAGCAGCACGTCGGCGCCCGCGAAGAGCGTCTGGGCGAGCAGCACGCGGAGCTTGTAGCCGCCCGCGAGCGTCTTCACGACCTGCGTGTGGCGCTCGGTGCCGATGCCGAGGCCCTCCAGCAGCGAGGCCGCGCGCGACTCGGCGGTGTACCCGTCCTCCTCGGCGACGATGCACTCCAGCTCGGCGAGGCGCATCCCGGCCTCGTCGGTCATCTCCGCGGTGAAGAGCGTCTCGCGCTCCTGCATCGCGTCCCATAGGGCCTTGTTGCCCATGAGCACCGCGTCGAGGATGCGCACGTCGTCGTAGTGGAAGTGGTCCTGCTTGAGGACGCCGACCTTGAGCTTCGACGGGATGTTGACCGTGCCCTTGTCGGACTCCTCCTCGGCCGAGATGACGCGGAGCAGGGTGGACTTGCCGGCGCCGTTCGCGCCGACGAGGGCGTAGCGCTTGCCCGGGTCGAAGGTCATCGAGACGTCTTCGAAGAGAACCTTGGGGCCGAAGCGCTTGCTGAGGCTGTCGAGGATGATCATCGGGTGGGGCGCCTTCTGACACCAGACGCCCCGAGAATCAACCACCCATCATCACCGAGCGAGGGCCCGACGCGACAGGCACACGAGGGGGAGCGCCGCCACCCGGGCCGGCGTGGCGGACGCGTAGGCGAGCCAGGGCTCACCGCCGCACGTGACCACCTGCGCCTGGAGCACTCCCCGCAGCGGAATCCGTTCGCGCACGGGGGCCTCCGCGTCGCCGCGGGTGAAGAGCAGGGTCGCGGGCCCCTCGCCGACCACCGCCACGGGCTCGCCCCGGCCGTTGGCGCCGAGGCCGACGCCCGACCCGCGCCGCACCAGCACCTGCGCGACGGGCGAGCCTTGCGGCGGATAGGTGAGCAGCGTCACCGCCCCCACCCCTTCGGCCCCCTCGGTGAGCAGGAAGGTGCGCGGTGCTCCGACGCGACCGACCCCCACCGGGGCCGCCGCCACCCGCTCGCCCTCCGCGGTGAACACCGGCGTGCGCTGGAGCGACACCTCGGGGATCGTTCCCATCGGTGAGGCGTCGCCGGCGTCGGGGGCGTCGTGCTGGGCGAGCACGGGGAGCACCGCGGTGGTGGCGGTGATGCACGTGAACTCATGGGAGCGGCCCTGGGTGCGCCGCACGAGGAGCGAGGCCGTCTCGCCCGGGATGACGGCCTCGATGGTGCCCGGGCCGAGGGCGTAGACGCGCAGGGTGTCGCCGCCCTGGTCGATGGGGAGCCGGATGGCGACGACGAGCGATCCGTCGGGGCGGTCGAGGGTGCTCGCGACCCACGCCTGACGCTCGGTGACCGAGAGCAGCCACGCGTCGCGCCACGAGCCGGGGACCTCCGCGGAGGCGATCACGGGGGTGGCGTCGTCGCCCACGCGGCCGACGCTGAAGCGCTGCCCCTGGCGCCATGCGACCCACGACGCCGCGCCCACCCCGAGCGCGTCGGCGCCGCCCGTACGGCCGCCCGTGACCAGCGTGACCGCGTCGCCGAAGCGGGCGCCGCGCCGGGCCTCGCGGGCCGCGTGCATGAGGTTGGCGCCGCTGCTGCTGAAGAGCCGGAGCGACGCCCCCGCGCACACCGATTCGAAGAGGTCGCCATCGGGCGCGAGCTCGGCGCTGGCCGGGGCCGGGAGCGATTCGCCGACGCACGCCGGGAGCGCCTCGGCGCCGCCGTCTCGCGCCGCCGCGGGGACGGCGGGCGGGGGCGTCGTGACGGCCGGCGCGTCGTCCATCATCGAGGCGGCCACGCCCGCGAGCGCGAGGACGCCGATGCCGATGGCCCCACCGATCGCGGCGCGGCGGTGGTCGTCGAACCACGCGCGCGGGTCGAAGCGCCGCGGGGGCGGTGGGACGGGCGAGGCTGCGGGCGGCGGGCTGCTGGCCTCCGCGGGGGCGGTCGCGTGACGCGCGGTGGGCGCCTCGCGAACCTTCTCGGCGTCGGCGAGGACGTCACGCAGAAAGCGCGAGAGGGCCGTCGTGGTCTGGAGCGCGGGGTGATCGCCGGCGCGGGCGCAGGCGAGGAGGAGGTTCCATTTGACGAGGGCGGCGCCCTCGGGGGGGAGCGACCCGGTCTTGTGGAGGAGGTCGTGGAGCGTGAGGAAGATCGCGGCGGCGTCGACGCGCGGGGCGGGGCGCTCCTGGCGGGCCTGGAGGCGCGCGGCGGCGTCGATGCCGAAGCCGCGGAGCTCGAGCTTGAGGGTGTCGTCACGCCCCGTCGCGCCGACGTGGTTCGCCGCGATGGCCCCGTGCACCGAGCGCGAACCGCCCGCGCGCCCGAGCTCCTCTGCCAACAGCCCGAAGGCGGTCGTGAGCGCGCGGAACGTCAGCGCCCGCCGCTCCTTGCTGCCGCCCGACTCGTACATCCGCAGGTCGTCGAGGAGCGGCGCCGCCGGGGCGCGGGAGAAGATCGCGAAGGGCACGCCGGTGGGGTCTTGCGTGACCTCATCGGGCAGGAAGAGCGTCGGCATCGGGGAGACCGAGGCGACCTCGCGGGCGAGGGCCGTCACCTCGGGCTGGCTCATCGGCTTCGTGCCTAGAACCTGCGCGTAGAAGACGTTCGCCTGCGCGTCGCGCACCTCCAGAAACTCCCCCGGGGAGAGCTTCGCTTCTGCCTTGGTGATGAAATACCGTCCGCCGAGCTTGTCACCGACCGCGACCATGATGTGACCACCATCCATACCCCGACCGGGGACGCGCCGACTACTGTGCTTGCACGCAGGCCGTCGGGAGCGCCGAGAGGGCGGGGGCGGGCTGCACCGCGTCGAACACCGACCACGCCTCGCGCCCGCACGCCACCACGCGCACGCGCGGCGAGCGGAAGGTCGCGACGTTGCTGCGCTCGCTGCCGGGCGCCGAGCGCGCGTTGGGCAGCGTCACGGCCGAGTGGAAGGGGAGCTCCGCGCCCGCCACGTTGGCCGCGGTGGTGATCGCGCGCACCCCGCCGCCCTCGACGGCGTAGAGCTCGGTGGCCCAGCCCGAGGGGATGATCGGCGTCACGGCGGGCGCCGCGTCGCGCGAGAACGCGAGCACCACCACCGGGCCCGCGGTGTGGCACCGCTCGGGCGCCTCGCAGCTCTCCGCCGGGCGAACGCCGCCGCGGCCGACGAGCCACGCGTGGGCGCCGCCCGCCTCCACGCCGTGCCGCACCACGCCCGTCACCGCGCCGTCGAGCACCTGCGCGGTCGAGCGCTGCGCCGCCGTCGCGGGGAGCGTCGCGCCCGCCACCGCCGTCGGATCCGCGGGGCGGTGGAGCTGTCCGATCGCCGCGAGGTTGAGGCTCACGTCGACGAACTCCTGTCGCACCACCCCGGCCTCCTGCGTGCGCTGCCGGAGCAGGACGGCGGGCGTCGCGCCCGGGATGACCGACTCCGCCACGCCGTCGCCCAGACGCCACGCCACCACGTCAGGCGCCGACGGCCCGAAGGTGACCTGGAGGAGGATCACGTGAGCCCCTTCGGTCTGCGAGGCGATGTTGGTGACGAGCCACGCCACGCGGGCGTTCACGTCGAGGAGCATCGCGCCGCGCAGCGGGATCGAGTCCCAGCCGGGGATGGGGACCGAGACGGTCGCGGGGCGGTCGCCCTCGACCCGACCGATGCCGAAGGGGTCGCCCACGCCGTTGCGCCACGCCGCCCAGAGGACGCCTTCGCGCGCGAGCGCCGATCCGAGCTCCACCACGCCGCGCGCCATGGTCTGGGGCTCGCCGAAGCGCTGCCCGCGCTGCACCGCGCGGCTCGTCAGAATCACCTCCGTCCCCTTGCGCGCCACCAGGGCGAGCCGGTCGGGCGTGGGCATGCACACCGCTTCGAACTCCGCGCCGCGGAACTCCGGGATGCCCTGCGCCTGCGTGTGCGACTCGCCCTCGCAGACCGCCGTGGGCGCGCTGGCCGAGGGGAGTCGTCGCGCCGCGAGGCGCCCGGTGCCGACGTCCTGGCCCACCTGGAGCACGTACCAGACGAGGCCCGCGACGGCCGCCGCGATGAACAGCAGCGCGGGGATCACGACCGCGAGGCTCACGCGCCACTTCGAAGGGGCGGGCGGCGCGGCGGGCTCTTCGGCGCGGGGGGCGGTGCGCATCCCTGTGCGTGAGGGGTTCGACTTGCGCCCCGCGGGGGGGATGGTGGAGGCGCGGTTGGGGGCCGACGCGCGCGGCGGCGCCCCGGAGCTGGAGGGCGGCGGCGCCGACGAGCGGGGGCCGACGAGCGTCTGGGCGCGCATCGACGGGCGCGGGGGCGGCGCGCCGTCGTCGGGCTTGAGCGAGGCCATCTCGTTGAAGGCCGACGCGAGGGAGGTGCCCGACGCGAGGGCCGGGTGCTCGCCGTGCTTCGCCGACGCGCAGAGGATGCTCCATTTGGCCGCGGCGCCGCCCTCCGGGGAGAGGCCCGCGCCCGTGAAGAGCTCCTGCATCGCGCCGAGGAGGTCGACGAGGTCGGCGCGGCGCGTGGGCGCCTTCTGCGGGTCGTTGCCGCGCGCGAACGCGTTGACGCCGAAGCCCGTGAGCTGCGGCATCCCGACGTCGCCTTCGCTCGCGCACACCACCGCCGACGCGCTGATGGCGCCGTGCACGACGCCGGCTTGATGCACCTGCGCGAGGTCGTTGGCGATGGACGCGCACTGCCGCAGGAGCCACTGCGTGGTCTCGCGCTTGCCGAGCGCCTCCACCACGCCGCCGAGCCGCGGACCGAGGGGCGACACGCCGCCCGGACGCTCCAGGATGGCGACCGGGAGGGCCTGCGGGGTCAGCGCGACGTCGCGGGGCTTGAGGATCGCGGCGAGGGCCGGCAGACCCACGAGCGCCGTGCGCACCTCCTGCGCCACCGCAGGGGCGACCGCGGCGTCGTGGAGGAGCTGCCCGAAGAGCTGCTGCCCGGCCCGATCGACGATCTCGAAGAGGACGCCAGCGCGGGGGTCTGCAACGGGCCTGACGACGACATACCGCGTACCGAGGGGTTCACCGGCTTCGATCAACGCACTG
>JBILLV010000488.1:0-5347 GCA_044375895.1 Polyangiales bacterium | reverse complement strand
AGCCTAATCCATCCGAGCACGCCTGTGCACCAGAGAACACACGCGGCGGCCGTCGCCCGCGGGCGCTCGCCTCTGGCGTTGTGGGGCGCAGGAAATCCGTGTAAGCCGTTGCGCACGTCGCCGTGAGCCGCCCGTTCTCCCGCGCCCGCGTCGCGCTCCTCGTGCTCGCGGGCCTCAGCGTCGCGCTCCCCGCGCGGCGACGCGACGCCTCGGCGCTCCCGGGCCGCGTCCCGACGGGGCTCCGCGCGGTGCGGGTGGGGCTGGTGTTCGACGTCGGGGGACGCGGCGACAAGAGCTTCAACGACGGCGCCTACGAGGGTCTGGTGCGCGCGCGCCGCGAGCTCGGCGCCGACGTCGAGTACGTGGAGCCGTCCGGGGGCGACGACCGCACCGCCGCCCTCCGTCTCTTCGCCGCGCGCGGCTTCGACCGGGTGATCGGCATCGGGTACGTCTTCTCGCGCGACGTCGACGAGGTGGCGCGCGACTACCCCCACGTGAGCTTCGCGTGCATTGACTACGCGCCCCCGGAGGACGGCCGGGTGCCCCCCAACGTCGCGGGCATTCGATTCCGCGAGGAGGAGGGCTCGTACCTCGTCGGGGCGCTCGCGGGGCTGCACTCCCGCACCCACGCTGTAGGCTTCGTCGGCGGCATGGACATCCCGCTCATCCGCCGCTTCGAACACGGCTTCCGGGCGGGCGTCACGGCCACCTGTCCCTCGTGCCGCTTCACTGCGGCCTACGCGGGGAGCACCCCGTCGGCCTTCAAGGATCCCGAGAAGGGAGCGGCCCTCGCGACGGCCCAGTACGCCTCGGGGGTCGACGTGATCTTCCACGCGTCGGGGAGCACGGGGCACGGGGTGTTCGTGGCCGCCCACCGCCTCGGTCGCTTCGCGATCGGGGTCGACGCCGACCAGTACGACGAGATGCCCGGCGCGGTGATCACCTCGATGCTCAAGCGGGTGGACGTGGCGATCTTCAACGTCGCCCGCGACGCCGCGGCGGGGCGCTTCGACCGGGGCGACGGCGGGATGCGCTCGTTCGGCGTGGTCGACGGCGGGATCGACTACGTCCGGGTGGGGCCGCACGCCGCCCTCCTCTCGCCCGCCCACGTGGCGCAAGTGGAGTCGATTCGGGTCGCCATGGTGGAGGGCCGCGTGTCGGTCCCGCGGGAGTAGCGATGCAACTCTCCCTGCGCAACGTGACCCGCTCGTTCGGGCCCACGCGGGTGCTCGACGAGGTCTCGCTCACGCTGCCTCCGTCGAAGGTGGTGGCCCTCGTCGGGGAGAACGGCGCGGGCAAGTCCACGCTCATCCGCTGCGCGTGCGGCCTGGTCGCTCCCGACGCGGGCGCGGTGACCGTGGACGGCGTTACGCTGCCGTCGGGCGACGCGCGGGCGGCCATCGCGGCGGGGGTCGGGGTGGTTCATCAGCACTTCATGCTCGTCCCCACCCTCAGCGTCGCGGACAACGTCGCCCTCGGGGCCGAGCCGCGCACGGGCTTCCTCGGGCTCCAGGTCGACCGGGCGGCGGTGCGTCGTCGCGTCGCCGAGCTCTCCGCAAAGCACGGCCTCCCGGTGAACGCCGAGGCCGACGTCGCCTCCCTCTCGGTGGGCGAGCGCCAGCGCGTCGAGGTGCTCAAGGTGCTCTTCCGCGGCGCGAAGACCGTGCTGTTCGACGAGCCCACCGCCGTGCTCTCGCCGCGCGAGGTGGGGTCGCTGCTCGACACGCTGCGCGCCCTCGCCGCTGCGGGAGCGGGCGTGTTGTTCGTGTCGCACAAGCTTGACGAGGTGTTCGCCGTCGCCGACGAGATCGTGGTGCTGCGCCGCGGTCGGGTGGTGCTCTCGGGGGAGCGGACGTCGCTCACGCCGACGCAGGTGACGGAGGCGCTGCTGGGCGGGGCTCAGTCGCCGCACCGTGCGCCCGACGTGGCGCCGCGTACGGGGGTTGGGCTCGCCGTGCAGGGCCTCGCCGCGCCGGGGCTGGGGCCGGTCACGCTCACGGTCGCACCCGGTGAAATTGTTGGCGTGGCGGGCGTGGAGGGCAACGGCCAGCGCGCCCTCGCCGAGGCCATCGCGGGCCTCCTCCCCGCGCAAGGAACGGTCTCGCTGAAGGACCGCGACCTCGCCCCCCTCGGCGTCGCGGCGCGTCGCGGCGCGGGCCTCGGCTACGTCCCCGAAGACCGCGAGGGCCGCGGGCTCATCCGCGACCTCTCCGTCGCCGAGAACGTCCTGCTCGGCGACCCGGACACCGTCTCCCGCGGCGGTCGCTTCGACCGGGCCGAGGCCGAGCGCCGCGCGGTGGCCCTCATCGAGCGCTTCAGCGTGCGTCCGCCTGCACCGTGGGGTCGCGTCGGTGACCTCTCGGGGGGCAATCAGCAGAAGGTTCTCCTCGGGCGAGAGCTCGGGCGCGACCTCGTGGCCCTCGTCGTCGCGCAGCCCACGCGCGGCGTCGACCTCGGGGCCGCGGCGGAGATCCACGCGGCCCTGCGCGACGCGGCGGCGAAGGGCGTGGCGGTGCTCCTCATCTCGTCCGAGCTCGATGAGTTGCGCGCCCTCTCGCACCGCGTGGTGGTGATGCGGCGCGGCGCGGTGGTGGGCGAGCTCCCGGTGGGCGAGGCCAGCGACGCGCGCCTCGGCGAGCTCATGGTGGGGGGCGCGTCTTGAACGACCGGCTCCGCTTCGCCGACGCGCTGTCCGCCGTGGCCGCCGTGCTCCTGTGCCTCAACGCCGCGGTTTGGCTCTCCGGGGAGTCGCCCGCCCGCGTGCTCTCGCTCCTCCTCGCGGGGACGCTCGGGAGCTTCTACGGCATCGCGCAGGCCCTCGCCAAGGCGACGCCCCTCGTGTGGACGGGCGCGGCCGTCGCGTTCGCCCTCCGCGCGCGGCTCTTCAACATCGGCGTGGAGGGCCAGTGCGCCGCGGGGATCCTTGCGGCGGCGGTGGTCGGCGCGGCCCTCCCGGCGGCGGCGCCGTGGTTTGTCGCGGTGCCCGTCACGCTCGCGGCGGCTGCCGTGGCGGGCGGCGCACTCGGCGGCGCGGCGGGCTGGATGCGGGCGCGCCTTGGCACCCACGAGGTCATCTCCACGCTGATGCTCAACGGCCTCGTCGCGGTGCTCACTACGTGGCTCTACGCAGGGCCGCTGCGCGTGGGGGCGCAGGTGCACACGCGGCCCGTCGTCGCGGGGGCGCGGCTCCCGCAGGCTGGTGCGGTGTTCGAAGTCTTCCGCGGCAGCTCGCTCAACGCCTCGCTCGTGCTGGCGGTGGGGGCGGCCTCCGCGGCCCACTGGTACCTCCACGATCGCCGTGAGGGCGTGGCCATCCGCGCGCTCGGTGCGGGTCCCGGCGCGGCCGAGGCGCTCGGCGTCGACACGCGGGCGGCGACCGTGCGGGCGATGGCGTTCTCGGGGGCGCTCGCGGGCCTCGCGGCGAGCCACTACGTGCTCGGCGTGAAGGGATCGGCGGAGCAGGGCCTCGGCGCGGGCGTCGGCTTCACGGGCATCGCCGTCGCCCTCCTCGGGGGAATGCGCCCCGTCGGCATCGCGCTCGCGGCGCTCTTGTTCGGCGCGATGGCGCAGGGGGCGCTGGTGGTCAACGCGCACGTCCCGGCCGACGTGCTCACGCTCACGCAGGCCGCGGTGATCGTCGCCGTCGGCGCCCTCGGGGCGGCCTCGCTCCGTACACGGGAGGCGCAGTGAACGGGCTCCTCGTCTTCATCGCGCAGGTGATCTCCGCGTCGCTCCCGCTGTCGCTCGCCGCGGCCGGCGGGGCGCTGTCGGAGCGCTCGGGCGTGGCCACCATCTCCCTCGAAGCGTACCTGCTCGGCGGGGCCTTTGGGGCGGCGGTGGCGGCGCTGGCGACGGGCTCAGCCTTCGCGGCGACGGCGGCGGGCATGGTCGCGGGTGCGCTGCTCGGGGCGCTCTTCGCGTGGTGCGCGGTCACCCTCCGGGCCAACGCCATCGTCGCCGGCGTCGCGGTGAACCTCTTCGCCGCCGCGGCCACGCGCGTCGCCCTCAAGGTGCTCTACGACTCGGCCTCCAACTCCCCGCCGCTCCCGCTCGCGCAGGCCCGTGGGGGCGCGTCGCTCGGCGTGACGGCGCTGCGGGACGTGCTCCTGTCGCCGCCGCTGTGGGTCGCTCCCGTGATGATCGCGGGGGCGTGGTGGGCGCTGTCGCGGTCGGTGTTCGGGCTGCGCGTGACGGCGTGCGGCGAGCATCCGGCGGCGGCGCGCTCGGTGGGGGTCGCGGTGGAGCGCGTCCGCTTCCAGGCGCTGGTGCTCGGTGGGATGGTGGCGGGCCTCGGTGGTGCGCACCTCACGCTCCAGCAGCGGGAGTTTGTCGCGTACATGTCCGGGGGGAGGGGCTTCCTCGCGCTGGCGGCGGTGATCCTCGGGCGCTGGGATCCGCTCCGCGCGGCGCTGTGGGCGGTGGGCATCGGGAGCCTCGCGGCCCTCGAAGCGACGCTGGCGGGCAACGACGCGATGGTGCCCCGCGCGGTGCAGGCGGTGGTGTCGCCCGCGGCGTTTCGGGCGCTGGTGCAGGCGCTCCCTTACGCGCTCACGCTGGCGGCGGTGATGGGTCGCTTCGGCCGCTCGCGCGCCCCCGCCGCGCTGGGGTGACGGCCGTCAGTACCAGTCGAAGCCGACGTGGAGCCCCGCGGTGAGCAGTCGATCGAAGGCCGTGCTCGCGTTGAAGAGCATGGTGTACCCGACATCGAACGCGAGCGAGAACTGGCGCTCGCCGCTGCGCCAGAGCGCGTAGCCGACGCCGCCGGAGAAGCGAGGCCCGGGGAGCGGGAGGTACCAGGTGTTGCCCGTCGTTGCGGTGGCCCAGCCTGCGCCGACGCCCCCGCGGATGAAGAAGCGCGGGCCGATGTACCCTTCGCCCGCCAGCGCGAGGGCCGGGTGGAGGCCCGTGACGTCCCCGAGGCCGCGGACGGTGCCGCCGGGCATCGCCGCGAGAGTGAGCTCGCCCATGAGGTGGAAGCGATCGGTGAAGGCGCCGCCGAAGCGGATGGCGACGCCGCCGAGGGGCATCGACGCGCTCGCCGCATCGCCGCTCGCCACCGCGCCGCCGAGGAGGAGCGAGACGCCCACCCGGCCGCCCTGACGCTCGACGTCGTCGGCGTGGCAGAGGGCGGGAGCGAGGCCGAGGGCGAGGCCGAGGGAGGTCACGAGTCGGTTCATGGCGGCGCGTGTGATGCCCGAGAACGGCCACGAAGGAAAGGGGGAGCGGGGCGGTGCCCGGGTGTGGCTGCCCGTCGCTGGAGTTCGGAGTAGGTCTCGAAGCGACGAGGATCAGCAACCGATCGCTTCCGCGATGCGGTCCGTCGTCCGTCGCTGGCGGCCTTCCGGGC
>JBILLV010000321.1:0-10798 GCA_044375895.1 Polyangiales bacterium | reverse complement strand
GGCTGCGCGCCCGCTGCGAGGGATCGACCGAGGAGACCTACGCCGTCCGGGCGCGCCTCGACGGCGACGGCGTGGCCGAGGCGTCGTGCTCGTGCCCCGTCGGTGAAGGCGGCGGCTGCAAGCACACCGGCGCGATGCTCCTGCGCTGGCGGGAGGCGCCCGGAGACTTCCTCCCGCTCACTGCCCTCGACGAGGCCCTCGGCGCGCTCGAGGCCGACGCCCTGCGCTCCCTCGTGCGGGCGATGCTGCAGCGACGGGGCGAGCTCGACGCGGTGCTCGACGACACGCTGCCGGGCCGCCGCCCCACCGTCGATCCACCCGCCGACGCCTGGCGTGAACGCGCGGCGACGGTGTTTCGCCGCGCCGACCGCGTCGACACCGCCGTGGCCGGGCTCGACGCGCTCCTGCGGGAAGGGGAGGTGAGCGTTCGTCGCGGCGACGCGCTCCACCGCGGCGCGCTGTACCTCCAGGTGGCCCACGCGACGCTCGGGCGCTGGCGGCGCTACGGCCCGGCGTCAGCGGCCGTCCTCGCGGTGACGCGGCGCTGCCTCGACGCGCTCGCGGGCTGCGTGGACGACGCGCGCGGCGACGACCGGGCGGCCCTGCTGCGCGCGCTCGTCGGGTTCGTCCGCTTTGACATCGACCAGGGGAGCGCCCTCGGCTACGGCCCGTCGCCCGGCCGTCACGCCGTCACGCTCGTGACTTCGAAGGCGACCCCCGACGAGCGCCGCGCCCTCGCCGACGACGCCCGCGACGAGGTGGAGCGCGCCGACGGCTTCGCCCAGCGCGCGTGGACGCTGTGCCTCCTGCGCCTGGAGGAGGGCGTCATCGACGACGCGACCTGGGTGGCCCGCGCCCGCGCGCTCGACCGACACGGCGCCGTGGCCCGTCACCTCGCGGCCCGCGGGGCCTTCGAAGCGTCGCTCGCGGAGCTCGCGCGGGTGCACGACGCGGAGCTCGTCGAGGTGGCCGACGCGCTCGCCTCGCAGGGCGACGGCGCGGAGGTGGAGCGGCGCGTCGTCGCGCGGATGGAGCGCGCCTCGGAGGCCAACCGCGCCCGCATGACCGCGTGGCTGAAGGCGCGGGCGGAGGCGCGGCGCGACGCGGAGGCGATGACCGACGCGCTGGAGGCCGAGCTCCGCGCGCGGCCGAGCGTCGAGGCCTACGACGCGCTCCAGGCGAAGGCCGGGCCGCGCTGGGCCGAGGTGGAGCCGCGCGTCCTCGCGTGGCTGGAGGAGCGCAACCACGCGCTGGTGTACGAGGTGCTGCTGCGCGAGGGGCGGATCGACGAGGCGCTGCGGGTGGCACTCAGCGAACGGCAGCGTCCGACGCACGCCGTCGCGCTGCGGCGACGTCTGGCGGAGGCGCTGGAGGCCGCGCGCCCTCGCGACGCGCTGGCGGTGTATCGCGGGGTCGTCGACGGGCTCGTCGCGCTCCGCAGCCGGGCGCACTACCGGGAGGCGTGTCAGGTGGTGGCGCGGGCCCGGACGCTCACCGCGCGCCTCGGCGACGACGCGGCCGGCGCGGCCTGGGTGGAGGCCCTCCGCGCGCGGTACGCGGGTCTCCCCGCGTTTCAACAGGAGCTCGACGCCGCGTGAGCGGTGGTACCTTCGGGGCCGCGATGACGATGCGAAGCGCGGCGTGTGTGGTGGTGCTCCTGGCGGCGTGTTCGACGGCGCAGGGGCCGTCTTCGAGCGGGGGCACGGCGACAGCGACGGCCACGGTGTCGTCGTCGCGCACCGTGGGCGGCGCGATCACCGAGCCCGTCGCGACGGCGGGCCCCGATGCGTCTGCGAACGGAGACGCCACGGCCGGAGCAGACGCCGCGGAGACCTCGTCGGAGGCGGCGCGGCTCTACCGCGAGGCCAACGAGGCGGCGGGGCGCAACGAGTTCACGACGGCGGCGCGGCTCTTCGGCGAGGCGTACGAGCGGGCCCCGTCGCTGGAGATGGCCTTCAACGCGTTTCGGATGTGCGAGCGCTCGGCCGCGGTGACCGACGCCGAGCGCTGGCACGCGCGGGTGATGTCGCACAGCCCGCCCGCGGCGCTGCGGGCCGACCTCGACCAGCGCATGGCGGCGCTCCGTGACTTTGCGCGACGTCGCCAGGAGGACATCGCGCGGCCGCCGCCGGGCGACGACCAGCTCGTGCGGGAGGCGGCGCAGTTTTTTGCGCGGGGCGTGCAGCTCTACCAGCGGCGGCGGTACCAGCCCGCGCTGGAGGCCTTCGAAGCGGCGCTGCGCTTCTCGCAGGAGTCGCGGCGCGAGGTGGCCGAGCTCTACTTCAACCTCGCGGTGACCCACGAGCACCTGGGGCATCGCACGGAGGCGGCGGCGGCGTTTCGGGAGTTTCTCTCGCGGCGGCCCGACACGCCCGACCGCTCGGGCCTCGAAGACCGCATCCGCACGCTCTCGCAGTAGCCGCTCACAGCGGCCGCGCGGACTCGAGCCACACGCGGCTCCGCGTGAACACCCGCCCCGGGTACACCACTTCAAACCACCCGCTCGACTCGTCGAAGATCATCCCCACCCCTGGCACGAAGGGCGCCCGCGAGGCCACCGTCTCGAACGACCACCGCGACCGCCGCCCCCCGGGCATCCGCGCCGGCGTCTGCAGCGGAAGCGCCTCACGCACCGCCTGGAGCGCCGCCCGGTCGTAGCTCGGGATGCGCGACGAGCGGATCATGCGGATGTCGAGCACGCGCCCCGCCTCGTCCTGGTCGACCTGCACCTCGGCGCGGGTGACTTGACGGTTGACCTGCGCGAGGTCGGCGATGCCGACGAAGGGCTGCACCGTCGGGCGCGTCGAGGCGTTGCCGCCGTGCGCGTCGTCCGCGGCCTGCATGGTGCTCCCCGCGCGGCCCGGGTGCGCCCCCGCGCCCATCGCCACCTCGGTGGCCTCCTGCGCGCGGCTCGTGGGCATCCCCAGCGTGGCGAGGATCGTCTGGCCGATGGAGGGCTCGCGCGACACGCCCGGCCGCCAGGTCTCCTGCATGCGCCGCCGCAGGTGCCAGTAGTACGTTCGAACGCCGGGCGCCTCGGGCCGCGGCGGGGCCTCGTCGAGGCGGGCGGCGACGTAGCCCGCGGAGGCCGCGCGGGCCCGCTCCAGGGGGGTGCCAGTGGGGAGCGTGACGAGGTCGCGCGAGGGCCGCGGGGCGTCGGGGAGCGCGAACACGACGCCGTCCCGCGCGGCCGCGGCGGCGACGTCGTCGCGCGACGTGCGGAGCAGCGCCATCGCGTCGATGCGCGGCGCCGGGGCGGGCGTCGGCGCGGGGAACGCGACGACGGGCGCCGGCGCGGGCGCGAGCGCGGTGGGCGCGACGGGTGATGGCGCGGTGGGAGCGGAGTCGCGTGCGGCGCGTACGGGAGCGGGGGCGCGGGGCGGAGGCGAGGCGGCGGCTGCGGGCGGCGAAGCGGGCTCCGGCGCCGCGGGCGGGGGCGGCGGGGGCGCCTCGAAGGTGAGCTCGACGGGGGTGACGGCGGCGAGCGTCGGGTCGTCGGGGGTGAGCGGGTGGCGGCGCGCGTGCCAGGCCCAGAGCGCGCACACGAGCCCGTGCGCGAGCACCGAGAGGGCGATGGCGCGGGGGACGCGGGGGCTCACACGGAGAGAGATAACCCGAAACGGGGGCGGAGTGTTCCGCGGGTCAGCGTCGGAGGCGACGTTGGATCCACCAGACGACGTATCCGACATGCTCCCGGAGGTGACCATCGACGTCGGGGGCGCAGAGCGCAGTGAGCTCTCGGGGCAACGCGCGATCCCAGGCAGCCGCGTCCGGGAAACGACGGCGCATCCCCTGAAAAAAAGCTTCCAGCACGGCGTTGCGGTTCCGAACGAACTTTGGGAGGTTGAGGTTCAAGGTGTCGTCGAGGTCGCGGGCGACCGCGGGGTCGTCTGCCGTGATGCGACCGTCCCCCGCGTAGCGCAGGTACGCCTCACACCGAGGGCTGGTGGGGTCGATCGTCACCTCGGCGTCCCCCTTGCGGGTGTCACAGTGCTGCTCCTTCGGCGAGGACCCCTCGCCGCCGCGGCAGCAACCGAGGAGGTTCTTCCACGTGAGCTGCTGCGCACTGTCGACGCTCTGCGGCACCCGGTGCTCGACCTTCATCTCGTCGGCGTGGATGCGTTGCGAGCAATACGCGCACAGGTGTCCCTGGTCGCGGAGGAGCGCGTCTCGTAGCTCCTCGCGGGTCTCGCGCGGCAGCGCGTCGTAGCGCGCCCCTGGCGTCTTACGGTACGCGACGAGCCCGCGCGGTTCAGCGCTCTTCGGGATGTGCCGCACGGTCGCTCCCCTGGAGGAATTCGAGGAGCGCGCTGAGGCGCACGACCTCGCTGTCCTGACGGCTCACGACGGCGGCGAGGCCGTCGAGCTCCGCGTGGGCCTCCGCGAGGTGATCGTGGTCGATGAGGTCGCCGACGCGGCGGATGCGCTCGAGGATGGGGGCAGGGCGCTCCGCGACGCCCATGACATCGGCCAGGATGGCGTTGCTGTCGCGCCCCTCGACGGCCACGGAGGGGAGGTGGGGCGAGAAGTCATCGAGGAGGACGATCGAGCGGGTCGGCGCCTCGCTGAGCACCTGCGGCGAGTGCGTGGTGACGACGAACTGGCAGTTCGGGAAGGTCGCGCGGAGGCGGCCGAGCACGGTGCGCTGCCACTGCGGGTGGAGGTGGAGCTCGATCTCGTCGATGAGGACGACCGCAGACATCTGAAGGGGGTCGTCAGACCAGAGGTCGAGCTGCGCGAGGCGCCGTGCGAGGTCGCCCACCATCGCGAACAGGCAGCGTTCGCCGTCCGAGAGCTGGTTGAGCGCGAGCTCGACGCCGCCCTTCTTCACGACGAGCGTGCGGGTCGCGCGGTGGACGGTGGGCGCGGAGAAGCCTGGGAGCATGCCTCGGATCGCGCGCCGGACGCAGCCGAGCTGCCGGTCTTCGTAGTCGAAGCTGCGACGCCGACTGTGCTCCTCATTCTCCAGGTCTTCGCGCTCGCGAAACCACGCCAGGAAGGGTTCGAAGCGCGTCCCGCGGGGATGGAGCGCGTCGGTCAGGGCTTCGCTGACGTCGCGCGCGATCCGCTCAGCCTCGGTTTCGGGACGTCGGCCGGCGGCGCCTGGCTCCGCGATGGGTTCGTTCCCCGAGAGCGTGCGGTCGACGGTGTAGAAGAACGCGAAGAGGGTCGGTAGATGCTGATGCTCGCGCCACCTCGCAGCGAAGGTGCTGACAGGCGGACCCGGGGAACGCAGCGGCGTTGGGTTCGTGTTCGGGTAGCGGGCAATGATCTCCCTCGTCGGGTCTGACACGTGAAGCGTGCAGGTCGCCTCGATCGCGCCGACGCGCACGTCGCTCGCGGCGAGCGTCGCGGGATCCTCCCGGTGCCCCTCCAGGAAGAAGGGAACCCAGCGTGCCAGGAGCCCAGCGATGCACTCGAGCACCGAGCTCTTGCCCGCCCCGTTGACGCCCGCGATCACCGTGAGCTGCGGGTCGAACGCGAAGTGCGCGCGATCGAACCCGCGGTACGACTCGAGCGTCAGCGTCTGGAGCTTCATCGCACGGACGGTATCGCAGGATCGGGCGGCCACCAACGGGCCTCGATCGGCGCGCGGGAATGCCTTGAAACACCGCCATTCGACCGACCTTACCGCGCCGTAAGCTCCACCCCTCCAGCCCCCGTTGTGCAGGCGCCGGACGCCGCCCCGCGGCGACGCACGCGCCTCACCATCGCGGTGTAGGGTCGACCCATGCGCACCGCGAAGACCCCGAAGGCGACCCGGAGCACCGCGACCCCGAAGGCGACGAAGGGCGCGGCCGCCGAGCTCGCCCGCGTCGAGCCGCACAGCGGCGCGGGACTCGACGCGTCGGGGCGCAAGCTGGTGGCCGAGGCGCTCCGTCTCGCGGAGGAGACGCGCGACGTGATGGAGGACGCGCTCGTCCGCTTCGGGCGCTGGCTCCTGGTGAACGTGTTCGACGACGACGCGGCGGCGGCCCTCGACGACCGGCGCCTCAACCCCGTGTGGAGCGACCTGCTCGCGCGCGCGGGCGGCCCGACGCTACGCCTGAGCCCGCGGCTCCTCTACGTGGCGCTCCACATCGCCGCGCGCGACAAGCGGATCACCGACGAGGCGTGGCGCGCGCTGGAGCCGGGGCGCAAGCAGATGCTCCTGCCGCTGGGCGACGAAGGCCTGATGCGGGAGGCGGCGCAGCACGTCACGGCGATGAAGCTCTCGCAGCGCGCGACGCACGCGTACGTCACGGCGCTGCTCGCGGCCCGCGGCGAGGGGCGCAAGGCGCGGGTGACGGCGCCGCGGATGGCCGCGCAGCTCAGGCGCTTCCGCGAGCGCGTGGCGGCGCCGGCGTTTCAGCGTCGGGCGGTGGCGGCCCTGCGCGAGCTGCCCGCAGAGGAGGCGGAGCCGGTGGTGCGTGAGGTGGAGGCGGTGCGGCGCTGGGCCGACGAGTTCTTGAAGAAGGTGCGCGGCCGCGGGTGAGGGGCGCCGGTCAGAACGGAATCCCCGCGAGCATGTAGCGCATCCACATCAGCTCGCGCAGCGCCGCCACGCCCGCGTACAGGTACGGCTCTCGCCCCGCCGCCGCGCGCACGATCGTGGAGGCCATCGACTCGCGCACGTCGCCCGTCAGCGCGAGCAGCGTCCCGCGGTTCTCGGTGCGGGTGATGTCCCAGCGCCAGCGGGCGTGTTGCAGCGTGCCGCTCGTCCCCTCCAGCACGATCGCGCCGGACGGCTCGCGGCGCCGCACCAGCGTGCCGCTCGCGCTGTCGAGGGGGGTGCTGACGTTCAGCGTGAAGCGGTCGTCCGAGCCCTCCACCGCCGCCGCGCGCACGCCGGGCAGATGGTCGCCATAGCGGGTGAGGCCCTCGATGCGCGACGCCAGCGCGTCCGCCCGGCCCCACGTGTGGTGAACCACCGTCAACTGCGACACCGCGCCGTCCTCCGCCAGACGGAACGCGAACACGTAGTAGCGCTTCGGGTCGTTGACCAGCGACACCCACGGGCCCATCGCAGGCGCTTCGAGCGCGGGCGACGGAGCAGCCGCGCGCGGGGGCCGAGGCGGCGTGCGGGTGCCCGACAGGTCGAGGGCGCGGCGGCCCACCGAGAGGGCCAGGATGAGGTCGACGGCGACGTTCATCCCCGCGGTGGCCGTGAGGTTGGAGCGGGCCGTCTGGCGCAGCAGCCAGTGGCCCTGCGAGGGATCGCTCCAGTTGGTCATCACGATGAGCGTGCGCCCGGGGCCGTCGTCGAGGAGGTCCCAGCGGGCGGCGGCGACGCCGAAATCCGACTCCTGCACGCCGAAGTCGACGCGCCGCTCGTTCACCTCCGTGAGGCTCGTCACCGCGCTCACGTCGAGCAGCGAGGCCGCCACCTCGATGCGGAACGCCGCCCGCCGCCCGCGCCGCGACAGCAGCGTCACGCCCCGCAGCGCCGGCATGAACTCCGGCCACCGCTCGGCGTCGAGCAGCGCGCGCCGCACCACCGCGAGCGGCGCCGCCACCGGGTACACCACCGAGATGCGCGCCCCGGGGCCCGCGTCGGGGTAGTACACCAGCGCCGCCGCGCCCCCATCAGCCAGCGGTCGCAGGAGCTGCAACTCCGCGGCGGGCGGGCACTCCAGGCGGCTCCCCACCTGCGCGGAGCCCACGGCGGGGAGTGCGAGGAGCGCGGCGACGAACGTGAGCGCGAGCAAGCGAAGCGTCATGGGCGTCAAACGTACCCCACCGCCGCAAACATTCACTCCGCCCAGTGCACGCACACGGGCTTCAGCGCGCAGCCCTCGCAGCGCCCGGGGTGGCGCCGCGAGGGGCACTGCTGCGCGATCCCCAAGTGGCAGACCGCCATGTCATAGCGCACCGGGTCGTCGGCGGAGAGCTCGCGCAGCGACGCGGTGATCTCCTCCGCGGTGCGCCGCGAGGCGTCGGTGCGCCGCGTGAGCCCGAGGTTGCGCCCGATGCGCTGCACGTGAACGTCCACCGGGATGAGCAGCGCCGACGGAGGGATCGCCACGAGCCCGAGGTCGACCCCGTCGTCGGGCCGCACCACCCAGCGGAGCAGCAGGAAGAGCCGCTTCGACGCGCTCGGCCCCGCGGGGTCGGGGAGCAGGTGCTTCGCGCCGCGGGTGAGCCCCGTCGGCCACGCGAGCGCGCGGAGCTCGCCGACCCAGTCGATGAGGGCCGCCCGCAGGTCGCCGTGGCGGGCGTAGGCGCGCTCCAGGGCGGTGAAGAGGCCGCCGTCACGGGCTTGCAACACGCCCGCGGCGTGGAGGAGGCGGGCGATGTCGGCGCCGGCGAAGGTGCGGTGGCGGAAGCTCCGGAGCCGCGCCACGAGGGCCGCGCGGGTGAGCGTGCGCGCGGCGTCGGCGGGCGACGGGCCGAGGCGCGCGAAAAGCTCGTCGAGCTTGCGGGTGATGATGGTGATCTTGCCGAAGGCGAGCAGCGCGCTCAGCAGGGCGACGAGCTCGCGGTCGGCGACGGGGGCGTAGCGGCGGGCAAACTGGAGCGGGTCCTTCGCGAGGGCCGCGGCCGCGTGGTCGCGACGGAAGACCTCGTCCCAGCGGGCGATGGCGTCGAGGGCGCGGGCGCGCTGCGTGGGTGACCGGGGCGGCACGAGTGGGTTATAGGTCGTTTCGGCGTGAGACGTTCAACGGCAATCTTTCTGGCGCTCGCGGGTACGTTCGGGGCCTCGCGCGCGCAGGCCGAGGGCGGGCTGCGCAAGGGTCCGTGGCTCATGGACCTCCGCCGCGACTCGATCGTGGTGATGGCCGAGCGCTCGCGCCCGGGGCCGCTGCGGGTCACCGCGCGCCCGCTGGGGCCTCCCGGCGCGGCCGACGCGGCGGCGAGCGAACTGCCGCCCCCCGTCGTGGTCGACGACGCGACGGAGGCCGAGCTCCACGAGGTGACGCTCCCGGGGCTCGCGCCGGGGATGCGCTACGCCTACACGCTCTCGGGCAGCGGCATCACCGAGACGGGCGGCACCTACGCCACGCCGCCGGCGCAGTTCGCCCCCTTCCGCTTCGTGATCTACGGCGACACGCGGAGCCAGCGCAGCGCGCACAGCCGCGTCGTGCGGGCGATCGCGCGCGAGGGGGCGGAGTTTGTGGTCCACACGGGCGACCTCGTGGCCGACGGGCGCGACGAGGACGACTGGCAAAATTTCTTCGAGGTCGAGACCCCCCTGCTGCGCGACGTCCCCTTCGTGCCGGTGATCGGCAACCACGAGGTGCAGAGCCCGCTCTCCTCGGGGACGCGCAACTACCAGCGCTACGTCCACCTCGACAACTCCGGCCCCTCGCCCGAGCTCGACGCGGTGTTCCGCTACGGCGACGTGCGCGTCATCCTCACGAGCTCCTACGACGACTGGACGGGGCCCTCGCGCGACTGGCTCGTCGCGGAGATCGAGCGGGCGCGGCGCGAGGTGCCGCAGGGGTGGATCTTCGTGGTGATGCACGAGGGGCCGCGCTCGTCGGGGCCGCACGGCGACAACGAGGCCCTGCGCGAGGCGGGCGTCGAGCAGATTCTCCGACGCCTCCACGTCGACCTCGTGATCTCGGGCCACGACCACGCCTACGAGCGCGGCGAGGACGACGGGCTGCGCTTCATGGTCTCGGGCGGCGGCGGCGCGCCCATCTACCCGCGCCGCGCCGTGCGGGCCTCAACGCTCTCCTTCGCGAGCGATCACCACTATGTGCGGGCGGACGTCGAGCGCGACCAGGTGAAGTTCACCGCCCTTCGCACCGACGGCTCGGTGATCGACACGGCGGTTCTCCGTCACGACGGCTGGGTCGACGCCCGCCGCGCGCACGCCCCGACGCCCGCCGCGCCGACCGAAGCGGTGGACACCGGTCCGTGGGCCGACTGGGGGACGATCGCGAAGTTCACCCCGCTGATCTTGCTGGTGTCGGGGCTCGCGTGGTGGGCGCGGCGTCGGGCCAACCGCGCCTGATCAACGGATGATGAAGCCGCCCCGCTGGGTGCGCTCCACGCGCGTCCCGGTGCGCCGGATCGTGGGTCGCGTGGCGGTGGTGTCGCGCGGAACCCGGTCGTGACGGTGGCGTCGGGTGCCCGCGTCGACCTCGGACGTCTGGAGCGACTGGGCCACGGGCGGGGGCGTCGGCAGCGGCGGCGGCGCGGCCTCGGGCGGCGTCGGCGTGGCCTCGGGTGGCGTCGGTGCGGGCGCGGGCACGGAGTCGACCGCGGGGGCCGGCGGACGCTGCCCGACGACGTGGGGTGACGGGGCCGGCGTCTGCGTGGCGTGCTGGAGCGCGAACGTGAGCACGAGCAGCGCGAGCAGGGTGATGCCGCCCGCGGCCACGAGGGCGAGCGTGCGCGAGCGGGAGGGCTGCGGCGGGTGGACCGGGATGTCGCGGGTGGTGACCGCGGGGGTCATCGCGGCCTCGACGAGCGACGGCGGGCCGTACTCGTGAACGCTCGCCGGGGGCGCGTACGCGGGGAGCGGGGAGGCGGGCGGCGACGAGGCGTAGGAGGGGCGCTCGCTCACGGCCGCGGGGGTGACGCCGAAGGTGGGCCCCCACTGCACCTGCACCGCGAAGGACGCGAAGGGGAGCAGCGCGGCGCCGAGCTCGACGAGCGACGGGAAGCGCTGGAGGGGTTCGAGGGCCATCGCCCGGGCGACCACGGCGTCGAAGCCTTCGGGGAGCGACGGGACGTGCAGGCGCAGCGGAGTGTACTCGCCGCGGAGGATGAGCTCGCAGGTGTCGAAGGGCGTGCGGCCGCGGAAGGGAACCTGACCGCTCGTACACTGGTAGAGGATCACCCCGAGGGCGTACTGGTCGCTCGCGGG
>JBILLV010000320.1:0-10800 GCA_044375895.1 Polyangiales bacterium | reverse complement strand
CAACACCAACGGCGCGCGCATCCAGTTTGACGACTTCGCGACGCAGCTCGAGGCCCTCTTCGGTCCGGGCCGCCGCGTGATGAACGGCACCACCCTCCAGACGGTGCAGTGGCGCGACGCCAGCACGGCGATGCGCCTCGCGGACTACACCACCTTCTTCAGCGCCTTCTGCCTCATCTACGAGGAGTCGGCGACGGTCGCGCAGCTCGCGACGCTCCGGCTCAACGCGCCGACGAAGGTGGCCCGCCGCTCGGCCGTCACGCTCGACCTCGCGACGCCCAACACGGGCGCGGTCACCGGCGACAACTCCGCCAATATCACCGACCGGATCACCGGCAAGATGCGCGTGCTGGAGAACGTCGACGCGGGCGCGGCGGCGGCGGCCAGCGCGGGCACGGCGCGCACCGGCGCAGCGCGGGCTCCGGGCGCGGACGCGGGCGCGGCGCCGTCCACCTCTCCCGCGGACGATCCCCTCGGCCTCGGCGGCCTCGGCATCTGAAGCCCTCCCCGGGGCGTTCGCTTCCTCTCTGGCACTCACCCCTTCCCCTCACGCAGCAGGAAATCATCTCATGGCAGGTACGCAGTTTCGCGGCGGCATCAACGAGCTCATGAAGCAGGCCGCCTGGCTCCAGCGCAAGGTGGAGGAGGCCCAGAAGAACAACAAGGAGCGCACCATCACCGTCGCCGGCGCCAACGACAAGGTGAAGGTGACGGCGTCGCTCGGCCGCGAGGTGACGCGCATCGAGGTCGACCCCGACTTCCTCGCGAGCGACCGTGACTTCGCCCTCGACGCCGTGACGGGCGTGGTCAACGCCGCCCTCAAGCAGGCCTCCGAGGAGATGGACAAGGAGATCCAGAAGGCCACCGGCGGGCTGAAGATCCCCGGCATCACCTGAGCGAAGGGCGCATGGACGACGGCGGCGATCCCATCGGCGAGCTGGTTCGAATGCTCGTGCGCCTCCCCGGTGTCGGGGAGAAATCCGCGCGGCGCATCGCCTTCCACGTCCTCGGCGCGCCGCCCGAGTTCGCCCGCGCGCTCGGGCAAGGCCTCGCGACCCTCTCCGAACGGGTGCGGCGCTGCGCGACCTGCGGGGTCTACACCTCGCGGGTGGTGTGCAGCCTTTGCGATGATCCCCGGCGTGCGCGCGAGGTGCTCTGCGTCGTGGCGCGGCCGATGGATGTCGACGCCATCGAGCGGACGCGGGCCTTCGCCGGGCGCTACCACGTGCTCCACTGCCTCCTCGACCCCCTCGGGGGCATCGGTCCCGCGGAGTTTCCCCTGGAGGCGCTGGTCGATCGAATCCGGCAGGACGGGGTGCGCGAGGTGATCCTGGCGACCCCGCCGACGGTGGAGGGGGAGGCCACGTCGCTCTACCTGGCCGAGTCGCTGCGGGGCCTCGGGGTGGCCGTCAGCCGCATCGCCAGCGGGGTTCCGCACGGGGGCGACCTGGAGTTTACCGACCCGATCACCCTGGGGCGGGCGCTCGAAGGGCGTCGATCACTCTGAACTGGCAACTCGGCCATGGATTCTGCGAGAATGCTCCCGCGTCCGCCGGGTGCGACGCGGTAACTGCCGCGAAGGTCTCTCTGACTGCCGTGGTGTGGCTGATCGACACCCCTGAACCTGGCGACGGTGTTGGAGACACGGAGCGATGACCGAAGAGAAGAAGGATCAGCGTGTGAAGGCCCCGGTGCTCAGGGCCAAGTACAAGAGCCGCACGCTCGACGAGTTCATCGAGAAGTATTCGCGGGACATCTCGCGCAGCGGCATGTGGATCAAGAGCCCCAAGCCGCCGGCGCTCGGGACGCTCCTGAAGGTGGAGATCCTCCTCGAGGACGGCTCGCCGGTGATCAGCGCCGTGGGCCGCGTGGTGAAGCGCCGCGAGGAGTCCGAGGCGGGGCCTGACAACCCCGCGGGGATGGGCATCCGCTTCCTCAAGCTGGAGGACGCGTCGCAGGTGACCATCGACCGCATCGTCGCGCTCAAGGGCGAAGACGCGGGTCCTCACTTCGACAACATCCGCACGGGGCAGACGGTGCCGCCGCCGTCGGCCGCGGAGCCGCAGAGCGCGTTCTTCGGCTCGACGACGCCCGCGTCGCAGATGCCCGCGGAGTCCGACCGCACGATGATGCGGCAGATGAACGCCCTCCTCGGCGAGGCGCTCCGTCAGGTGAACGAGTCGGCGCCGCGCAAGGACGCCACCGGCCTGCCCGCGCAGAAGGCGACCATCATGGGCGTCGCCGCGCCGGCGGGAATGCTCCAGCAGGCGATCGCCGCCGGCCGCGAGGAGCAGAAGAAGGCCGACGAGGGACCCACCAAGGTCGCCACGCGTAGCGAGATCGACAACGCGCTCGAGAAGCTCAAGACCGTCGAGGAGGAGCGCAAGTCGGAGCCCGCGAAGGCCGACGCTCCGAAGGCCGACGCGCCGAAGGCCGACGCGCCGAAGGCCGAGGCCCCGAAGCCCGCGCCGGTGAAGGCCGAGCCGGTGAAGGCGCCGGTCGCACCGATCGCGAAGGTCGAGGAGAAGAAGAACGACTCCGATCGCTCGGCGTCGCGCTCGGTGCCGCCGCGCTCGCTGCGGGGTGGTTCCATTCCGCCGGCGCCGTCGTCGCGCCCGCTCGGCGCGGAGACCTCGAGCACGCCGTCACCCGAGGTGAAGGCCGAGGAGAAGGCTCCCGAGGCGAAGGCCGAGGAGAAGGCTCCCGAGGCGAAGGCTGAAGAGACGCCCGCCGCGAAGGTCGAGGAGACGGTCGCCGAGGCGAAGGTCGAAGAGAAGGCTCCCGTCGAGGCGCCCGCCGCCGAGGTGAAGGCCGCGCCGGTGAGCGAAGAGAAGCCGGCCGAGAAGCCCGCCGACGAGACGCCCGCGGCGAAGGTCGAAGAGGCGCCCGCCGCCGAAGCGACGACCGAGGCGAAGGTCGAGGAGACCAAGGCCGAGGAGAAGCCCGCCGAGCCGGTGGCCCTCGTGGCGAAGGTCGAGGAGAAGGCCGAGGAGAAGAAGGCCGACGCCGCGCCCGAGAAGAAGCCCGAGGAGAAGAAGGCCGACGCCGCGCCCGAGAAGAAGCCCGAGGAGAAGAAGCTCTCCGCGCCGCCGCCCGCCGAGGGCAGCGCCGCCAGCCTCTTCATCGCGATCGCCGTGATCGCGGGCCTCGCCTTCGCCGTCTACAAGTGGCTGCTCAACCCGTAGCCCCGTCCTCGATCGCCCGCGCCACCGCGCCGGGTTCTTCCAGCCCGACATTGTGACCCGCGCCCGCCACGACGACGTGCGCCACCCCCGCGCGTAGCCGCACCAGCTCGCGCGCGATGGCGGTGAACTTCTCGTCGCGCGCCCCCGTGACGAGCGTCACGGGCAGCGTGCTGCGCGCGAAGGCGTCGCGGTACGGCGGCTGCTGGCCGAGCCCGAGCGTGCGCAACGACCACGCGAGCCCGCGCGCCGTGTGGTCGGTGCGCCAGGCCCGCTGCGTGGCGCTCACCGCCGTCGGCAGCGCGCGCTGCGTGTCGAAGAGCGGGAGCGACTCCCACGCGCGGACGAACGCCGCGACGCCGTCGCGCTCGAGGGACGCGGCGAGGGCCTCGTCGGCGCGGGCCCGGTCGGCGCGGTCGCGCGGGCTGTCGATGCCGTACGCGACGCCGACGAGGACGACGCGGGCCACGCGCTTCGGGTGGCGCAGCGCGAGGGCGAGCGCGAGGCGGGCGCCGAGCGAGTAGCCCACCAGCGTGACGGGCGCGTCGGTGAAGACGTGCGGCGCGAAGGCGTCGACGACGTCGGTGAAGCCCCCGGCGGGCATCCACGGCGCGCGCCCGTGGCCCGGCAGGCGAGGGCAGGCGTCGAGCGGGTCGCCCGTGCGCGCGAGCACCTCCGTCCACTGCGCGGGGGCGCCGAGGAAGCCGTGCAGGTAGCGCCGCGTCACGGCCTCCACCGCGCCGCGAGGACGTCGCGGACGGCGGCGTGCGCCTGGTCGCGGAGCGCGCGGCCCGACGCGGGGTCGACCACGGCTTCGAGGAAGCGCGGCGCCCCTGACGCGATGGCCTCGTCGAGCGCCTGGTCGAAGGCGTCGCGCGTGTCGACCGTCGTCGCCGAGACGCCGAGCGCGCGCGCGGCGTCGGCGAGCGAGGCGCGCTGCGGTGCGACGAAGCGCGCGGTGAAGTGCTCGTGGAGCGCGCTCCCCGGCGCCGCGCCGCGTCCGAGCGGGAGCTGCTCGAAGATGCGCCCGCCGTGGTTGTTCACGGTGAGGATGACGAGCGAGCCCGCGGCGCGGGCGACGGCGTCGAGCCCGCCGAGGTCGTGCTGGGTGGAGACGTCTCCGAGGTACAGCACGACCGGGTGCGCGGGCGGTGTCACCGAGCGCGTCCCCGCCGCGCCCGACAGGAGCCCGTCGATGCCGCTCGCGCCGCGCTGATGGTGCACCCGAAGCGCGGCCGACGCGCCCGTGGTGAAGGTGTCGATGTCGCGCGCGGGCAAGCTGTTTCCCACCACGAGCGTCGCGCCCGCGGGCAGCGCCGCCACGAGGCGCGCGGGGATGTGGCCCTCGTGGAGCGTCCCGTCGTCCACGCGCGCGATGGCCTCGGCGGCGAGGCGCTGCGCGTCGCGGAGGGAGGCTCCCCAGGCGACGGTTGTGTCGGTGGGGACGTGGCCCGTGAGCGCGGCGGTGAGCGCGCGGGCGACGGCGGCGGGCTCGGCGCACACGAGCGACGACGCACTCCCGTGCGGGTCGGGCCACGCGAAGGGGGCGACGACGTGGCGCGGGGGGTGGCGCGACTCGATCCACGCGCCGTACGATGACGAGGTGGGCGGGAGGCCGAGCTCGATCACGAGGTCGGGCGCCGCGTGGGTGAGGAAGGTCGGCGCTCGCAGCAGCGCGTCGAAGGCCGGGAGCGCGACGACGTCATCGGGCGCGCCGAAGCGGACGCCGCTGGTGGCCTCCGCGAGGAGCGCGGCCCCCGTCGCGCGGCAGAGGTCGGCGACGGCGTCGGCGAGGGGCGTGTGGGAGAGCGATGGGCCGCAGACGATCCACGGGCGGCGCGCGGCGCGGAAGGCGTCGGCGAGGTGGGCGACGGCCTCGGGTGAGGGCGCGAGCGAGGGCGCGTACACGCGGGTCGGGCCGCGCGCGAGGAGCGACGCGACCAGTGGCTCCCAGGACTCGGCGGCGTCGACGGCGACGGGCTCCAGGGGCTTGCGGAAGCGGGCGTTGACGTGAACCGGGCCGGGGGTCGGATGCAGCGCGCGGTGGACGGCCTGCGCGGCGATGCGGGGGACGGCGCGGAGGGCGTTGGCGGAGGCCACCGGGGCGCCGAGCTCGGCGCGGTGGCGCACGTGCGGGCCGAAGAGGTCGGTCTGGTCGATGGTCTGCGGCGCGGCGCAGTCGTAGGCCTCCCACGGGCGATCGGCGGTGATGCACAGGAGCGGAACCCCCGTGAGCGACGCCTCGATCACGGCCGGGAGCCAGTGCGCGCCCGCCGTCCCCGAGGTGCAGAGGAGCGCCGAAGGGACGCCCGTGGCCCGCGCCTGACCGAGCGCGATGAAGGCCGCGACGCGCTCGTCGACGTGGACGTGGACGCGCAGCGCGGGGAAGTGGGCGAGCGCGAGGACGAGGGGCGTCGAGCGCGACCCGGGGCTCATCACGACGTCCCGCACGCCCGCGGTGACGAGGGCGTCGACGAAGAGGCGCGCCCAGGCGCTGTGGAGGTTGGTGGTCATCGGTCGAAGGCTCCCAGCGCGGCGCGCATCGCGGACATCTTGGCCTCGGTCTCGTCCCACTCGCGGGCGGGGTCGGAGCCCGGCACGAGGCCCGCGCCCGCGTACGTCCACGCCCGCTCGCCGCGCAGCACGGCCGAGCGGATCGCCACGAAGAACTCCCCGTCCCCCGCGGCGTCGCACCAGCCCACGGGGGCCGCGTACCAGCCGCGGGGGTGACGTTCGCGCTGGGCGATCCAGTCGAGGGCGACGTCGCGGGGCGCGCCGCCGAGCGCGGGCGTCGGGTGCATCGCGCCGACGAGGTCGAGCAGGTGAGCGCCCGCAAGGAGCCGCGCGCGGACGGGCGTCCAGAGGTGATGGACGCGCGGGAGCGTGCGGACCACGGGAGCGTCGGGCACCTCGAAGCCGTCGCAGAATTCGCGGAGGGCGGCGCGGATGCCCGTGACGACGAGGTCGTGCTCGCGGCGGTCTTTGGCGCTGTCGAGGAGGGCGCGCGCGTCGTGGACGACGTCGAGGCCGCGGGGGAGGGAGCCCGCCAGCGCGTCGGCGCTCACCGCCTCGCCGCGGCGGGACACGAGGCGCTCGGGGGAGGCGCCGAGGAAGGTGGCGTCGCCGTGTTCGAAGGCGAAGCGGGCGCAGCCGTCGGCGACGTCGAGGCGGTCGATGACGTCGGCGACGCACCACGGCGCCGTCGCTCGGAGGGCGGCGGGTCGCGCGCCGACGAGCTTCTCCGCGCGGCCGTCGCGCATCACCGCGAGCGCGTCGCGCACGAGCGCCTCCCAGTCGTCGCGATCGCCCGCGAGGCACGTCACGCGCGGCACGTGGGGGGCAGGCAGTGGCGCTTCGAGGCTGTGGAGGACGGCGGCCACCGACGCGGCCGTGGGGGCGTCGTCGCGGGTGAAGGCGACCTGGAGCGAGGTGCGTCCGTCGACGCGGGCGAGCGTCCAACGAGGGAGCGTGAGGGACGCGGCTGGGAACGTCCGCCAGGCCTCGTCCGCGGCGGGGTGGCGCGGGTCGAAGGTCTGGCCCCCGAGGGCGCGAGCGACGCCGTCGGCGCCCGGCGCGGCGATGACCGCGACCCGCGCGAGCGAGGCGACGAGCGGCTCGCGCAACTGGCGCAGCGAGGGGGCCGTGAGGTGCAGCGCGCGCCCACGGCCCGCGAGGCCGACGCGGCCGTGGTGCGGCGCGAGGAGCGTCGCGGGGCCCTCAGGAACGGCCCGGAGGAGGCGTTCGACGGGCGCGTCGGGGGCGGGCACGGAGAGGACGACGACGGCGCCGTCGCGCGCGCGGTCGAGCGCCGCGGAGAGGAGGGCGTCGAGCATCACCGGGGCGGGTGGTAGGCGCTGCCAGGGGGCGGCGTCAAGCCTCGGGGACGTTGCTCTGCCGGAGCATCGCGATGAAGGTGGTGCGCTTGAGGCCGAGGAGGCGCGCGGCCTGGGTGTAGTTGCCGCCGGTGCGCTCCAGGGCGTGGGTGAGCATGCGGTGCTTGAGGTGGGCGACGGCGGCGGGCAGGTCGATCCCCTCCTCGCCGCGGAACTCGAAGGTCATCGCGAGGGAGTCGTTGAAGACGCTGGCGGTGACGTTGGCCGGGGCGAGGGAGCCGTCCAGGGGGCGGAAGTTCTCACGGATCTCCTTCTTGAGATCGTGGAGGGTGATCACGTGTCCGCGGGCGATGGCGACGGCCCGCTCGACGGTGTGTTCGAGCTCGCGGATGTTGCCCTTCCAGTGCCACTGGCGCAGCGCTTCGAGCGCGTCGGGGTGGAAGGCGGTCATGCCGGTGCGACCGAAGCGCTCGGCGAACGACTTGAGGAAATGGTACGCGAGGGCGTCGATGTCGGAGCCGCGCTCGCGCAGCGGCGGGAGCGACACCTGCACGACGTTGATGCGGTAATAGAGGTCTTCGCGGAAGCGCCCCGCGGCCACCTCGGCGGCGAGGTCGCGGTGCGTCGCCGCGACGACGCGGATGTCGCAGTGCCGCACCTCGTGCGAGCCGACCGGCGAGTACTCGCGCTTCTGGAGCACCCGGAGAAATTTCACCTGCGCGTCGAGGGGCAGGTCGCCGATCTCATCGAGGAACAGCGTGCCCCCCTCGGCCGCCGCGATGGCCCCTTTGACGTGGCTGTCGGCGCCCGTAAACGCGCCGCGCATGTGGCCAAAGAGGTGCGACTCGATGAGGTTGGCGGGGATGGCGCCGCAGTTGAGGACGATGCGGGGCCCGCCGCCGCGCTTGGACGCGTCGTGGAGGGCCGCGACCACGAGCTCCTTCCCCGTGCCGCTCTCGCCCGTGACGAGCACGTTGCAGTCGGTGGTGGCGATGCGCTCGATGGTGTCGAGCACCTCGCGGATGCGCGGGTGGTGGCCGACGATCTTGCCCTGGCTCGTGCCCTTGAGGGTCAGCTTGAAGGTGGTGGGGTCAGGCACCGCGGGGAGTGCTTCGCCATCGTTCGCCGCCGCGTCGGGCGCGTCGCTGCGCGTCCCCGGCGGGGCAGAGTCATGGTCGTCGCGCTGTCTCCTCATCCGAACGCTCTCCTTGATGCGTGACGGTCAAGCCGCGCTGCGTGCGGCGTCACCACGTCCCCTCAGGCGCGGCGTCGCCCGCGGTGTGGAAGGGAGGTGCTGATCACGCGTCACCGCGGCGTCGCCCGTCGCGCTCTCTCTCCAACCTCTTTGCACCGATCTCGACCCGCTGTGCACCCCCCACCCCACGGAAATCGAGGGGCCCGTCGATCTTCCTCTTGGCGCGCCTGGAACGGGCCGGCGGATCGTCGGTTCATGCTGTGCCATGCACGGCGAGCGTACAAGATTGGGACGGGAAAGTGACGGATGTTCAGTCTTGCGCGAGGCGATTGTTCTGTCGCCTGCGGTGCGCTGCGTCAGGCCTGGCCCAGCTCGACGGGGTGCTGCGCGCGGCAGTAGTCGCAGGTGATGAGGTTCTGCCCGCGGACGGGGGGAGTGAGGGCCGCGCCGCAGTTCTCACATCGCTCCGGCCAGCGCACGGGGACGCCGACGTTGGAGCCCTCGGGCATCGGGCCCTGGTAGCGCGCGCGGGCCATGTCTCCCGACCGGAGCTGCTCGATGACGGTGTCGATGTCCTTCGCCGCCGACCCATCGATTTCGAACGTGGTCTTCGCCGGCACGCCTTGCGACGGGCGGAAGGTGAGCGTGAGGAGCTCGTCTTTGAACAGCAGGCCGCGCGCGGAGTGGTCGCTCGCGACGAGCTGCCCGATGAGCACATCGAGCATCGGCGTCCGCTTCGTGTCGGTGCGCGACGCGAAGAAGATGAACGACCGCTCCAGCACCACCTCCTCGAGGTGTTCGAAGCGCAAGCGGTGGGCGGTGAAGAGCAGCACGCCCTCCTTCTTGCCCTGCGGGGAGTCCTCCCACGTGGCCTTCACCGCGAGGACGGCGTTCTCCTCCGGCTGGAGCTTGAAGGCCGTCTTCTCGAAGCAGTCGAGGGTGAAGTGGACGGCCGCGAGGCGCTGCGTGAGCCCGTCGACCGTCTCCGTGAAGCCCTTCACCGCCTCGGCGATCTTGCGCTCGGCGGCGTCGATGGCCGACGACAGCCCGCTCGCCTCCGACGAGAGCGCGTTGATCTCGTTCTCCACGGTGTGCGCGGGCCTCCCCCGCAGGCGCTGGGCCCGCTGGAGCGCCTGGTCGGCCCGCCCCTTGAGCTCGCGCGAGGCCCGCTGCGACTCGGCCCGCGCCGTGTCGACCGACTTCGTCGCCATCGCCTGCGCCTGTTGGAGCTTCTGCTCCAGGTCGGCGGCCCAGATGTACCCGCGGGCGCGCGACCGAGCCACCTCCTCGGCCGCCTTGCCGAGGGCGCCGACGCGGTGGTTCACCTCCGCGAGGGCGCTTTCGAAGGTGAGCCGGTTGGCCGCGTTCTCCGCCGACGAGATGGCGTTGGCGAGCGAGAACTCCAGCGCCGCCCGCTGGGCGAGCATCTCTTCCTTCGTACCACCGTAACGTGCCATGCGTGCCGTATCCCTCCGTGGGTGATGGTGTGGGGGGCGATTCATTGCCACGAATCGCGGCGACAATCTACGCCCGAGCGGCCCTATACTGCGACGACCATGGAACCCATGACCGTCTTGGCGCTGCTGCTGGGCCTCATCTTCCTGATGATGCTCATCCGCTCGGTGCGGCAGATCAACCAGTGGGAGGTGGGGCTGAAGTTCTCGCTGGGGAAGTACGTCGGGCGCATGGACGCCGGGCTGCACTTCATCTTCCCCATCGCCCAGGACATGATGCGCATCGACACGCGCATCCGCAACCGCGACCTCCCCAAGCAGATGGTGATCACCGCGGACAACGTCACCGCGATGATCGACGCGGTGGTGTACTACAAGGTCGTCGACCCCGAGCGCGCCGCCCTCAACGTCGAGAACTACGAGCTCGCCGTGAAGGACCGCGCCAAGGTGGTGCTCCGCGACATCGTCGGCGAGACGCGCCTCGACCAGCTGTTGGAGCACCGCGAGGAGGTGGCCATCAAGGTGCGGGCCGCCGTCGACCAGTTTGTCTCCCAGTGGGGCCTCCACGTCGAGCTCATCGCCCTGCAAGACATCCAGCTCCCGCCGCAGATGCAGGAGGTGATCGCCCGCAAGGCCATCGCCGAGCGCGACCGGCAGTACGTCATCATCAAGTCGCAGGCCGACGTCGAGAGCGCGCGCAACTTCGCCGAGGCCGCCCGCATCCTCTACGAGTCGCCCGGCGCCATGGAACTCCGCCGCCTCGAGGCCCTCCAGAACCTCACCGCCACCGGCACCAGCAAGGTGATCTTCGACCTCGCCCGCCCCTACGGCGATTCGAAGCAGCTCGCGGCCGCCGCGGCGATGGCCGACGACCAGCGCACCGGCGTCCGCGTCGACGCCCCGGCCGCCCAGCAGGGGATCGGCGCCGAGATGCCCGCCTCGTCCAACCCCGCGATGGCCCAGCGCCGCTGAACCGCCGCGTGGACGCCGCGTCGCTCACACAAGAGGCCCTCGCGCTGCTGGCCGACGCCCGCGCCCGTGAGGCCCTGGAGCGCGCTGAGGTGATCTTCGACGAGGCCGTGCGCACGTGGACCGCGAGCCACGGCACGATGCGCGGCCACCGGGTGCGGGTGCGC
>JBILLV010000052.1:0-38542 GCA_044375895.1 Polyangiales bacterium | reverse complement strand
GCGTCGATCCCAGGGCCGCGCCCGGACGGTGACGAGACGCCGGCGCCGCCTGCCACCCTCGATGCGCTGACGCTGGCGGGCCGCCCGTGGGACGCGGCGAGCGTGCCTGTGGTGCCGCGCTGCGAGGGCTCGCGGGCGACGTGCGCGGCGGTGCCGATCGCCTTCCGCGTGTCGGAGATCGACGTGCTCACGGAGCCCACGGGGTTTGGCCTCGGCGTGCTCGGCCCGCCGACCGATCGCCTTGGGTACGTCGGCTACCACGTCACCGACGCCGCGCCGCCGTACACGGATCGTTGCGCGAAGGACACCGCGGCGGTGCTCAGCACCTCGGGCGACACGGCGCGCCTCGCGTGGGTTCCCCCTGCGACGCCGGGGCCGGTGAGCTTCTGGTTCACCGCGCGGCGGCTGTCGGGCGGTCTGGTGGTCGTGCGACGAACGGCGAGGGTGGAGTGAGACGCGCGCTCGTCGTCCTCGTGATGCTGCTGTGCGCGTGCGCGTCGACGCCGCGTGTCCCGACGTCCACGGTCGCCGCGCCGACCGCGGCGCAGCGTGCTCAGTGGGAGTCGGGGCGCAACCTGCTCGTGGGGGGCGTCGGGCTCGCCACGGTGGCTGCGATCTTCCTCGGTTTCAGTCCGCTGGAGGTGGAGGGTGGATCGCCCACGGGCACGGAGACCATCGCCGTCGGCGCGTCGCTCGGCGTGGGGAGCGCGGTGCTCATCCTCCTCGGCCTCCGCGCGATGGACCGAGCGACCCCTCAGACGGTGGTAGTGTCGCGCCCCCCACCGTGAGCGACCCCGACCCGCGCGCCCCGCGCGTCATCTTCTTCGTCTTCATCACCGTCTTCCTCGACCTGCTGGGCTTCGGGATCATCATCCCCCTCCTGCCCTTCTACGTGCGGTCGCTCGGCGGCTCGGCGGAGACGGTGGGCTTCATCCTCGCGTCGTTCTCGTTCACGCAGCTCGTGGCGACGCCCTTCCTCGGTCGCCTGTCCGATCGCATGGGACGGCGCCGGGTGATCCTCGTCTCGCTGGCGGGCAACGCCGCGGCGATGGGCCTCTTCGCGCTCGCCACGCACACGTCGCTCCTGTGGATGCTGTTCGTGTCGCGCATCCTCGCGGGGGCGACGGCGGGCAACCTCGCGGCGTGTCAGGCCGCCATCGCCGACGTCACCAAGGGAGAGGCGCGGGCCGCGGGGATGGGACGTCTCGGCGCGGGCATCGGCCTCGGCATGGTGCTCGGCCCCGTGCTGGGATCGTCGGTGAGCCACATCGGCCCGTGGGCGCCGCCGCTCGCCGCCGCCGCGATGGCGCTGGCCGACCTCGTGGGCGCCTTCTTCCTGATGCCCGAGACGCGCGCGCCACAGCCGACCGCGTGCGCCGCCACGGGCCCCACCACGACGCTGTGGGAGACGCTCACGCAGCGCCGTCTCGTCACGGTGCTGCTGCTGTACCTCACGACGTTCCTGTACCTCACCAACATGCAGGTGGCGCTCGCGCTGCTCACCAACGCGCGGCTGGGGTGGACGGCGAAGGAGATCGGCCACGTCTTCGCGCTCTTCGGGCTCACGTCGCTGGTGGTGCAGGGCGGGCTCATCGGGCGGCTGACGCGCGCGTTCGGGTCGATCCCGCTGGTGATCGTGGGTTCGCTCACGAGCGCGACGGGGCTCACCGTCATCGCCCTCTCGTACCACGCGGCGCCGCTGGTGCTGGGCTTCCTGCTGCTTGCGCTGGGCCTCGGGATGGTGACCCCGTCGCTGTCCACCATCGCCGCGGAGTACGCGGGGAGCGAGCGTCAGGGCGCGGTGCTTGGGTTCGCCCAGTCGTCGGGGGGCCTCGCGCGGACGGTGGGGCCGATGTTCGGCGGGCTGTTGTTCGCGCGGGTGGCGACGGGGGCGCCGTTCTTCGCGGGGGCGGCGTCGGCGCTGGTCGCGGCGGGGCTGGCGGTGAGCCTCGCGGTGGGGGCGAAGCGGAGCGGCGCGGCGTCGTGAGGGGAGTGCGGGCGATGTGCTCGCGTTGCCTCCATCCCCCGCTCGCTATCGCTCGCGCGTTTCCCCTTCCTCCGCGGCAGGAAGCCGCAAAGGAAGGGGGACATTTCGCGCGCGGAATAGGCACTTCGCGTGGAGCGCCCTCCCACGGGAGCGCCCATACACCGATACAAATTTCCCCCTTCCTTTGCGGCTTCCTGCCGCGGAGGAAGGGGAAACGCGCGAGCGATAGCGAGCGGGGGATGGAGGCAACGCAACCGACAGCGAGCAGTGGAGCGCAAGGCTTTCCCGGCTTCGCGCGACCTGGTGTATGACTGCGCGATGAAAGATCCGGTCTACCTCGATCACAACGCGACCACGCCGCTCCTCCCAGCGGTGGTCGACGCGATGCTCCCCTACCTCCGCGAGCACTTCGGCAACCCGTCGAGCGCTCACCCCTACGGCCGACGCGCCCACGAGGCCGTCGACCGGGCGCGGGCGCAGGTCGCGTCGCTCCTCGCGTGCTCGGCCGACGAGGTGGTGTTCACCAGCGGCGGCACCGAGGCGAGCAACCTTGCGATCCACGGGACGCTCGCCGCCCGGCCCACGCGCCGTCACGTGGTGACCACGGCGGCCGAGCACCCCGCCACCGCCGCCACGCTCGCCGCGCTCGTCCCATCGGGCGTCCACGTCGACACCGTTGCGGTGGACAGCGACGGGCGCGTCGACGCGCAGGCCGTGGGGGCCGCGCTGCGCGACGCCACCGCGCTCGTGTCCGTCATCCACGGGCAGAACGAGACCGGCGTGCTCCAGCCCGTCGCCGCCATCGCGCGGGCCGCCCGGAAGCGCGGCGTCGTCAGCCACGTCGACGCCGCCCAGTCCGCCGGCAAGGTCGACGTCCGCGTCGACGTCCTCGGCTGCGACCTCATGACCGTGGTGGGCCACAAGCTCTACGGCCCCAAAGGGGTCGGCGCCCTCTACGTGCGCGCCGGGACGCCCCTCGCCCCCTTCGCGCGCGGCGCAGGCCACGAGCGAGGCATGCGCCCCGGCACCGAGAACGTCGCTTCCCTCGTGGGCTTCGGCGTCGCCTGCGAGGTCGCCGCGAAGGAGCTCGACGCCGCTGCCGCGCGCTCCCTCGCCCTGCGCGGTCGGCTGTGGGGGCTGCTGCGCGAGGCGATCCCCGGCATCGCGCTCAACGGCCACCCGATCGAGCGGCTGCCCAACACGCTGAGCGTGCGGTTCCCGCGGGTGTCGGGCAACGCGCTGCTGGCGGCGGCTCCCGACGTCGCGGCCTCCACGGGGTCGGCCTGCCATGCGGGGGTCGAGGCCGCGCCGGGGGCCATCGTCGCGATGGGCGTCCCCGCGAGCGAGGCGATCGGCACGGTGCGGCTTACCACGGGGCGGCACAACAGCGAGGCCGACATCGACCGGGCGGCCGAGGCGCTCATCGCCGCGTGGCGCTCGCTCGTCACTGCGGGAGATTGAAGCGGAGCACCAGCGAGCGACCCGCGGCGGCGCGCATCGAGAACGACCGCAGCCGCTGGGCCATGCAGTTGCCGTTCACCGTGACGCGCGAGGGGCGCACCATGTCGACGTTGCGCACGTAGCCCTGCGGGTCGAAGGTCACCAGCGCCTGCACGGGGCCGGCGTACGGAGGCTGCGTCGCGCAGGGGCGAACGAGCTGTCGCGCCGTCTGCGTGGCCGAGATCATCGCCTGCGCCGGGATCTGCGCCGACGGGGCCACGGGGCGACGCGCGGCCACGGGTGCGGGGGCGGTGCGGGGCGCCACCAGCTGGCGGGGGGCGGGCGGCGCGACGGGGGCCGTGGGGGCGGGCGCGAGCACCTGCGGGGCCACCACGGGGACAGGCGGCGCGACGGCCGGCACCGCAGGAACCGCCGGGCTGAGGGCCTGCGCGACCGGCGGCGGGAGCACGGGGGCCTCGGCGACAGGCGCGGCCACCGGAACGGGCGCCGGAGCGGGCTCGGACGAGGGACGGAAGCGCAGCGCGAGCGTGATGAGCACCAGCGAGGCGGCCACCGCGGCGACGATGGGCGTGGCGCGGCCCGCGAGCGTGGCGGAGGGATGGGCGGGCGTGGTCGGCGGGTGCGACCACGCGCTGGCGGGCGGCTGCGAGGGGACGGCCATCGCGGGGAGCGCCTGCGAGGTGGGCGCGTCGGAGAAGCCGACGTCCGTGGGGGGACGCGGCGCGGGCGGGCGGGCCGCGGGGGCCGGGCGGGGGCGCGCCACGGGGGGCTTCACCTCGATCACCTGCGTGGGTTCGTTCGGGGCCGAACGAACGACCGAGGTGGGCTCGTCGCCGCGGAAGCCGATGGCCTCGTCGGGCGGGAGCTGCATCTGGAGCCGACGGGCCTCCGCGAGCATCGCCGCGGCCGAGGGGAAGCGGTCGGCGGGCTCCTTGCGCAGCGCGTGGTCGATGAAGGCCTCGAGCTCCGGCGGCGCCGAAGGCACACGGCGGCGGAGGGGCGTGTGCGGGTTGAGCACGATGTTCGAGATGAGCTGCTGGTAGGTGTCTCCCTCGAAGGCGTGGCGCTGCGCGATGGACTCGTAGAGCACGGCCCCGACGGACCACAGGTCGGCGCGGCCATCGATGCGCCCGCCGCCCGCCTGCTCGGGGGACATGTAGTCGGGCGTGCCGACGGCCGTCCCCGCGCGGGTGAGCTGGCCCATCGCCGACTGGAGCGAGAGGATCTTCGAGATGCCGAAGTCGAGGAGCTTCACCGCCTGGCAGGTGTCCGCGCCGCCGACGAGGAAGATGTTCTCGGGCTTGATGTCGCGATGGACGATGCCGACGGCGTGGGCGGCCTGGAGCGCTTCGAGCGTCGCCGACACCACGCCGAGGGCCTCGCGCGGGCCGAGGGGACGGCGCTCGAGCACGTCGCAGAGCGTCTCGCCCTTGAGCAGCTCGAGCACCATGTAGGGGCCCTGCGCGTCGTTGCCGGCCTCGATCATCCGCACGATGTTGGGGTGCCCGACGGCCGCGGCGGCCTGCATCTCCTGGATGAAGCGCCCGTTCACCTCGTGGGAGGTGGCGTACTCGGGCTTGATGATCTTCACCGCCACGCGCTCGCCGCTGGGCGCCGCCTCGGCTTCGAAGACCGCGCCCATGCCGCCCTCGCCGATCATCCGCAGGAGGCGGAAGCGCCCGGCCACAAGCGTCCCGATGCGCCCTCGCAGGTCGGCGAGCGGCGCAGACGGGTCACGGAGGGAGGCTGGGGTCGAGGCGTGCATCGCGCGGGGCGTCGAGGAAGTGTCTACACGCACTCCCGCGTCGGCGTCCACAGGGGCAGCGCGCGTCAGCGGGCGACCGCCGGGGCGAGCACCCGCAACCCGTCGGCGGCTTCGGCGAGCACCGGGTGGGCGAGCACCGCCTCGCACGACGGCGCGGCGACCCCGTTGCCTGCGGCATAGAACCACACCAGCAGCCCGCGCCCCGCCCCCTCCACCGCGGGGATCACCACCACGCAGTAGTGCGTCCGGGCGTGCCCCGTCCCCGCGAGCATCGGGACGGCGCCCCGCGTGACGCCGCCGACGGTGCGGTCGACGGCGTCACCGATCACCCGCTCGGCGCCGATGCGGGTGGACGGGGCCGTGCGCAGCGCGTCGTGGAGCACCGTCGCGTCGCCCCCCGAGAGCCCATCGGACTCCACCAGGATGCCGAGCGGCCCCCCCGGCGGCCCGGAGAACACGGCCAACGTCCCTGGCGCCGGGAAGCGCGCCACGATGAGGGAGCGCGGGACGGCTTCGAACGCGACCCCGATGGCGGCCAGCCCGTGGGCCTCGGCCTCCCGCGGCGTCACGGCCCAGCGGGTGGAGGGGGCGTCGGGCGGGGTCATCGGATCGACCACGACCGCGTCGGCCCCGATGGGAGCCACCCGCCCGCGCGCGCGGGTCTCCGTCGCGACGCGCGGTCGACACGCGACGAGGAGGGACACCAGGGCGACCAGGCGGACGCTGCGCACGGCGCATCATGGGCACGACTCCGGGGTCGGACGCAAAAGCCCGGAGAGCCGCTGGGGGGAGAGCGGTCGAGGCGCTGCGACACGGTGTCACATGGACGGCAGGGTGGTGCAGACCTTAGGTTCCGCCGCGTCGAGACGCCTTTCCGATGCGACGCCCCCTCCCCCTCATCCTCCTCCTCGCCGCGTGCGGCACGGCCGCGCCCGATGACGTCCCCGTCGAACGAACCGAGCGCGGCACCTTCCAGGTGCAGGTGGCGGTCGATGGCAGCGCGCTCCGCCGCGGCCGCAACACCCTCACCGCGCGGGCCTGGGACGACGCCGGTCGGGTCGCTCGCCTCCGCTCGGTGACGGCGCGGATGCCCTCGCACAACCACACCGACGTCACGGCCGCGGTCGTATGGGACGGCACCACGGCGCGCGTCGACGACCTCACCCTCACCATGCCCGGCCGCTGGGAGATCACGCTGCGCTTCGAGGAAGGAGCCCGCGACGATGCCGCCGTCTGGTGGGTCTGGCTCCCGTAGCGCGCGGGTCGCGGCGGCTGTGTTTGCGGCCTCCACGGCGGCCGAGGCGTGCCCCTGTGGCCCGGGCGCGGCGCCGGTCTCGACGGTCACGGTGCCGGGCGAGCGCTACGCCCTTCGCGCGGCGGTGACGGGCCTCGTCGAGACCGCCACCTGGGATGAGCGCGGTGTGGCCCGACCCGCGCCATCGAACGCCCTCAACGCGCGCCTGCTGTTCGAGTTTGCGGGGGCCTGGCGTCCGGCGCGTCCCTTCGAGCTCTCCCTTCACGGCGGCTTCGGCGTCGCGTGGGTGGAGCTCCCGGGCGTGTCGTCACGCGCGTTGCGTGCTGGCGATTTGAGCGCCCGCGCGCGGTGGGAGGCCGTCGACACCGCCGCGTGGCGCGTGGCGGGCTTCTTCACCGTCCGCGCCCCGACGGGCGACACCGCGGCGGGGGCGCTGGCCAACGGGGTGGCGGCCCTCGGGCTGGGCGCGTGGGAGTTTGCGCCGGGCGTCGAGGCCTCGTACCGCGACGACGACCGCGGCTCGGTCGGAATCTCCTTCGACGCGGGCCTGCGCACGGCGAGCGACGGTTGGCGGTTGGGCACGCGGCTCACGGCGACGCTGTTCGGCGCGTGGCGCGCCACCGAGCGGGTGACCCTCACCGGCAGCGTGTCAAACACCTGGGAGCTCGCGAGTTCGCGCGACGATCTCCCCGTGGCGGGCTCGGAGACGCGGCGGCTCTCGGCGGGCGCGGGCGTCACCTGGCGCACGCGGGACGACCTCGCCCTCTCCTTCGGCGCGGCGGTCGACCCGTGGGTGGACGGCCTCGGATCCAACGCCATCGCGAGCGTACGAAGCACCCTCGGGCTCACCTGGGCGCGCTGAGAGCCCCTCGCGCACCCTGGCGGCGCGCGGGGCGAGGGACTACGGTGCGCGCCGAACGATGACCGACCCCGCGCCCGACGCCGCTCCTCCGCGCATGCTCCTGCGCATCCCGCTGCGCCCGAGCCCCCTGGTGCCCGATCGGCTGCGCACCGCGGCCGTCCTCGGGGGCGCGCTGGTCGTCTGGACGCTCTGGCCCTGGAGCGCGCCGCCCCCCGGCGTCGCCGCCACGCCGCCCAACGCCGCGCTGGTGCTCTCGCTCTACGCGGGCCTCCTCGCGGGCATCTTCGCGTTTCACCTCCGCTTCGTGCGGAGCCCGCGGCCCGAGGCCATCGAGCTGCGTGAAGACGCGCTGGTGCTGCCGCGCGAAGCGGGTTCGCCGCACACGGTGACGCTGCCGTACACGGACGTGTGGGGCTGCGACATCCTCGACACGAAGCGCCCCCGGCTCGTCCTCCACACGGCGGGCGGCGGCTTCGAGTACCCCCTCGACGCGATGGAAGACGACGGCCTCGCCCCGCGCGTGCGAACCGTCGTGCGGGAGCGGCTCGCGGCCCTCCCCGATGACGAGGCGCTGCGGGAGTTCGACGCGCGCTCGGCCATCGGGTCGACGATGTTCGGGCGCGTGCCGCGGCTGCCGGCGGCGCTGGTCGGCGTGCTCGTCGGCGCGTACGGCGTGGAGCTGGCGACGGGGGCGACGGACAACCCGTTCCAGATGATTCGCCTCGGGGCGAGCGTGCCGTCGCTGGTGCGGGCGGGTGAGCTCTACCGCCTCGTCTCGGCCAACGTGCTCCACGCCAACCTCATTCACCTCGCGCTCAACGGCGTGTCGCTGTTCTCGCTCGCGGTGGCGCTCGACTACGTGCTCGGGCCGTCGCGCGTGCTGCTGGTGTGCCTCGTGTCGGGGCTCGTCGGGGTGTCGGCCTCGGCCGCGTCGGGCCACGCGCTGATGAGCGTCGGCTCGTCGGCCGCAGTGTTCGGGCTGGTGGGGGCGCTCCTGTGGGTCCACCTGGTGCACGGGCGGATGCTCCCCGCGGAGCTCCGTCAGACCCGGCGCTCGTGGGGGACGATGGCCCTCGTGAACACCGCGCTCCCGCTGGTTCTCCCGATGATCGACTGGCGCGCCCACGCCGCGGGCCTCGTCGCGGGCGGCGTGATGGCGTGGCTCACGACGCCCCACGCGCGGGTGCTCGACCCGACGACGCCGCCGCCCGTCGCGATCCGCGCGGCGGCGGCGCTCATGGCCCTCGTGTTCGTCGGCGGCGTCACCCTCGCGGCGCGCAACGCCCGACGCCCGTGGCAGGAAGGGGCGACGCACGTGCTCACCGTGCTCACCCGCGACGGAGCCCCGGCGGAGCAGCTCAACGAGCTCGCGTGGTACGCGGCCGCCGCGCCCGACGCCACCGGGCCGTTGCTCCGCGCCGCCGAAGCCGCCGCCGCGCGGGCCTCCGCCGCCGACCCGCAAGCGGCGCTCGCCGACACGCGGGCGCAGGCGCTCCACCGGCTGCGGCGGTGGGACGAGGCGATCCCCGTGGAGCTGGGCGCGCTCGACCGCGCGGACGCGTCGCCGGGGCCGGGCTTCTACGCGACGCAGCTCGCTCGGTTTCTCCACGCGCGGGGGCCGTGGGTTGAGGGTGCGGAGCGTGTGAGCGTGGCGTGGGCGGCGGGCGTGGTGACGGTGACGTCGCCGGCGCGCGCGGGGGCGCAACGGGTGGTGGTGCTGCTGCGCGAAGGGGCGGCGCTGAAGGCGATCGCGCTCACGTGCTTCGCGCCGGGGGCGGAGGCGGCCCAGCGGGTGACGGTGCCGGGCGGCGCGGCGACGTGGCGGGCCGAGGTGGCGCTCGTGCGGGCGACGGAGCGCTGCGAGGGGAGCGCGCGGGCCTTCGCGATGGAGCCCGAGGCGCTGGCGCTCCCGTAGGCGGGGGGCGGGCGGGGCGACGGGAAGCCGTTCCCGATCGCTTCCGCGATACGGTCCGTCATCCGTCGCTGGAAGCGTTAGGGCGCTCCCAATGGGGCGACGGGAAGCCGTTCCCGATCGCTTCCGCGATACGGTCCGTCATCCGTCGCTGGAAGCGTTAGGGCGCTCCCAACGGGGCGACGAGTAACCGTTCCCGATCGCTTCCGCGACCTCTCTGTCACACGTTGTGCCTTGACGCCCCCGTGGCACCGGCGTCTATCCTCATTTCCCGCCATGGAGCTACGCAACCAGACCGCGTGTCACACGCTGGCATTCAAAGGTCGCTCCATCCTCGACGAGCCCTTCCACGTCATCGTCTTGCGCAGCACCTGGTCGATCCCCTCGACCGGCCCGATGCTCCTCCTCCCCGAGCAGGAGCCATTGGTGATGGCCGACACGTACCACGGCGCGCCCGGTCGTTCGAGCCCGCGCGTGGAGAGCGACCTCGCCCCCTACAAGCCGCGCGCCGACATTTCCGTCGTGGGCTCCGCGCGGGCGCCCGGCGGCGTCCCGACGGCCGCCTGGGAGGCGAGCGTGCGCGTTGGCTCGCTCGCGAAGACCGTCCGCGTCACCGGTCCGCGCCGCTGGGAGCGGGCCCGCGACTGGGCCTTGAGCGAGCCCGAAGCCTGCACCGAAGTCCCCCTCTGCTACGAGCTGGCCTTCGGCGGAACCGCGCGCCACCGCGACGGCCGCGACGCCCCCTTCGCCGAGAACCCCGTCGGCCTCGGCCACGCGCCTGCGGGATCGCTCGACGACGTCGACGTCGTCCCCGCACCGCAGATCGAATCACCCGACGACCCCATCCGCGAGCTCGGCGTGACGCATCGCCCGGTGGGCTTCGGGCTCCTCGGGCGCGCGTGGGAGCCTCGCCTCGCGCGGGCTGGCACCTACGACGACGCGTGGCTCGCGCACACCTGGCCCCGCCTCCCCGACAACTTCGACTTCGCCTACTGGAACGCCGCCCCCGCCGACCTCACCGCCCCGCGCTGGCTCGTGGGCGACGAGGCCGTCGAACTCACAGGTCTCTTCGCCGACGGCCCGCGGCGCTTCCAGCTCCCGGGCGTGTGGGTCTACGCGCTGGCGATCCCGCACGACGGACCGGCGATCCCGTACCCGATGAAGCTCGACACCGTGAGCTTCGACGTCGACGCCGCGCGGGCCTCCCTCACGTGGCGCCTCGCCCTCCCGATCGAGCCCGCCCTCGCGGCCATCGAGCCGCGCATGGCCCGCAAGGTGGTGACCTGATGGAGAACCGCGAGCAGACGCGCAAGATCGGCGAGGCGCTGGTGGTGTACACGCACCCCGACGTGTGCAAATCGCCCGTCGCGCCGGTGCCGTACCCCATCGTGGCGAAGTTCGACACCAGCACCCAGGTGGCGACGACGGTGAACGCGACGAAGGTGCCCACGTTCACGCAGATCAGCCGGATTCAAGGGGTGCAGGGCGACGAGGGAGGCACCGGGCTCGGGGTGAAATCCGGCACCCACGCGGGCGGCGGCGTGTGCGAGCCCACATCGTGGAGCAGCACCGTGCGGGCCGAGGGGCAGAAGATCGTCCGCCATGAGGACCCCTTCCTCATGAACACCGGCAACACCGACGGCGAGGTCGTGTACCAGAAGGGCGGCGGCCCCGTCGCGAAGGCCGACGACAAGGGCGAACCTCCCCCCGACCCGAAGCCCAAGGGGATCCTCGAACCCTCCGGCCCCGGCTTTTACAAGGGCACCTACGACGCGGTCGGCGAGACGCTCTCGGGCTACAAGGACGCCGCCACCACCGCCTGGGACGCCACGGGCCTCACCTCCACCCCCGAGGCCGCAGCGGCCGCCCGTGGGCGCATCGGCGACGCCGTCAGCGGGGTGCGCGACGCCGCCGGCGACGCGCTCTACTCGCCCTTCGACCCCGCGGCGCGAGCGCGCACCGGCGACCGCGTGTCGGGGGCCTGGGAGGGCTTCAAGCAGGGCTACAAAGACGCCTACGCGGAGGGCGGTCTCGGCCAGGCGATCGGGCGCGGCACCGGTCAGGTGGGGACCGCGGTGCTCGAAGTCCTCGGTGCGAAGGGGGCCGGCAAGGTGCTGGGCAAGGCGGGCGATCTGGTGCCGCGCGACCGTACGCCCGACGGCCCCGACGCGAAGAAGCCCGACAAGCCCAAGGACGGCGAAGGCGACGACGGCACCCGCGTGAAGAAGGAAGAGGAAGAGCTCAAGGCCAAGAAGAAGAAGAAGGTCGACGACTTCCTCGAGACGATGAAGAAGGAGGACTACCAGCCTGGCGAGAACCCGGCGCTGTGGTCGGGCGATGGGGCCGCCGACGCGGCGCAGCGGGCGGGCAACACCACGCTCGCAGACACCGTCGGCGGGCGCAACATCGACAACTTCATGCGCGCCAACCCCGACGTCGCGGGCGACTGGAGCCAGGCGAGCCGCGTCTGGGACGCCGGCTCGGCCCACTACGCCAACAACATCGGCGACCTCTACGGCGCTGGCGGCGCTCGCGCGGGGACGCCCGTCGACGCCTTCGTGAGCGGCGCCCGCGAGGGGAGCGTCTTCAACCGCGTCGAGCGCGGCATCCTGGACGATCGCGGCGTCACCCTCCGCGTGCACTGAGAGGCCCCTTTCCGCATGTCACACGCGCTGTACGAACGGTTTCGCCAGAGCTTCCTCGGCGACGTCCACGCCGCCCTCCGCGACGGGCTCGACACCGAGGCCCTCCTCGCCCTCGAAGGCGACCAACGAACGCGCGCCGAGGCGGAGCTCCTCCCGCGCCTCGACGACGACGACCGCGCCGTCGTCGCCCTCGGCCTGCTGCGCTCCGCCGCGGCGGCGCCGTACCTCCGCGAGCGCTTCGAAGTCCTCCGCGCACAAGACGCCCCCGGCGACCGCGAGCTCGTCCTCGTCGCCCTCGCACTCTGGCAGATCGAGCGCCACGACGAAGCCCCCACCGCCCTCGCCGACGCCCTCGCGCGGGGGCGCTTCCCGGTCGACCGGTCGTTCGCGGCGGCGAAGCTCGCGACGGTCGACGCCCCGGCGGTGGAGGCGCCCCTCGTCGCCGCGATGGACGACGACGACAACGTGGTGCGCCAGACCGCCGCCCGCTCCCTGCTCATCCGCAAGGGCCTCCTCGCCCCGCGCGACCCCTCCCCCCCGATGGTGCGCGACGTGATGAGCGGCGACCCGGCGCGGCGCAGCGCGGGGGTCGCAGCGGTGCGGCAGGCGGTCGGCGCGTAGCCCTCGACGGCGCCACCCCGGCGGTGTTAGACGCCTTCGGGTTGTGAAGGCCGTGATTCTCGCGGGCGGGCGTGGCCGCCGCCTCGCCCCGTTCACCGTCGCATTCCCGAAGCCGCTGGTCCCCATTGGAGACCGTGCGGTCATCGAGATCCTCATCCGCTCGCTCGTCCGCCACGGGATCACCGAGATCACCCTCGCCGTCGACCACCTCGCCGAGCTCATCATGGCCTACGTGGCGGGCCACCCCGAGCTGCGCGACCTCGCCCGCTACCGCTTCGTGCGCGACGTGAAGCCCTCGGGGACGGCGGGTCCGCTCGCGCGCATCGACGGGCTCGACGAGACCTTCCTCGTGTGCAACGGCGACCTGCTCACGGGCCTCGATTTCGGCGCCCTCGTCGCCCACCACCGGGCCTCGGGCGCGGCGCTCACGGTGGCCGTCCACGAGAAGCCCGTGCAGCTCGGGCTCGGGGTGCTCGACATCAGCGCGGAGGGCCGGGTGACGAAGTACACCGAGAAGCCCGTGATGCGCTACGAGGTGTCGATGGGCGTGTACGTCTACGAGCCCCGCGCGCTCGGCTACATCGCGCCGGGCGAGTACCTCGATTTCCCCGACCTCGTCACCCGGCTCCTCGCCGCGGGCGAGCACGTCGGGGCCTGGCGCAACGACGCCTACTGGCTCGACATCGGCAACCCCGACGACTACGCCCGCGCCCAGGAAGACGCGGCGGCGGGGAAGGTTCCCGGCGCGACGGGGTGACACCCGGCGGGGGCGTGTGTTAGCCAACGAGGGCCGGAATGGTCCTCGGGTCGAGGGTCGTTCTCGCAGCAAAGCACCCGATGACCACGACCGAACAGACTCCGCCCGACGCCGACGCCGCGGCCGACACGAGCGAACCCGCTGCCGCCACCGCCCCCGAGGCTGCCGCCGAGACCGCCCCCGAGGCCACCCCGGAGGCGCCCGCCGCGGCCCCATCGCCCCCGCAGGTGTTCGTCACCGGCCGCGACTGGGCCATCTTCGCCGTGGTCTCGCTGGTGAGCGCCGTCCTCGACCTCTGGTCGAAGCACTGGGCCCTCAACGCCCTCTCGCGCTTCCAGTCGCACCCGCCGCCCCTCTGCACGCCCCCCGCGGGCATGCAGCACTACCTCCCGCAGCGCATGGCGACGCGCGAGATCGTGCTCGTCCGCGACTTCCTCGACTTCCAGTACGCGGAAAACTGCGGCGGCGCGTTCGGCTTCCTCCACGGCGCGAGCGAGTCGCTGCGGCGGCCCTTCTTCGTCGTCGTCTCCATCGGCGCCATCGGCTTCATCGTCTACCTCTTCCGCACGGTGGAGCCCGGTCAGAAGCTCAGCAAGTGGGCGCTCCCCCTCGTGCTCGGCGGCGCCATCGGCAACCTCGTCGACCGCGTCCGCCTCGGCTACGTCGTCGACTTCATCCACGCCCACTGGCGCACGCGCGCCCACTGGCCCACCTTCAACGTCGCCGACATCGCCATCACCGTCGGCATCGGGCTGATGCTCCTCGAGTACATCGTCGGCCCGAAGCCCGTGAAGAAGCCCGCGAAGCAGGACGCCTAGCGAGCCGCCGGTGCGCCCCGTCCTCCTCAGCCTGTTCGGCGTCGACCTCCCCGCCTACTTCGCCATGCTCGCCGTCGGCTTCTCGCTCGCCACCTGGACAGGCGCGCGCCAGATCGGTCGCCACGGCCTCGACCGCGAGGTGATCATCGACCTCGGCCTCGCCATGGTGATCGCCGGCGTCATCGGCTCGCGCCTCCTCCACGTCATCGCCGACGGGTACTTCTGGGACTACGTGCACCTCTGCACCGACCCGTCGCTGGTCTCCTGGCGCATCTCCGAGGCCCACTGCGCCTCGGCCGCGGTGGGCGGCGCGTGGGACGCGGCGCGCGGCGTCTGCCACCCCCGCGAGGCCAACTGCTTCGCGTGGGCGGCCTTCTGGGCGGGCGGGCTCACGTACTACGGCGGGCTCATCGGCGCGGTCGGGTACGCGGCCTACTTCCTCCGCCGTGAGCGCTTCCCCTTCTGGCGGGCGGCCGACATGGCGGGCTTCACCGTGGCCCTCGGGCTCGCGTGGGGACGCATGGGCTGCTTCCTCGCCGGGTGCTGCTTCGGCGTCGAGTGCCACGAGCCCTGGGCGGCCTTCTTCCCCGCGTGGAGCCCGGCGAGCGAGTCGCAGTTCAAGGCCCACCAGCTCTCGGCCGAGTCGCTCGCGGCGCTCCCCGTGCACCCGACGCAGCTCTACGAGTCCATCGGCTGCCTCGCCATCGCCGCGGTCGCGTACGGCGTGGTGACGCCGCGCAAGCGCTACGACGGGCAGGTGTTCCTGTTCTTCCTGGGGACGTACTCGGTGCTGCGGGCGGCGGTGGAGGCGCTGCGCAGCGACGACCGCGGCGGGCTCCTCGGGCTCAGCACCTCGCAGCTCATCTCCCTCGCGATCCTCGCGGCCCTGTGGCCGACGGCGCGGCACCTCCGCAAGGTCGCCGACGAAATGCGCCGGAATTGCGACACGGCCCCGCAGGCGGCATAGCATCGCGGTCGCCATGGCCCTTCGTCCCTTCCTCCTCCTCGCCCTCGGCGCCTCCCTCGCGGCCTGCGGGTCAAACGACCCGCTCCCGCCCCCCAACTCCGCGCGCTGCATCACGACCTGCGATGCCTCCTTCGCGCTCGGCGGCGGTGGCGGCGGCGGCGGCACGCCGGGCCTCGACGCGGGAGCCCCCGCGGAGGCCGGGATGGACGCGACCGCCGAGGCGCCTTCCACCACGGTCACCGGCACCCTTCGCCTCTTCCGCGACCTGCCGCCCGGGATGAGCGTGCCGATGAGCGTCGGCGGGTGGACGATCCGTACGCTGCCGCTCTTCGACGCCGACGCCGGCACGCCCGTGGAGCTCTCGACGCTCTCAGGGCCGCTCGGGGACTACACCCTGCCGGGCATCCCCATGCGCCAGACGCTGCCGGGCGAGACGACGACGGGCCACTGGCTCCTCGCCACCAGCCCCGCGGCGGGCCGCATCTCGACGCTCTTCACGGTTCGCACGGCGAGCGACCTCGCGCTCGAGACGGTGACCGACGACACCGTCCGCACGATCTTGTCCGCCAGCGGGCTCGTCCAGGCCGACGACCGCGCGATGATCGCGGTGTTCGTGCGCCAGTCGACGGTGCGCGACGCGCTGCCGGTGCGCGGGGTGCGCGTCGAGGCCGACGGGCAGGCGTCCGCGACGCTCTACGACAGCGTCGCCGGGATGGAGATCTCCGAGACCGGCACGGGCCGCCTCGGCTTCGCCCTGCTGCCCAACGTGCCCGTTCCCGCGTCGGGTGACGGCTTCGTCGCCGTCAGCGCCGACCGCGCCGCCCGCCCCTACGTCGTGCGCGTCCGTCGGGCGACGCTCTCCTGGATGCTCGTCGTCTCCATCTGACGGGCCGCTGTCTCATCCTCGCACCCCTCAACACGGCGTGCCCCTCGCAGCGCGCAACGGCCCCGCGCGGCCGGTATCCTCGCCTTCGAGAGGAGCACCGAACCGATGGGTCACGCGCACCACTTCCTGTCTCGCCTCGACCGGGTCACGCACGACGAGGTCGAGCTCTCGCTGGGCCTCTACAACAACGCGCCGCTGGTGAAGCACATCCTCGCGCGGGCCGGGCTGTCGCCAGGGGCCGAGCGCGTCGCCATCTCCCTCGACGACAAGCGCGACGGACCCTTCCTCATCGTGACGCGCGAGGGGCGCTTCATCACGTGCCTGGGGCGCGGGATGCACCACGGCCTCCCGGTGGTGCGCCGCTGGCAGCTCGACCTCCTGGCCGAGCGGCACGAAGCCCTGCGCGCATGCATGCGCCCCACCGAGCGCGTCCCCGAGGATGAGCGGGCCGTGGGGCGGCTCCTCGATCGCATCCTGGGGATGGGCGACAGGCTCTCGCGGGAGACCTTCCTCGACCTCGCCACGCTCCAGCCCCTGCTCTTCCGGTACTACGTGCAGAGCCTCCTCCGCGTGCACGACTGGCTCTACCTCACGCGGCACCAGCTCCGTCACCTCGAGCGCCCCCGCCCGCGCGACCTCGACGCCCTCCAGCGCCTCTGGAACAACCTCTGGGGGGTGAAGCACCTCTGCGCCCTCATCGGCGTCGGCGACCCGCTGGAGTACTACGCCGACCGCCCGCGCGAACGACTGGAGGCGATCACCACCACCGTGACCGACGTCGCCGGTGAGCACGGCGCCCTCTGCCTGTCCGCGCTGGGCGCGTGGGCGACGGCGCGCTTCGGCGGGGCCTTCCTGCCCGTGTGCGGCCACCGCTTCGAACACTCGCCCTACGTCGCGACGACCCACCAGTCGGCCCTCGACCTCGCGTCCATCGCGGGGGCGCACCCGCGCTACCGGGACGTCGTACTCCGCGCCTTCGAGGGCTTTCACCCGCAGCGGGCGCCGGCCCGCCCGGGGCTCTGCACCGACGCCGACCGCGCCCGCTTCGCCGGGTACGTGCGCGCCTCGTTCGAACGCCGCGACGACCTCGACCTGCGGGCCGCGCTGTGGGGCGCGCGGCGCGTCCTCGACGCCGAGCCCGCGGCCGCCGAGCGCCTCGGCTGGCGGCGCGTGGAGGACGTCCCCGTCGACGTCGCGATGCCCTTCGCGGTCGACTCCTCCACCGCCTGGCTCGACAACCGTGACACCGTGCGGGAGCTCTTCCAGATCGCCCCGTCCGTCGCCCGCTACCAGCCCGAGAACTTCTACCTCCCCGAGCGCTGGCTGAACGAGCTGCGCAGCCCGTGGGACCCGGAGGCCCCCCTGGGCTACCTCGCGGCCATGCGTCGCTACTACAGCCGCAAGGAGCCCGTCGTGATGGAGAAGGTGCCCGGCCGCAACGAGCCCTGCGCCTGCGGCTCGGGGGTGAAGTACAAGCGCTGCTGCGCGGTGGGTCAGCCGAAGCAGACCCGCGCGGAGCCGGCGGGGAAGAAGCCCAGCCTCGCCGACGGGATCTGGCCGCACGCCAGCCCCGCCGCCAACGACACCCGCAGCGACGTCGACCCGGCCGCGCCCGCCGAGAACGAGGTCGAGGCCGCGCCGCAGAGCGCCGTCGCGTAATTTCTCTGGAGCGACGCCCGCGTGGGTGCCTACAACGAGAGGCACCCCACGATGGCCCGCTACCAGCTCCGCGACACCGGCGACGCGCTCGAACCCATCACCCTCCACGACCTCGACGCCGACGCGTCCGTCACGCTCGCCCCCGCGCGCGGCGGGATGGCGACGCGCTTCTCCGTCGCGGGGGAGCCCGTCCTCTACCTCGACGAGGCGACGCTCCGCGACCCGACGAAGAGCGTCCGCGGCGGCGTCCCGCTGCTCCTGCCGATCGCGGGGCGCCTCGACGGCGACGCGTGGACCCATGACGGCGCGCACTACCCGATGCGCCAGCACGGCTTCGGGCGCAACCTCCCGTGGGCAATGACGGAGGCGCGCGCCGACGGCGAGGGCGCGACGGTGCTCCTCCGCCTCGACGACGACACCAGCACGCGGGCGCAGTACCCCTTCGGCTTCACCTTCGAGGCGCGGTGGACGCTGGCCGAAGCCACCCTCACGCTCACCCTCAGCGCCACGTGCCGAGAGGGAGGGCCGATGCCCGTCCACGTCGGGACGCACCCCTACCTCCACGTGGCGCGCGCGACGAAGTCCGCCGCCCGCGTGGACACCGACGCGACCCGCGGCTGGGACAACGTCACCCGACGCGCGGTGACGCTCGCGGGGCTCCCCGATTTCGGTGCGGGTGAGGTCGACCTCCACCTGCTCGATCACAGCGCGCAATCGACGGTGCTCCACCGCCCTGGCGCGACGGACCTTCAGCTCATGTGGAGCGACAACCTCACCACGCTGGTGCTGTGGACCCTGCCCGAGCGCGACTTCGTGTGCGTCGAGCCGTGGGCGTCTCCCGCGGGGGCCTTCGCGCGTGGGGACGCGCCGCGCGTGGCGACAGGGACGACGGCGACGTGGTGGTGGTCGATCGGGCGCGCGGGCTGACTCGCCGCGACCGCTTCACACCGTCGCGACGAGGTCGATCTCGACGCGCACGTCCCGCGGCAGGCGCGAGACCTCCACCGTCGCCCGCGCCGGCTTCACGCCCGTGAAGTACCCGCCGTACACCTCGTTCACGACGGCGAAATCCCCGAGGTCTTTGAGGAAGATCGTCGCCTTCGCCACCTGCTCGAAGGACGATCCCGCCGCCGCGAGCACCGCGCGGAGGTTCTCCATCACCCGCACGGTCTGGGCGCGCGTGTCACCGTCGATGATGGTGCCCGTCGCGGGGTCGAGCGCGATCTGACCCGAGCAGAACACGAAGCCGTTGGCGATCACGGCCTGGGAGTAGGGGCCGATCGCCTTGGGGGCGGCATCGGTGTGAACGGGCGTCAGGGCGGATGCGGTGCTCATGAGCCGATGGCCTCGCACATCGGGAGGCGCGCGCGCAAGGGGGACGGCGCACCGCGAACCCACCGGAGGCGATTGCCCCCGCGCCCTTTGTTGGAGTACCAACACGCCGCGCGATGCGTGATTTTCGAGACCGGATCGACCTCGCCTCCCTCCGCCTCGGCGGCGCCGTCCTGTGGGCCAGCGACGACTCCCTCGGCGCGAGGCTCCACCTCCTCTCGCCCGGTGATGGCGGCCGCTGGCAGACCCGCCGTCGACGTTCTCCGGGCCACGAGTCCGTGCTCGTCCGCCTCGGCGTCCCGGGTGTGATCCGCGGTCTTGTGATCGACACGAGCTCCTTCCGCGACGACTCCCCCACGCACTGCGCGGTGTGGGCCTGCGACGCCCCCATCGACGCGCGCATCGAAGACGTCCTCGCGGACGAAGCGCGGTGGTTTCCGCTGCTGCCGAAGTCCGAGCTGCGCGGCGACACGCCGAACCTCTTCGCCGTCCACGCCCCCTGGGCCTTCACCTGGGTGCGCCTCGACATCGTCCCCGACGGCGGCGTCGCGCGGCTGCGTGTCCACGGCGACGGGGTCCCCGACTGGCGGCGCATCGGCCACGCCCGCGGCGAGCTCGACCTCGCGGCCATCGAGCACGGCGGCGACTCCCTCGCGAGCAGCAACACCGCCCACGGCGAGCGCCAGCACCTCCTCCTCCCCGACCGCGCCGCGACGGCCTCCGAGGGCTGGCAGACCCCTCCTCGCCGCGCCCCCGGCCACGACTGGAACCTCCTCCGCCTCGGCGCCACGGGCACCATCCGCCGCGTCGAGGTCGACACGTCGCACTTCCACGGCGACGCCCCGGAGGCGTGCTCGCTCGACGCGATCTTCGCCCCCGACGCCTCCCTCACCGAGCTCACCGACCCGCGGGCGGCGTGGCGCGAGCTGCTCCCGCCGACGAAGCTCCAGGGCCACACGCGGCATCTCATCGAAGACACGCTCGCGGAGCTCGGTGAGGTCACCCACGTGCGCTTCAACATCTTCCCAGACGGCGGCGTCGCGCGCCTGCGGGTGCACGGCTCGCTCTCGGACGGCGCCCGCCGCGCGCTGGGCGTGCGCCGCCTCGACACGCTCCTCCCCGAGCGGGCGGAGGCTGAGCTGCGCAAGTGCTGCGGCGCCTCGCGGTGGGTGCGGGCGATGGTCGAAGCGCGACCCTTCGGCAGCGTGAGCGCCCTCCTCGAAGCCGCCGATCGACTGTGGGCCGACACCACCGAAGACGACTGGCGCGAGGCCTTCCGCAGCCACCCGCGCATCGGCGAGAGCAAGGCCGCCGCGGGCCAGAGCGCCACGGAGAAGCGCTGGTCGACGCAGGAGCAGCGCGGCGCATCGAGCGCCAGCGACGCGGCGCGCGCGGCCCTCGCGGAGGTCAACCGCGCGTACGAGGCCCGCTTCGGGCACATCTACCTCGTCTGCGCCACCGGTCGGACGGCGGAGGAGCTCCTCGCCATCGCCCGCGAGCGCCTCGGCAACGAACCCGCCGACGAGCTCCGCGTGGCCGCCGCCGAGCAGCACAAGATCACCCGCCTCCGCCTCGACAAGCTCCTCGACCCCTGAAGGAACCATCCGCCATGGCTTCCCCCATCACCACGCACATCCTCGACACCGCACGCGGCAAGCCCGCGGCGGGCGTCCCGGTGACCCTCGACGTGCGCGCCCCCGACCACACGTGGAAGCGCCTCGGCGCAGGCAGCACCGACGCCGACGGCCGCCTCCGCTCGCTCGTCCCCGAAGGAGCCGCCCTCGAACGCGCCGTCTACCGCATCACCTTCGACACGGGTCACTACTTCCGCGCGCTGGGCGTGGAGGGCTTCTACCCCGAGGCCTCGGTGGTGTTCGAAGTGCGCGCGGCGGGCGAGCACTACCACGTTCCGCTGCTGCTCAACCCCTTCGGCTACTCCACCTACCGCGGCAGTTGACGTCGGCGTGAAGGTCGCGGTCGTCGGCGCCGGCGTCGCGGGCCTCGCCGCCGCCCTCTGCCTGCGCGAGAGAGGCCTCGCGTGTGAAGTCGTCGAGGCGGCCCCGCACGCCGGTGGGCTCCTCGCGCCCGTGTCGTTTCACGGCGTCCCGTGCGACCGCGGCTCGCACCGGGTTCACGACGACGCGTGGCGTTCGCTCCCCGGCGCGCTGCGTTCGCTCGTGTGGCACCGGGTCGTGCGCCGGGGGGTTCTGGTGCTCGACGGGCGTCATGCGCGCTACCCCATCGCGCTTCCCGAGCTCACCCGTGCCCTCGGCTGGCGCGGCGTCGCCGCGAGCGCGCGGGACTACCTCACGCGTCGCCCGCCACCGACGGACTCCAGCGACGAAGGCTTCGAAGCGTACGTCACGTCCCGCGTCGGCCACGCCGCCTACGAGCGCCTCTACCGCCCCTACGCCGAGAAGGTGTGGGGCCTCGACCCGCGCGACCTCTCCCGCTCCGTCGGGCGTCAGCGGCTCTCCTCCGCGTCACCGCTGCGCGCGCTCCTGGGGGCGCTCGCGCCGCAGCGCTTCTGGTACCCGCGCGACGGCATGAGCGCGCTCGTCGATGGGCTCCTCGCGGCCTGTGCGCGCGCCGACGTCGCGGTGCGCTACGGCGTCGCTGTGACCGACCGCGCGGCGCTCGACGCCGACCGGGTGCTGTACACCGGCTCCCTCGGCGCGCTCGCGGACGAAGCGCGGCTCACCCACCGTGGGCTCTACCTGGTGCACCTCGCATTGCCACCGGGGAGCCTCGGCGACGTCGACACGTGGTACGTGCCGGATGCGCGCTACTGGTTCGGCCGAGCGTCGCAGCCCGCGCGCTTCTCCCCGGCGCTCGCGACGCGCGAGGAGGTGCTCGCGGTGGAGATCCCCGAGGGGCGGTGGGGCGAAGGGATGGACTTCACGGCGCGCCTCGATGAGCTCCTCGCGCAGTTGCGGGACGCGGGCATCGTGCGCGGGCGAGCGGCGCCGACCGCGGTGCAGCAGACCTTCGTGCGGGGGGTGTACCCGCTCTACCGCCGCGGCTGGCGCGCCGTGTGGCGGGCGGCGATGGCGCGGGTGCGGGCGATGGGCGACGTGTGGCCCGCGGGGCGGCAGGGGCTCTTCCTCCACTGCAACCTCGACCACGCGATCGCCACGGGGCGCGACGCGGCCGCGCACCTCGCGAACGGTAGCGGCGCGGGGGCGTGGGTGGAGGGCTGCGAGCGCTACCTCGACCTGCGGGTGAGGGACTGATCGCCGCTCACCGCGCCGGACAGCGGCTCGCTCCTGGCCGCGTGAGCTCACTCATGCGCGCGCGGAGCTGCTCGGCCACGACGGGCTCGCGGTTGTACACGTTGCGCCGCTCGCTCGGGTCGCGGTCGATCTGGAAGAGCTCCCACGCCCCGCGCGACGCGTCGTGCACCAGCTTCCACGGCGGCGCCACCACGGCGGTGGCAAACTCCCGCGCGTTGCCCACCTCCGCGAGCACCGCCGAGCGCCACGGGACGACCGTGCCGGGCGGGCTTTGCAGCAGCGGGATGAGCGAGCGCGACGGGCTCCGCGGGGGCGGCGCGCGGTCGATGTACCCGAGCAGCGTCGCTTGCAAATCGATGAGCGACACGAGCTGCGCGCGCGCGCCAGGGACCACCCCCGGCCCCCGCACCGCGAGCACCACCCGCAGCGCCTCCTCGTGGGCGTCATACGAGTGGTAGTACGCGCCGTGCTCGCCGAAGGCCTCGCCGTGGTCGCTCATCACCACGATGAGCAGCGGCCGCGCGCGGGCCACCTCTTCGATGGTCGGCGTGAGGCTCGCGAGCGCGTGGTCGGCCCAGGCGATCTCCTCGTCGTAGCGGTCGCCGGGCTCGTGGCCGAAATCCGTCGGCTCCGTCCGGTCGGTGTACGGCTCGTGCGGGTCGACGAGGTGAACCCACGTGAAGAAGGGCCGTGGCTCTTGCGCGGCCCGCTCCAGCCAGAGCCGCGCCTTCCAGGTGGTGACGCGCGCGTCGTCCTTGAAGCCCGCCCCCTGCTCGATGACGTCGAAGCCCTGGAAGAAGCCCGCGGTGAGCGCGAAATAGCTTGTGTTGGTGAAGGCCGAGGTCGCGTAGCCCGCCTCCCGCAGCGATTCGGCGATCATCTCGTTGGGGTCGCGCAGGGGCGGAAACTGCGGGTCGCGTCCCCAGCACAGCGTCGTCGGGTAGCGCCCCGTGAAGGCCGACGCGAACGACCGCACCGTCTGCGGAACCGCCGTGTACGCCCGGTCGAAGCGGGCGCCCCCCGCGGCGAGTCGATCGAGCGTGGGAGTGGTCGGACGACGGTACCCGTAGAGGCTCGTGTGGTCGGGGCGCGCGGTGTCGATCGACACCAGCACCACGGAAGGGCGCGCGGTGGCGGGGGCCACGTAGGCCGTGGCGCGGTCTTCGACGAGGGGCGGGGCGTCGAAGCCGGTGCAGTTTTCGTCGCGGCCGTTGCCGGGGATGTCGCGCGCGAGGGGGTTGATGCGTCGGTCGCGGTCGTTGCAATCGCCGCCCCCAAACCAGCGCCCGTGACCGTCGCCGTCGAAGTCGCTCCACCGCTGGAGCCGCGGGATCACCGCCCCCGCCAGCAGCGACCGCCGCGTGATGGCCGCGAGCACCGGCTGCGAACGCCCGAGGCCCGCGCCGCTCCACGTGAGGCCCACCAGCGCCACGCCCGCCGCCACCACGACGGGCACCCACGAGAGCGACTTCGGACGATGCGCGGTGAGGCGATCTGCCGTCGCGTACGCCACCGCCGCGACGAGCGACGCGCCGATGGATCCGTAGCTCAAGCGCGCGAGGACAGCGCGCGCCGCGACCGCCGCGACGAGGCCCCCGAGGACGGCGGCGACTGCGGTCACGAGGGCCACCGCGCCGGGGCTGGCGAGGCGCTTCGAACGACGCAGCGGCCCCTCCAGCGCAAGGCCCGCGACGAGGCCCGCGACGGCGCCCGACACGAGCGACACGAGCGACAGACCGACCAGTGAGAGGGCGGCGAGGGTCGGCGTCCGCACACCGCGGATGACGCCGAGCGCGAGACGGTAGCCCACCACGGCGGCGACCCCCGCGCCCACCAGCCCCATCACCACCCGGAGCGCCGCTCGCTCATCGCGCTGGAACCACCGCCGCGGCCCCTCGCGGAGGTACACGCCCGCGTCGCGCAAGGCACCGCGCGCCACCACCGCCTGCGCGACGACCGTGTGGAACACACCGACCAGGAGCACGACGACGCCCACCGTCGACGCGCCGTACCCCACGAGCGGGGCGAGGTCGCGCAGGCCGAGCTCGGCGCGCGGCGTTCGGAGCCACGCGAGGGCGCCGTCCACTGCACCGAGCGCGAAGCCGACGAGGGCCCCGACGACCATGCGGCGACGCAGCGCGGCCCCCACGGACGTCGCCACGGCAGGCGGTGCGTGCTCCAGCGGTGGGGGTCCGTTGCCGTCCACGTCGCCCTCGTACCACACTCCGCGCAGGGACTACGGGCGCGGCGAAGGTCGTTCCATCGCGAGGTGGGGAATGTCGTCTTCGAGGTACCCTTGCCCCACCGTGACGAAGCCGAAGGACGCGTAGAAGCGCTCCAGGTAGGCCTGCGCGGAGATGTGCACGGCCGCCCCGGGGCACTCCCGCGCGAGCACGGCGAGGGCCTCGGCGACGAGCTCGCGCCCGAGGCCCGTCCGGCGCACCGACAGCGCGGTGGCCACGCGGCCGATGGACGCCTCGGGGTACTTCACGCCGGGCGCGAAGAGGCGGGCGTAGGCGAGGACGTGGCCTTGCGCATCCGCCGTCCAGAGGTGCCACGCGCGCGGGTCGAGGCCGTCAGCGTCGAGGTAGGCGCAGCGCTGCTCGACGACGAACACCTCCTGCCGGAGCGTCATGAGGGCGTAGAGGTCGCGAACGGAGAGCGCGTCGAAGGCGGCGCAGCGCCAGGTGGGGGTGGCCATGTCGGGGTGCGAGTGCAGCCCGCCGCAGGCCGTCGGGTCAAGCGCCGTCAGCGGGCGGTGAAGGTGCAGCGGGTGACGGGGACGCCCACGTCGAGGAGCACGTAGAGGTAGTACGTCGTCCCCGCGACGAGGGCCGCCGGAGCGCCCATCTCGGGGAAGCGCTGCGTCGCGCCCATCGGCACCCGGCCGTACGTGATGCCGCTCGCGATGGGCGAGCCGGTGGGGGGCACGTCGACGCGCCAGCGCGTTCCCGCGGGGAGGTCGAGGTTGGGGGGCACACCCGGGTTGGCGGAGCCCGCGTCGAGCACGTAGACGTAGCGGGCCGGCGCGCCCGACCACCGCACGACACCGTCGGCGCCGACGCCGTAGCCGTCGGCGCAGGGCGTCGGGCGATACACCTGCTGGGCGTAGATCGGTCCGCCGAAGGGCTCGGTCCCCGCGAACGACTCCCGCGTGCGCCCGCGGTTGGCGAGCTCGCGCTCGAAGAAGCGCCGCATGCGCTCGGGATCGGTGCTGGGGAAGCCCGAGAGCGTGCGCGAGAAGCCGTTGTTCTGGGCCGAGGGGTAGGCGCCGAAGGACGACGAGTCGATCCAGCCCGCGCCGAGCGCGAGGCCCGAGGGGTGGAACGAGTCCATCCAGTTGCCCGGCGCCTCGACGTACCAGTTGGAGGTCCCGGAGGGGACAGTGCGGGTCGAGTGGCAGCACACGCACGCGCTCGCCTCCACCTGGCTGCGCACCCACGTGAGCTCGGCGACGTAGGTGGGGTCGCTCATGCGGGGGTCGGGCGTCGTGCGCGCGGGAGCGGCCTCGACGGGGTAGTACGGGCGCTGCGTCCGCACGTGTTCGCACGACGCGTAGTCCTCGTAGCGACGGCCCTCCTCGGTCGCCGCGGAGATGGCGTTCCAGGTGCACACCTGGCCGTTGGGACCGGCCCCGGGGCGCTCTCCGGCGAGCGGCGCCCGGCACGTCTGCGTCGGCGGACGAAACACCCCCAGCGCGGGCACGGACGCGTCGCCCGTCGATGCATCGGGCGCCCCCGCGTCGCCGCCCGTCGCGCACACGCCGTCGGGCGTGAAGGCGCCGCGGGCGAACGTCGTGCAACCTGTCCGGGTGATGGCGCACTGGCTCGCGTTGTCGCCCGGAAAGGTGATGCGCGTGGCGTTCGGCGCGGCGCCGTTGATGAGGCACCGACCGAGCGCCGCGGGCACCACGCAGGCCGCGCCGGCCCGGATCATCCCCCGTGAGGTCGTGCAGTCGGCCGTCGCCGTCGGCATCGTCCACGACGGGCCGATGTACTCCTTGCACTCGTCGCTCCGAGAGAAGGGGTTGGCGTACGTACAGCTCGCCAGCACCGCCGGGGCCGCGGGCGTCGGCATGGGCGCGGCTTCATCCGCGCAGCGAAGCCCGAGGGCAGCGACGGAGATGGCGGCGACGAACCCGATCGACCTGGACGATGACGCTGCGTGACGCACGTGGAAGCTCCCGCGATGGCCGCGCCCGACCCGATGCCGAGCGCCCGACGGTGGGATGGTGCGGGCGGGGTCAACGGTTCGTGAAAAGTGCCGTGCAGAGGGGCTGTCGATGCCCTGGAGAGGGCGTCAGAAATGGTCGGCGAGCGCGGGCGTCGGGCCGGCGAAGAGCGCGCTCGCGGCGGCCAGCGCGTCGGCATCACCCTCGGCGAGATCGTCGGCGGCGAGCGTCTCCGCGCTGCGAAAGCCGGAGTACAGCGCCGCCAGCGCGCGCACGTCGAGGGCCACGTCGCCCGCTTTGGCCTTCGTGACGGTCGCGCGGCCACCCGCCACCGCGACGCGCCAGGCGCCCTCGTTCTCCGGAACCACGGCGTCGCGCACGGCGAAGGTCACGGTGGCCTTCACGAAGGGGTTGTACCCGCGGGCCGCGAGGGCGCGCGGGACGTCGACGAGCCGCAGCATCCAGAAGTCGGTGAGGGTGACGCTGTGAAAGCGCTCGCGGAGCCGCTGCGTGAGCGTGTCGTGGGGCCCGCCGTGCCAGCGAACCTCCTCCGCCAGCGAGCGATACGAGGCCAGCGTCGCGAGGATGGCATCCGCGGCGCGGGCGGTCACCGCCACGGCGTCGACGACGGTCACCTCGGTGTCGTGCCCTCCTTTGTTTGTGTGGATGAGCACGAGGTAGCCCTCCAGCCCGTCGGGCCCTGCGATGCCGAGGTGGCGCGCGATGGACTTGAAGGGCGAGGTGATGCGAGTCCACTGGTAGGGTCCGCGATCGAGGGCGCCGTCACGCAGCCGGGCCTGCCGGTCGTAGAGGGCGCGGGTCACGTCGTCACCCACCGACGCGAGGGGGACGATGCGCAGCGCGGGGTCGACGCGGGTGGGGAGGTCGGCGGAGCGCACCGACGTCCGCCAGCGCCCGCCGGCCCGCTCGTAGCCCGCCCGCTGGTAGAGCGGAACGGTCGCGGGGTAGAGCGTCGAGAGGGCGACGCCGCGGCGATGCAGCTCGCGCACGAGCCCGCCCATCATCCGGGTGGCCGCGCCGCGCGCACGGTGCTCGGGCGCGATGCCGACCCCTGCGACGCCCACCATCGGAACCGACACCCCGCCGAAGTATTGCCCCATCGGGATGGTGATGAGCCCGCCGGCGAGGGATTCGTCCTCGCGCCACGCGAGCACGTTCTCGTGGAGAGCCCGTTCGAACCACAGCGGGGCGTCGGCGGCAGGGAAGGCGAAGCTGTGCGAGAGCACGTCGGCGAGGGTGACGCGCTCGGCCTCGGAGGCGACGGTGAGGGAGTTCATCGAGGGCGCGAGGCTACTACTGCTCGAAGGCTCCGCCCGCGAAGAAGAAGAGCACCGCCGCGACGCGCCGCCGCGCCCCGACGCTCCCGCAGCCGTTGGCCGTCCCCCAGCGCGAACCGCGGCGGTAGATGTCCCCGTCGGCCTCGATCTGCCCGACGCGCGAGCCCCGCTCGTAGACGTCGCCGTCCGCTTCGATCTGCCCGACGCGCGAACCGCGGGCGTAGATGTCACCGTCGCTCTCCACCTGGCCCACGCGCGAGCCGCGCACGTAGACGTCGCCGTCGCTCTCCACCTGGCCCACGCGCGAGCCGCCGACGTAGACGTCGCCGTCGTCTTCGAGCGTCGCCCAGCGCGAGCCGCCGCGGTAGATGGTGATGTCGGCCAGTGCCGTGGCGGGCAGGAGCCACGCGGCGAGGAGGAGCGGGAGGGTGATGCGCACGGGCTGAGCATGCACCCGCGACGCGACGGTTGTCGACGGGTGCGTGCGAGCCCTCACTACGCGGGGAGGCGCGCGATCGATTCCGCCACGATGCGCTTCAGCACCGCGAGGATCGCCGGGGCCTCGGACTTCGCGGTGTACTCCCGCGACGACCACACGCGCAGCGAGGGGCGCGGCGTGTCGAGGGCGGAGACCTCCGCCCGCACGAAGGTGAAGGTGTCGGCCACGGTCGTGCACCCGTCGACGGTGTGAGCGGCCTGCGGGTGACGCCGGTGGTTGAGCGCCGCGCTCGCGAGCAGCTCACCGTAGAGCTGCACGCGCGGGGAGGTCGCGTCGACGCCGCGCTTGGCCTCCACCACGAGGAGCCACGGGGCCTCCAGCACCCCGGCGACGGGTCGGCCAAAGGCGCCGTCCACCACGCCGATGAGCTCGGCGTCGGCGACCGTGGCGGAGAGGGCGACCTGCGACCAGGTCTGCACGCCATCGCGCTCGGCGAGGACGAGCAGCGGGTAGATCACGCGCGCCCACACGGTGGCTTCGTTGATGAGCGTCGCATCCGTGCGGCGGAGTCGGCGGACGACGTCGCGCACCGCAGCGTCTTCGTCGGGCGTGAGCGTATCGCCTGCCCATGCCTCCCACGGCGGGTCGCAGAGTCCCCGGTCGTCGAGGTCTGCGACCGAACGGAGGTCATCGAGGGTGGCTTGGGAGAGGACGATGCGTCGCACGGCGGCAGGATGGGCGAGATCGACGGGCGGCACAAGACGCCCCCGCCACCGCCTTCCGGCGCCAATCTCCCCTGGCATCCCCCGCGATCCCGCCCTATAACGCGCGTTCGTTCCCCCGTGAGCTCCGCCCTCCGCGCCCGCGTCCACGACTCCATCGCGTCCATCCCCGCCGCCCAGTGGGAGCGCCTCCGCGACGCCTCCTGGACGCCCTTCCAGCATCACACCTGGATGCGCGCGCTCGAAGACGCCCACTGCGCGTCGCCCGACCGCGGATGGACGCCCCGCCACGTCGCCCTCTGGCGCGGTGACACCCTCGTCGCCGTCGCCCCCGCGTACCTCCGCGAAGACAGCCAGGGGGAGTTCGTCTTCGACCACGGGTGGGCGGGCGCCGCCGAGCGCGCGGGCCTGCGCTACTACCCCAAGCTCACGCTCTCGGTGCCCTTCACGCCCTGCCCCGGGCGGCGCTTCCTCGTGGCCCCCGACGAGCCCCGCGCCGACCGCGTGCGCGACCTCTTCCGCGAGGTGCTCACCCTCGCCCGCAGCGAACGGGTGTCGTCGGTCCACGCGCTCTTCGTCACCGCCGACGAGGCCGAGGCCGCCGCCGCCGAGGGCGCCTCCATCCGTCACGGCATCCAATTTCACTGGGAAAACCCGGGCTACCCCGACCTCGACGCCTTCCTCTCGCGCTTCGCCCACGGCCGCCGCAAGACCATCCGCCGCGAGTCGCGCGCCGCCGCCGAACAGGGGATCACCCTCCGCACCCGCCGCGGCGCCGAGCTCACCGCCGCCGACGCGCCCCTCCTCCACCAGCTCTACACCACCACGGTGGACAAGTTCGCGTGGGGGCGGCGCTACCTCAACGAGGGCTTCTTCACCCGCGTGCTGAGCGAGTTCTCGCAGCACCTGGAGGTGGTGGAGGCGCTGCGCGAGGGCCACGTCATCGCCGCGGCCTTCAACGTCGCCTCCGAGACGCACCTCTACGGCCGCTACTGGGGCTGCTTCGAGGAGCACCCCTTCCTGCACTTCAACGTCTGTTACTACCACTCCATCGCGGAGTGCATCCGACGGGGGGTGAAGGTGTTCGAGGGGGGCGCCGGGGGCGAGCACAAGCTGTCCCGCGGCTTCGAACCCGCCCTCACCCGCTCGGCCCACTGGGTCTTTCACCCCGGGCTCGCGCGGGCCATCGACGACTTCGTCCGGCGCGAACGTACGGCGATCGACCAGGAGCTGCCGCGGATTTGTGCCGAGGCGGGGATGAAGCCCTTCACAAATGCAGAACGTGGTTAGAATCCCCCCCGAAACGGCCATGGCAGGACGACCTAGAGAAGACTTCGACTCCGGCACGATCGTCGAGACGAAGCCCGAGAAGAAGCTCCAGAAGCCCCGGATGTACAAGGTGCTTCTCCACAACGATCACTACACCACGAGGGAGTTCGTGGTGGCCATCCTGATGGAGGTCTTCCACAAGTCGGAGACCGACGCGGTGGCCATCATGCTCCACGTGCATCAAAAGGGAATGGGCGTCGCCGGGGTGTACACCCACGACATCGCCCGCACGAAGATTCGCCAGGTGGAAGAGCTCGCGCGGGAGAACGAGTTCCCGCTGCTCTTGACCATGGAACCCGAGGAGTAGCCCGCCGATGGCATCACCGCCCACCGTCACGAAAGAACTCCAGGCCGCCCTCCGCCGCGCCGTCGTCGAGGCCGAGTCGCAGCGCCACGAGTACGTCACCCTGGAGCACCTGCTCCTGGCCTTCCTCGGCGACGACTGGACGCGCCGCGCCCTGCGCGCCTGCGGGGCCGACATCAAGCGCCTGGAGAAGGGCCTCCGCGAGGTGCTCGCGGAGACGCAGGAGCGCGTCCCGGGCTCCGCGCGCATCGAGGTGCAGCAGACCCTCGGGGTCACCAACGTGCTCCAGCGCGCCGCCGTCCACGCCCTCTCGGCCGAGCAGAAGGCCATCGACGTGGGCTCGGTGCTCATCGCCTTCTTCCGCGAGGAGGAGTCGCAGGCCCTCTTCCTCCTCCAGAAGGAGAGCGTCACGCGCGTCGACCTCATCAACTACTACTCGCACGGCGCCGCGAAGTACGACGACGACGCCAACGTCGACGGCGCGGCCAACCCCCTCGACCGCCCCAACGGTTCGCCGTCCCCCGGTGGCGGTGGCGGTGGCGGCGAAGACGACGAGGAAGGGCCGGTGAAGAACCCCCTCGAGCAGTTCACCCAGAACCTCAACCAGGCCGCCGCCGACGGCAAGATCGACCAGCTCATCGGGCGCGCGCTCGAGCTCGAACGCACCATCCGCATCCTCTGCCGCCGCAAGAAGAACAACCCCCTCTACGTGGGCGAGCCCGGCGTGGGCAAGACCGCCATCGCCGAGGGCCTCGCGCTCCGCATCCACGAGGGCAACATCCCCGAGGTGCTGAAGGACGCCGTGGTGTACGCCCTCGACCTCGGCGCGCTCCTCGCGGGGACGAAGTTCCGCGGGCAGTTTGAAGAGCGTCTCAAGGCTGTGCTGAAGGCGCTCGCGAACAACCCCCACGCGATCCTCTTCATCGACGAGATCCACACGATCGTCGGCGCCGGGGCCACCTCGGGCGGCTCGATGGACGCCTCCAACATGCTCAAGCCGGCCCTCGCCTCGGGCCGCCTCCGCTGCATCGGCAGCACCACGTACAACGAGTACAAGGCCGCCTTCGACCGCGACCGCGCCCTCGCCCGCCGCTTCCAGAAGATCGACATCGGCGAGCCCTCGGTGGCCGAGACCATCCAGATCCTCGAGGGCTTGAAGCCCCAGTACGAGGCCCACCACGGGGTCACCTACGAGCCCGAGGCGATCAAGGCCGCCGCCGAGCTCGCGGCCAAGTACGTCAACGACCGGCTCCTCCCCGACAAGGCCATCGACGTGATCGACGAGGCCGGCGCGCAAGACCGCATGCGCCCCGAGGCCGAGCGCACGAAGCGAGTGACGCTCCACGACGTCGAGACCATCGTCGCCAAGATGGCGCGCATCCCGGAGAAGACCGTCACCGGGTCGGAGCGCGAGCGGCTCAAGACGCTGGAGACCGAGCTCAAGGCCGTGATCTTCGGGCAGGACGAGGCCATCACCGCGATCACCAGCGCGATCAAGCTGGCCCGCTCGGGGCTGCGCTCGGCCGAGAAGCCCATCGGGTGCTTCCTCTTCGCGGGCCCCACGGGGGTCGGCAAGACGGAGCTCGCCAAGCAGCTCGCCAAGGTGATGGGCGTGCAGTTTCTCCGCTACGACATGAGCGAGTACAGCGAGCGTCACACCGTCTCGCGGCTCATCGGCGCGCCGCCGGGCTACGTGGGCTTCGACCAGGGCGGCCTGCTCACCGACGCCGTGGGCAAGCACCCGTACTCGGTCGTCGTGATGGACGAGATCGAGAAGGCCCACCCCGAGCTCTTCAACGTGCTCCTCCAGGTGATGGACCACGCCACGCTGACGGACAACAACGGCAAGAAGGCCGACTTCCGCAACGTCGTGCTCATCATGACCACCAACGCCGGCGCCCGCGAGATGAACGAGAAGGTCGTCGGCTTCGGCCAGGGCGCCACCGGCCCCGACGTCGCCCGCGCGAAGTCGGCGATGGAGCGGACGTTCACCCCGGAGTTCCGCAACCGCCTCGACGCCATCGTGCAGTTCAAGGGGCTGTCGCAGGAGGTGATCCTGCAGGTGGTGGACAAGGAAGTCGCGCTGCTCCAGGGCATCCTCGACGAGAAGAAGGTGAAGGTGGTGCTCTCCGACGACGCCCGCACGTGGCTCGGCAAGAAGGGCTACGACCCCGCCTTCGGCGCCCGCCCGATGGGGCGCCTCGTGGAGACCTCCATCAAGAAGCCGCTGGCCGAGGCCCTGCTCTTCGGCGAGCTCGCCGAGGGCGGCGTGGCCCACGTCGACGTGGCCGACGACAAGCTCGCGCTGACTTTTTCGAAGGGCGACGCCTAGCGCGGTACGCTCGGCCCCCGCATGTCCGACTGGCTCGCCGATCAGGTCTTCTACGAAATCTTCCCCGACCGCTTCGCCATCGGCGGTGGCCTCGACGTCACCGCCAAGGCGCCACACCTCCCCCCCGACGCCGAGCTCCGCACCTGGAACGACCTCCCCGCGCACCCCCCGCGCGGCCGCGACTGGTTCGGCGGTGACCTCGCGGGCATCACCGAGCGACTCGATCACCTCCTCGCCCTCGGCGCGACGGCGCTCTACCTCACGCCCGTCTTCACCGCCGCCAGCAACCACCGCTACGACACCACGGACTTCGACCGCGTCGACCCCGCCCTCGGCGGCGACGCGGCCCTCGGCGCGCTGCTCGACGCGTGCGCGGGCCTCGACCTCCGGGTCGTGCTCGACGCCGTGCTCAACCACGTCTCCGACGCGCACCCGTGGGCCGTGGAGAAGCGCGGCGTCCTCCAGCGCGACGGCCGCGTGCAGCGCTGGCGCGGCTACGGGCACATGCCCGAGCTCGACCTCGACGCCCCGCACGTCCGCGCCGCCCTCCTCGACGGCGACGACGCGCTGCTCCGTCGCTGGGTGCGCCGCGGGGCCGCGGGCTGGCGCCTCGACGTCGCCGCCGACCTCGAAGCCTCGTGGCTCCGCGCCATCACCCACGCGGTGAAGTCGGCCTCGCCTGACGCGTGTGTGGTCGCCGAGGTGATGTCGTACCCCGCGGGCCTCGTCGCCGCCCCCGGCCTCCCCGACGGCACGATGAACTACGTCGTCCGCCGCGCCCTCCTCGACTGGATGAACGACCCCGCCGAGACGCCCGCCTCCGTGGTGACGGCGCTCGTGGCGGCGCTCCAGCGCGACCTTGGGCTCGACGGGCTCCTCCGCTCGTGGATGATGCTCTCGTCGCACGACACGCCCCGCGTGCTCGACGCGTGCGGCGACCTGGCGCGGGCGCGGCTCGCGACGACGCTCCAGTTTACGCTCGCGGGGCCGCCGGTGATCTACTACGGCGAGGAGGTGGGGATGCGCGGCGGCGAAGACCCCGCCAACCGCGCCCCGATGCCCTGGGACCGCGCCCGCTGGGACCTCGCCACCCTCGCCTTCCACAAGGAGCTCGTCGCCCTCCGACGCCTCTCCCGGGCCCTCCGCCGCGGGCGCTTCGTCGACCTCTCCCCCTTCACGGGCCCCGGCGTGCTGGCCTTCCTCCGCGAGACCGACGACCCCGAGGAGACCGTCCTCGTCGCCGCCCACCTCGGCCCCCTCGCCCGCACCGTCAACCTCTACCTCCCCACGGGCAGCGTGCGGGACGGCGTTCGCTTCACCGACCTGCTCGTCCCGGAGATCCCCGATGGATCGTGGACGAAGGACGCGTACGTCGAATCGGGCCGCGTGCGGGTCACCCTCCCGCCCTGTGGTGTGCGGGTGCTGGGGGCCGACGCGGGGTACATTCGCGACTACCGCTTCTACAACAAACGATGAGCCCCCTCCGCCCGTCCCTCGTCCTCGTGCTGGCCGCCTTCGTGGCCTGCGGCAGCCGCCCCGACACCCCCTACGGGCTCTGCCGCTCGGTGGCCAACTGCGCCGACGCCACGCCCCTCTGCATCAACTTTCGCAACCGCATCACCATGGTCGACGTGTCGCTCTGCTCGGCCGAGTGCACCACGTCGGCCGACTGCCCCGACCGAGGGGCGTGCGTGCAGATCGTGGTGGGGGCCTGGCGGGCGCTCTGTATGCCCCGCTGCACCCGGAGCAGCGACTGCGACTTCGCGGGTGGGTTCTGTGCAATGACCCCGGCGGGTGATATGGCGTGCGTGCCATGACGACGCCCCCCACCGCGCCGGGCCTCAGCGCCCGCCTCCGCCCGCTCATCGAAAGCACCTTCGCCGACCGCTCGCTCCTCAAAGACGCCGAGCACGAGCGGGCCGTCCTCGACACCCTCGCCGCGCTCGACGCGGGCCAGCTCCGCGTCGCCACGAAGGAGGGCGGCGAGTGGACGGTGCACCCGTGGATCAAGCAGGCCATCCTGCTGTACTTCGCGCTCCGCCCCATCGAGCGGTCGAGCGCGGGGCCGCTGGAGTTCAACGACAAGATCCCCGTGAAGGTGCCGCCGCCGGGCGTTCGCGTGGTGCCGCCGGGGACGGTTCGCTACGGCTCGTACGTGGCGCCGGGCGCGATCGTGATGCCGGGCTACGTCAACGTCGGCGCCTACGTCGACACCGGCTCCATGGTCGACACGTGGGCCACGGTGGGGTCGTGCGCGCAGATCGGGCGCGACGTGCACCTCGCGGGCGGCGTCGGCATCGGCGGCGTGCTCGAGCCGCCCGGGGCTCGGCCGGTCATCATCGAAGACGGCGCGTTCATCGGGTCGCGCGCCATCGTGGTGGAGGGCGTGATCGTCGAGCAGGAGGCCGTCGTCGGCGCCGGCGTGGTGCTCACCGCGAGCACGTCCATCCTCGACGTGACGGGCGAGGCCGTGGTGGAGACGCGCGGGCGCATCCCGGCGCGCAGCGTGGTGATCCCGGGGACGCGTCCGAAGCGCTTCCCGGCGGGCGAGTTTCAGGTGCCCTGCGCGCTCATCATCGGGAAGCGCACCGAGAGCACCGACCGCAAGACCTCCCTGGAGCAGGCGCTCCGCGACCACGGCGTGTCGGTATGAGCCTCTCGCCCGTCGAAGAGACGCTCCTCGAGCTCTGCGCCATCTCGTCGTTCACGGGCGAGGAGGAGGCGGTGTGCGACCACGTGGAGCGCCAGCTCGCCGCCCGCGTCGGACGGCCCCATGTCGCGCGCGATGGGCACTCGCTCGTGGTCACGCCGAGCGCGCCCGAGGGCCTTCCGCGCGTGGTGCTCGCGGGGCATTTCGACGTCGTCCGCACCGAGCACGACGGGCCCCCTCGCGTGGAGGGCCCGCGCATCTACGGCCCCGGCGCGGCGGACATGAAGTCGGGCCTCGCGGTGATGCTCCACCTCATCGACGACCTCGCGGCGGGCGCTCAGCCCCGCTACGCGCCCACCTTCGTCTTCTACGAGCGCGAGGAGGGCCCGTACCTGGAGAACCGCCTCGGCGACCTCCTCGAACACTTCCCCGCGCTGCGTGAGGTCGACCTCGCGGTGTGCCTGGAGCCGAGCTCCAACGGGCTCCAGCTCGGGTGCATGGGGAGCCTCCACGCGCGGGTGAAGTTTCAGGGGCGCACGTCGCACAGCGCGCGTCCGTGGCAGGGCGAGAACGCGATCCACAAAGCCGGGGGCTTCCTCACGCGGCTGCAGGCGCTCGCCCCGAGAGACGTGACGCTCGACGGGATGCTCTACCGCGAGGTGGTGAGCGCGACGCTGGCCGAGGGGGGCCGCGGGCGCAACGTGATCCCCGACGCCTTCACGCTCAACGTCAACTACCGCTTCGCGCCGGGCCGCACACCCGACGACGCCGAGCGCGACCTCCTCGCGCTGGTGGAGGGCGAGGCCGTGGTGGAGGTGTTCGACCGCTCGCCCTCGGCCCCGCCGCACCGCTCGCACCCGCTGGTGAAGTCGCTCATCGACGCGGGGATCACCACGGTGGAGCCCAAGCAGGCGTGGACCGACGTCGCCCGCTTCGCCGCGGCGGGCGTGGCGGCGGTCAACCTCGGCCCCGGCACGCAATCGCAGGCCCACCAGAAGAACGAGTACACCGAGCGGGCGCCCCTGCGCGACGGCATGGCATTGTTCCGCCGCTGGCTCTTCGCCCACGAAAGGTAGACGCACGATGCACCCCGCCCTCACGTACACGCTCCTCGGGCTCCTCGGCGGCCTCTTCGCCTTCGGGTGGTGGCTCGACGGGCGGCCCGACGAGCACCGCCTCGCGCGGCATCGGAAGTTCTCCCTCGTGCTGCAGATCGCGGCCCTCTTCGGCGCGGTGGCCCTGCTGCGGCCGGGGCGCGGGACGCACGACGCGCCGAGCGCCTTCGCCGCCACCATCGGCAACGGGAGGCCCGCGCTCATCGACGTCTACAGCAACACTTGAGGCCCCTGCCTGGTGGCACGGCCGTCGGTCGACGGCCTCGAACGAGACACACAAGGTCGCCTCAACGTGGTGCGGGTCGACCTCGACTCGCCGTCCGCGCAGCTCGTGATGGCGCGCTACGGCGTCCGCGGGACGCCCACGTACATCCTCGTCGACGGTGAGGGGCGCGAGGTGTGGCGCCAGGTCGGCGGCTCACCCGACCGCCCCGCCATCGAGCAACGCCTCGCCCTCCTCTCGCGGTAGCGCACACCCCTCGTGAACGCCTCCACCCTCTTCATCGTGTTCGTGTCGGGCCTGCTGGTGCTGGCGGCGTGGTCGCGCCTCGCCGAGCTCTACCGCAAGAGCGCCCTCTCGCGCGCGGCGGCGGCGCTCGGGATGCGCTTCGAAGAGCGGGCGGGGCGCTTCATCACGAGCGGCCCGGGGAGCCATCCGCTCTTTCGCGCGGGCGGCGCGGTGGGGCGGCACCTGGTGAGCGACGGACGCGTGGCGCTGTTCGAGCACCTCTCGCGGGCGGCGTCGGCGGGCGGGATGTGGCGCACCGTGGGGGCGGCGAAGGTGGGGGCGATGCCGTCGTTTCGGCTGGAGTTCAAGCGGCCCGGCGTGTTCGGGCTGGTGGGGTCGGCGTACACGCCCGCGGATGAGGTGACGCTCGACGCGCCCGACGCGTTCGATGAGCGGTACCAGCTCTTCAGCGATGACGCGGAGGCGACGCGCGCGGTGTTCGGCGACGCAGCGCTGGCCTTCTTCGCGGCACACGGCGGGTACTGCGTCGAGTCGCGCGCGGGGTGGCTGGTGGTCGACGAGGGGATCGGGATGATGGACCCGGGCGCGCTGGCGAAGCAGCTTGAGACGGTGCGCACGCTGGCGGGGCTGTTCGAGGCGCGCGCCCGACACGCCGCCGACGCGGTGGTGTAGCGCGTCAGCGTCAGACGCCGTCTGCTTCGTCGGGACTTGAGGTACACCCTGCCCATGAAGCTCGCGCACGGTCTCGCCTTTCTCACCCTCACGCTCACTGCCTGCGGCACGAGTTCGCCCAACACCCCGTCGGGTGACGCCGCCGTCGGCGCGGACGCTACCGCTGGCGGCGACGCGCCTGCCGCGGCCTGTATGGGCACCTGCCCGGTCGTGCGGCAGCTCGGCGCGGGCAACCGCTTCACCTGCGCGGCCCTCGACGACGGCAGCCTGCGGTGCTGGGGCGACGACAGCGCCGGACAGCTCGGCGACCGCGCCACCGCCACGCGCCCGCGCCCCGTGGTGGCCGTCGGTCTCACCGACATCGCCCAGGTGAGCGGGGGCTACGAACACACGTGCGCCGTGAAGCGCGACGGCACGGTGTGGTGCTGGGGCGCGGGCTCCAACGGGCGCCTCGGCAACGGGGCCGCCATCAACGCCGCCGCGCCCGTGCAGGTGAGCGGCCTCACCAACGCCACGACGGTCTCCGCGGGCTACTTCCACTCCTGCGCGGTGACCACCGACGGACGCGCGCTCTGCTGGGGACGCGGCACCGAGCTCGGCACCGGCAGCATCTCGTCGAGCAACGTCCCCGTCGCGGTGATGGGCGTCACGGGCGCCGTCGACATCGCCGCGGGGCGATCGACCAGCTCGGGCAATCAGCCCACGTCCTGCGCGGTCGTCGCGGGCGGCGCCGTGCGCTGCTGGGGCGACGGGAGCAGCGGTCAGCTCGGCAACGGCGCGCGCGACTCGTCGATGGCGCCCGTGGCGGTGCGCGGCCTCACGGGGGCGCGTCGCGTGGTCGTCGGCGCCGTCCACGCGTGCGCGCTCCTCATGGACGGGAC
>JBILLV010000319.1:0-10834 GCA_044375895.1 Polyangiales bacterium | reverse complement strand
CCGTTGACCCGCACCCGCGCCCCCACGACGTTGCCCACCAGGTGCACGGTGGCGAGGTGACGATCGCCCACCGCGCAGGCTCCCTCGAGGGCCGTTCGGTTGCGAACGATCCACGGGTCGGTGGGGGCGGCGAGGGCCTCGCGGAGCAGGGTGTCGGCGCGCACCCAGTCGCCGCCGGCCTGACAGGCGAGCCCGAGCTGGGCCGCGATGCGAGGCTCCCGCCGCTGCGCGTAGGCCGCTTCAAACTCCGCCCGCGCCTCGTCGTCGCGCCCCGCCCGCCGGAGCTCGACGCCGCGACGAACGTGCTCCTCCACCGGGTCGGCCTGCGCGTGGAGGGAGGGCGCGGCGAGGAGGAGCGCGAGCACGGGGGCCGAGAGGGAGAGCTTCATGGTTCGAGCACCGGGGCGCCGTTGATGACGGTGACCCGCGCGGTGCCGCCGTCGGCGAGGCGCGGGCGCACCCTGCGGCGCAGCGGCGTCGTGAGAGCAACGGCCGTGCCCGCATCGCTCGCTGCGACGACGGGCGGCACGACGACGGACGGCGCGACGACGGGCGACGGCGCCGCGAGGGCCGCGACCGGCGTGGGCGCGACGACGGGCGTCGGAGGCGGCACCGGAGCGGTGACCGTGACGCGCGGCGCCCCCCGCCACACAAGGGCGAGCGTGCTCGTGAGGGCGAGCGTGAGGGAGACGAAGGCCACCGCGCGCCACGGCGGCGTGCGCGGCGGGGTGGCGGATGCGCGCGACGTGGGGGCGGTGGTGGCGGGCGGCGCCGGGGGCGCGGAGACGCGCGGTTCGTCGGTCACCGGGGGGAGCTGGAGCGTGTCGGGCGTCGGCGTGGGCGCGTCGAGCAGCGCGGGCTTCGACGACACGGGGAAGGGGTACAACGCCGCCAGCGCGAGGCCCCAGGGCTCGCCCGCGCAGCAGGGGGCCGCCAGCAGCCCGCGCGCGAAGGTGGCCATGTCGGGGTGGCGACGCCCGCGATCGGCCTGGAGCGCCCCCTCCACGACCGCACAGAGCGCGTCGGGGAGCTCCGGGGCCATGGCGCGGAGGCTCGGCGAGGGGTGCGCGAGGAGGGCCGCGAGGAGCGCCTGGTAGTTGTCCCCGGCGATGGGGCGCTTGCCCGTGAGCGCTTCGAACCACAGGCACCCGACGGCCCAGACGTCGGCGCGGGCGTCGATGTCGCGCGCGCCGCGGGCCTGCTCGGGGGCCATGTACTGCGGCGTCCCGATGGGCGCACCGGTGCGGGTGACGGGCGCGGCGTCGGAGAGGGCCGCGATGCCGAAGTCGATCACCTTGGGGACGACGGCGCCACCCGCTCCCCGCGCCAGGAAGACGTTACCCGGCTTCACGTCGCGGTGCACCACCCCCGCCCGATGCGCGGCGTCGAGCGCGGCCATCACCGGGACGAACAGCTCGTACGCGCGCTGGAGCCCGAGCGGCGCGTCGCGCGCGAGGAGGGCGGCGAGGTCTTCGCCGACGAGGAGCTCCTGCGCGAGGTAGGTGGTGCCATCCTCGGGGTCGACGCCCATGTCGAGCACCTCGACGATGTGCGGGTGCGCGCCCTGCACGCCCGCGCGGGCCTCGCGGCGGAAGCGCTCCACCGCCCCGGCGTCGCCCGCGAGGTGCGGGAGCAGCGTCTTCAGCGCGACATGCCGCCCCGTCCAGGTGTGGACGGCCTCGTAGACCGCGCCCATGCCCCCGCGCCCGAGCTCGCGGACGGGCTGGTAGCGCCCCGCGATAATGCCAGGGAGCCGCGGCGAAGAGGGTGCGGACGAAGCGCTCATCAGGGAGAGGGAGAGGGTGGGACGATATCGTACTTTCAGCGGGCGCGGTCACTTCGTCGCACGCCCCCCGGCGACGCACGCGCGCCACGGTATGTGACACGCGCGCATCGCATCGCACGCCGTCCGCACGCGACGACACGCACCGCCCGCGCGGGTCTGCCCCTTGCTCATCGTGGACGGCCATTTGGCGTGAGGATAGGTTCCCAGCATGCAGCGACACCCGTGGTGGATGGCGGCCCTCCTGAGCGTGGGGTGCGTCGAGCTCGTCGGGCGCACCGCCGCGCAGGACAGCGGCGCAGACGGCTCCGACGCGCGCCCCGACGCTCCCGCGGACGCTCCCGTCGACGCCCCACGGCCTCTGCCACAGGACGCCGCGCCGATCCCGGGCTGCGCGCTCACCCCGTCCGCGCGCCCCGGACAGGAGCTCACCGAGCGGGCCACCCCGTTGATGAGCGCGCTGACCTACAGCTTCCACACCAAGAGCATGGTGGTCGACAGCCGCGGCGGGGTGGTGGTCTTCGGCGGCGCGACGAGCTGCGGGCGGCCGGGCAACTTCGACGCGGCGGCGATTCGTTTCCAGCCCGACGGCGCGCTCGACCCCAGCTTCGGCGTCGGGGGGCGGCTCTGCCTCAACACCACGTTGGAGGGCGAAAACCTGGACGAGTCCTTGCTGGCCGCGGCGGTCGACGGCGACGGGCGCCTGGTGTTCGTGGGCTACGCAGAGTCGCGCCGCACGATGACGCGCCGGGGGCTGGTCGTGCGAACGAGCCCCAACGGCGCGCTCGACCCGAGCTTCTACGGCCTAGGCTGGCGACACGTCTACGAGGCTCAGTCGCCCATCCAGTCCGCCAACACGGCGCTCTGGAGCGTGCTGATCGACGGGCCCCGCATCGTCGCCGCAGGCTCGGACGCCTCGCCCTTCACCCTGCCCTCGCTCGGCGTGGTGGTGGCGCTCGACGCGTCCGGTGAGCTCGACCGCACCTTCCACCAGCGCGGCGTCTACTTCGACAACGCGCGCTTCTTCTACGGCGTCGCCCGACGGACGGACGGCTACGTCGTCTCGGGCTCGGAGCGGGCGACCCCGCGCGTCTCCCTCCGCGCGCTGGGCCTCGACGGATCACCGCTCACCTCCTTCGGTGATCGCGGCCTCGCGGTGCACGCGCTCCCGCAGGACGCCTTCGCCGGCGACCTCCTCGTGGGCGACGACGGCGGCGTCTTCGTGGTCCGCGCGTTGATCACCGCGACGGGGGGCTACCAGAGCGCCCCCGCGGAGGTGGTTCACTTCCTCCCCAACGGCGACACCGACCTCGCCTTCGGCACGCAGGGCGTCTACGCGACCGGCGGCCTCTGGTACTACAGCTACAGCCACGGGCATCACCTCGCGCGGCACTGCGACGGGCGCGTCGTCTTCACCACGCAGGCCGCGGGGTCATCGCCCCCCATCCAGGTTCACCGCTTCACCCCGGGAGGGCGCGCCGACGTCACCTTCGGCTCCGGCGGCGTCGCGACGCTGCGGGGCGGCGCCCGATCCACCGTCAGCATCTTCCCCGTGGGGATCGCGGTGGTGCCCGAGACCGCCGAGGTGATCGTCGCGGGCGGCAACACCGACAACTCCACGGTCGAAGTACGCGTCGCCGCACCCTGAGCCCCCACGGCCGAAACACTGGACACACAGGGTCCCGAGCGGCACCGAGCCTGCGGAGCTGCTTCGGCAACACCCCCTCGTCGCCCTACGGCCTGTTCCGTGTCCCTTCGGCGCCCGGCGAGGAAACGTCGAACGCGGCGGGCCCGTTCTCCGATGCCACCGGGCCGCACGACGCATGACGCGGGCCCCGGCAATTCCAGTCTCACGGAAGACTATGGCGCCATAGTCTCTGACCTCCTGACAAGTGATCGGGAATCTGCAACGCCTTGTGGCTGGGTTGGGTCGTTTCCTTCCCTGCGTTTCAACGTCCCAGGGTTCGCCAGGCGCTCACCCTGGGCTGCGCTCGGATCGCCCGCAAAGCCGGGCTCACGCGTCCCACTCCATGAGGTTTCTCCTGAGCCCGGCTCTGCGGGCGATCCGAGCGCAGCCCAGGGTGAGCGCCTGGCGAACCCTGGGACGCCTGGGGGGTGAACAGCATGTTGCAACCGTTGGAAAGAAGCGACCAAACCCAGGCAGAGGCCCGCGGCGAAATTGCAGCAATTCCGATCACCGACAATCTGCGTAAAGTGCCTGGAGAATAGATCTTTCCTCCCACAACCTGTCAGGAGGTCAGAGTCTTCGGGGCGGCGCTCACCGGGGGAGCGGCACCTCGACGGGCGTCAGGTGATCGTCCGAGACGCCGACGCCGAGCTGCCCCTCGTCGTTGGCGCCCCAGCACATCACGCGCCCGTCTTCGAGCGCCGCGCAGGTGAAGGCCGTCCCCGCGGCGATGGCCACCGCGGGCGCGTCGAGGCCCACCACCGTGACGGGCGACGCGCGGCGTGTGGTGGTGCCGTCGCCGAGCTGCCCGTGCCCGTTGCCCCCCCAGCAGCGCACCGAGCCGTCGCGCAGCGCGGCGCAGGTGTGGTCCCGGCCCGTCGCGACGAGGCGCGCGTCGCGGACGCCCGCCACCGGCACCGGGCTCGCGCGGTTCGTGCGCGTGGCGTCGCCGAGCTGGCCCTGGTCGTTGTACCCCCAGCACCACGCCGAGCCGTCGTCGAGCGCGACGCAGGCGTGGTTGTCGGTGCTCGCGAGGTCGACCGCGGCGGCGCGCAGCGGCACCAGGCCCGGCGCCGCGCGGTTGGTGACGGTCCCGTCGCCGAGGGTGCCGAAGGTGGCCTGCCCCCAGCACGACACGTCGCCCGAACGGAGCCGCGCGCAGGTGTGATACTGGCCGGTCACCACCTCGACCGCGGGGCCCTGGAGGCCGGCCGCGCGCGTCGGCCGCGCGCGCATCTCGCTCGAGCCGTTGGCGAGCTGACCGCGCACGTTGTCGCCCCAGCACCACACCTCCCCCGTGTCGAGGGCCGCGCAGGTGTGCGAGCCGCCCCCCGCGACGGACACCACGGGCGGGCTGAGGCCCATCACGGCGACGGGGTTCGGGCTGGCCTCTCGGGTGCCGCGGCCGAGCATGCCGAAGCTGTTGTCGCCCCAGCACCGGAGCACGCCGTCCCAGGCGCAGGTGTGCTCAAACCCGGCGGCCATCAGGGTCACCTCGCCCAGAGCGGGCACCGCGCCGGGCGACTCCGACGGCGAGGTGAACCCGCGGCCGAGCTGGCCCAGGTCGTTGCGCCCCCAGCACCGCACCGCGCCGTCGCAGCGGACGACGCACCCGTACGGGTTGCGGCTGAGCACGAGCGCCCGCACGGCGCGCTGCGCGCAGGCGGGGGCCGCGTCGGGGGTCGCGTCGGCGGGCGTCGCGTCCGCGGGCGTCGCGTCCGGGCGCGCGGGCTGCTGCGGCGGGCTCCAGTCGGCGAAGACGCATCCCGTGAAGAGAGTGAAGAGAATTGCCCTGCGAGGCACGAGAGAGCCTTCGCCCGACGGCCGCGCGATGTCAACCGCGCGGCCTTCGCGTGGCGCCTGCGCGGCTCAGCAGGGATCCGCGGAACGGGTCCCATACCGTCACGCGCTGGGCGCTGTGGCTCCCGGTGCGCGCCGTCTGCCTCCCACCCCCGCTCGCTTCGCTCGCGTTCTCCCCCTCCCTCCGCCGCCGCGACGGCGTCAAAGGGAGGGGCCGTCCGCTACCGTCACTGGCTCCATTGGGCCGCGGAGCGCAAGGCCACGCCGCCACGCCGCCACACCGCCACGCCGCCACGCCGCCACACCGCCACGCCGCCACGCCGCCACGCCGCCACGCCGCCACGCCGCCACGCCGCCACGCCGCCACGCCGCCACGCCGCCACGCTGCGGGTGAGTACACGTCGGTAGCGAATGGCCCCTCCCTTTGACGCCGTCGCGGCGGCGGAGGGAGGGGGAGAACGCGAGCGAAGCGAGCGGGGGTGGGAGGCAGACGACGCGCGCCGGGCGCTGTGCCTCCCGGCGCGTGACGGTAGAATGCCCGAAGAATACAGAGGCTTCGATCGAATCGGCGGATCCCTGCTCAGGGAGAGACGGTGGCGGTGCCGCAGGTCAGGGCGGGATCATGGTGTTGGCGCCGGGACGGGCGCACCGGAGCGCGATCCCCTGCACGGCGGAGGGGGTCTCCCAACCCGTGATGCCGACCGCGATGGTGCCCGACGGGCAGTTGATGGGGCCGAAGGGTATACCGCTGGAGGCGTCCCCCAGCGTAGGTACATCGGAGAGGGAGCCTACGGTGACGTTGAGCGGAGCGGGCGTCGCCGAGAGCCCGCCGCACCGCATCGTGAACGCGTTGATCTGCCCGCTGGCGCTGCCGCTGAAGCCCGCCATGACCTCTCCAGGGGGACAAACGACAGGCATGCCGAACGGCCCGGCACCTCCGTGGATGTTGAGGTTGCGCGTGGTGGTGCCCACGCTGATCGTGGCGCCGCCGCAGGTCGTGTAGTTGAGGAGGATTCGGCTGCAGGTCACTTGGAGCCCCGTGATGCCCGAGGGCCCAACGAACCCGACGGTGCGCGTCAGCGCGAAGCCCTGCGGGCACCTGTCATCGAAGGGCTCGGCGCCGGCCCCCATCTCGACGCCCGCGCTCATCGTGGGCATGTCGGACACGGCGGCGCCCGTGCCGAAGGACGTGCACACGCCCGCGAGGCAGGCGCGTGCCTGGGCGCACGCCGCACCACACGAGCCGCAGTCGTTTCCACAGGCACCGCAGTTCGTTCGGCTCTCGTTGAGGTCGACGCTCGAACCGCACGTCATCGGACGCGCGCCGGGGCAGCCCGCGCTCATGCACATGCCCGACACGCAGCTCTGGCCCGTGGGGCAGGTCGCGCCGTCGTCCACCGCGCCGTCGCAGTCGTCGTCGACGTTGTTGCAGGTCTCCGTCGGCGCGGGGGTGCCCGGCACCGCGTTGCACATCGGGCTCCCGCCCGTGCAGGCGACCATCCCGGTCCGCAGGCATGCCCCGAGGCCCGCGGAGCACGCCTCGCCGAGCGTGACGCAGGCGCTCCCGCAGACCATCTGCCCCGACGGGCAGCTCTGGCCGCAGGTGCCGGCGGCGCACGTCGCCGAGCCCTCCGTCGGCGCGGGGCACACGCGGCTGCACATGCCGCAGTTGTTCACGTCGGTCTGGAGGCTTCGGCAGGTGGCCGTCATCGCCGTCGGGGTGCAGTCGGTCTGCCCCGTCGGGCAGCGGGCCACGGTCGCGCACACGCCGCTGGCGCACATCTGGCCCATCGCGCAGGCGCGGCCGCAGCCGCCGCAGTTCGAGGCGTTCGAGCTCGTGTCGACGCACGCGGCGCCGCAGCGGGCGAGGCCCATGGTGCAGCTCGCGGGCGCGTCGGGAACCATCGCGTCGAGGCCGCCGAGCGCCGCGCCGTAGCGGTCGCCGCCCGCCATCGAGATCATGAACGCCGACGCCGTCGCCGGGACGCTCCTCGCGCCGCGGAGCACGTACACGCTGCCCAGGGCGTCGCTGTTCTCGCCGGGCGCGCCGAAGGCCGCGTCGGCGTAGCCGTCGCCGTCGATGTCGCCGAGGCCCGCGAGCGACGCGCCGAAGGCCGCGTACTGCGCGGCGCCCGACTGTTCGAAGAGCCGCGTCGGGAAGCCGAAGGTGCCCGCCTCGAGGAGCGCTTCGCCGTCCACCAGGTACACGCGACCGCGGTTCGAATCGACGAAGGGCGCGGCCACGAGCACGTCGTCGCGGCCGTTGCCGTTGACGTCCCCGGCGCCCGCGAGGATTCGCCCCCAGCCCGCGTTCGAAGTGTCGCCCGCGGGGACGCTCGCGGTGGTGAACCCGCCCGCGCCGCCCACGAACACGTTGAAGCCGCCCCGGTTGCCGCCGAGCGCCAGGGGCGCCGAGGCCACGGCGTCGGAGTACCCGTCGGCGTTGACGTCGCCCGCGCCCGCGAGGCCCGCGGTGAAGCGGTCGCCCACCGAGCCCCCGTCGTGGCGCGTCGTCGCCGACATGGGCAACCCCGTCAAGCCCCCGCGGAACACGTGCAGACGCCCCTGGTTGCTGTTGTAGCCGGGCTCGCCCACCAGCACGTCGGAGTACCCGTCGCCGTTGAGGTCGCCGACGCCCGCGAGCGTGAGGCCGAACTGCACGTTCGCGCCGCCCGTCCCCGAGAGCGTGGCGGAGGCGAGCGAGGTGACGTTCGCCGCGCCGCGGTACCACACCGCCGAGCCCGCGTTGGAGCCCGCGGCGGGCGCCCCCGCCACGAGGTCGGCGTAGCCGTCGAGGTCGACGTCGCCCGCGCCGGTCACCGTGGTGCCGAGCGCGCCGCCGGCGGCGCCCGGCGCGGTGAAGCTCGCGGTGGCCGAGAGGCCCATCGCGCCGCCGAGGTAGAGGGCGACCGCGCCGCTCCCCGACGAGGCGCCCGGCGCGCCCACCACGAGGTCGCCGAAGCCGTCGCCGTTCACGTCCCCCGCCGACGACACCGACGTGCCGAAGCGCGCGTCCGCCGAGCCCGCGAGGCTGAGATGCACCGTCATCGGGAGTACCGACGCGCGGCCGAGGAAGAGGTCGACGCGGCCCGCGCCGGAGCTCGCGTTGGGGACGCCGACGGCCAGGTCGTCGATGCCGTCGCCGTTCACGTCGAGGTGCGGGCGAACGCTCGTCTGCACCGGGCCCCGGTTGGCGCGCGGCGTGTGGAAGAGCCACACCGGGCTGTTGTTGGTGGTGGTGGTGTCGGCGACGGCGCCGACCATCGCGCGGACGCGCCAGTAGTAGGTGCGCGCCCCCATGAGCGGCGTGGTGGCGACGGCCGTGGTGGTGGCGACCCCGCCGCTCGCCGGCGCTTCGATCGTCTGCTCGATGGAGGCGCACGCGCGATCGTTGCAAACGTCGATCACCGCACCGTTCGCGTTCGTGGGGTTGATCCAGCGGAACGCCGGGCGTAGCTGCGTCACGTCGCCGAGCGAGATCGGCGACACCGGCTTCGGACCGCCATCACCGACGCAGGCCGTCCCCACCGCGTGCGTGCCCGTCGGGCAGGAGCTGCTGCACATGCTCGACGCGCACACCACCCTGCCGCCCGTGAGAGGAGGGCAGACCGTTCCGCACCTGCCGCAGTTGGCGTTGTCGCGCGTGAGGTCGACGCAAGCCCCCGAGCAGTTGGTGAGGCCCGCCATGCAGCTCACCGCGCACGCGCCCGACGAGCACACCTGACCCGGCGCACACGACCGCGCGCAAGCCCCGCAGTTGGCGTCGTCCGCCTGCAGGTTCACGCACGCGGCCCCGCAGCGAGTGGAGCCCCCGACGCAGGTGAAGTCGCACATCCCCATCGTGCAGGTCGCCGTGCCGCTCGTCGGCGCGGTGCAGGCGTTGCCGCAGCGACCGCAGTTGCTCGTCGTGCCGAGCGGCGTCTCGCAGCCGTTGGCGACCACGCCGTCGCAGTTGGCGAAGCCCGTGTTGCAGCTCCCGATCGCGCACGCGCCTGAGGTGCAGGCCGCGGTGCCTCTCGGCGGGGCAGCACAGGTCACCCCGCACGCGCCGCAGTTGGTCGTGGTGTTGGTGGCGGCGCACATGCCGTTGCAGCAGCTCTGCCCCGGGGTGCAGCGCGTGCCGCACGCACCGCAGTTGTTCACGTCGGTCTGCGTGTTCGCGCAGGTGCCGCCGCAGGGCATCGTGCCCGACACGCAGGGGAGCGTGCACGTCCCCATCGAGCAGCTCTGCCCCGCGGTGCAGCGCGTGCCGCACATGCCGCAGTTGTTCACGTCGGTCTGCATGTTCACGCACGCGTCGGCGCAGTTGGTGAAGGGCATGGGGCAGGTGAAGCCGCACATGCCCATGGTGCAGGTCGCGGTGCCGTTCGTCGGCGCGGTGCAGGCACGGCCGCACATGCCGCAGTTCGCCGTGCTGGTGTTCGTGTTGACGCAGGTCGTCCCGCACGTCGTCGACGGCGCCATGCAGGTCGTCGCCGTGCACCGGCCAGCGCTGCACGACTGGCCCGCGATGCACGACATCCCGCAAACGCCGCAGTTCGTCGTGGTGTCGAGGGCAGCGCACATCCCGCCGCAGCACGACTGACCCATGGTGCAATCCGCCTCGGACATGCAGCCCGTCGAGATGGGGGCGCACATGCCCCTGACGCAGTTGACGTTGCTGGAACACGCATTGCCGCAGCTCCCGCAGTGGCTGCGGTTGTCCTGGAGGTTGACGCAGCCCACGCCCGGGCACGACGTCTGGTCGGGCATGCACGACGACATCGGCGCCATGCAGTCCCTGCCGTTCAAGCACGTCCACCCCATCGGGCAGCATCCGGTGCCGCATGCCATCTGGGTCGCCGTGCACGTGGTCGCGCCGGTGCAGGTCGCGGTCACCGGGTTCGCGCTGTTGGCGCCCTGGCCGACGCCGAGCTGGCCCGACTCGTTGTGTCCCCAGCAGCGGACCGAGCCATCCATCAAGCGCGCGCAGACGTGGGCAGCGCCCGCCGCGAGCTCCACGACACCGCCCAGCGGCGCGTCTGCCGAGCCCTCGCGGCGCACGGGTCGCGACCGCGGGCTCCCCTCGCCGACCACGCCCGTCCCCCAACACTCGACCGTGTTGTCGTTGCGCCGCGCGCACCCGAAGGTCCGACCGACCGCGATCTCGATGACCCCCGCAAGGGCGCCTCCGTTCGCGCTCTGCACCGGCATGGGGTTGGGCCTCGACGGGCCGACGATGCCGTCACCGAGCTGACCGTATTGGTTGCGTCCCCAGCAGACGACCGCCCCGCCGCGACGCAGCGCGCAGGTGTGCGAGCCAGCCGCCCCGACCTGGATGGCGTCGTCGAGGCCCGCCACCGGGAGCGGCGTGCTGCTCGGCGACGGCCCCGCGGTCCCGAGCTGACCGTGCTGGTTGCCTCCCCAGCAGCGCACCGCACCGCCGACGCGCGCACAAGCGTGCTCGTCGCCCGCCACGATCTCGTCGGCCCCGACGAGGCCCGTGACCTCGAACGGCCTTCCCGGCATGCCGGTCGTGCTGAGTGCGGTCCCGAGCTGGCCGACGTCGTCGACGCCCCAGCACA
>JBILLV010000317.1:0-10848 GCA_044375895.1 Polyangiales bacterium | reverse complement strand
AGCAGGTGCTCTACTACACGTACGGCGAGGAGGGGGAGTTCGAGCGCCTCTCGCGCAGCTCGCGGACAAACGGCGCCGCCGTGCTCACCGACGCCGAGGTGATGACGCTCTCCCGCGCGCTGCGAGCAATTCATCGCGGGCTCAACGACGCGATCGGCGCGGGCGGTGACACGCCGATGGACGTGGAGTTCATCCTCGCGGGGAGCGCGCGGCGGCTGGTGTTCGTGCAGGCGCGGCCCTACCCCATCCGCCACGACTTCGACCGCGGGATGGCCAGGCCCGATGCCGAGTGACCCGCGCGAGCGCCTCGTCCTCGCCGTCGCCCTCGCGCTGACGGCGCTGGCGGTGGTCCCCGCGGCGGTGGCGCCGCTCTGGGACGCGGACGTGTGGTGGGTGCTGCGGGCGGGCGAAGACCTGCTGCGCGAAGGGGCCGTCCCCACGCACAACCGCTACAGCTTCACCGCCCCCGCGCACCCGTGGGTGATGCACGAGTGGGGCTTCGGCGCGCTCTACGCAATGATGGTGGCGAAGGGCCTCGGCGGCCTCGCGCTCGTGCGGGTAGCGGCGGTCGCGGCGACGGCGGCGGCGCTCGCGTGGCGCTCGCTGCGTGACGCGCGCCCGTGGATCGCGGCCGTGTGTGTGGCCTGCGCGCTGACGGTGTTCAGCGGGCGCTTCGAATCGCCGCGGCCCGTTGGGATGACGTACCCCCTCGCGGTGATGCTCGCCGCGGTGGCCTTCGAGACGTCGTTGACGTACTGGCACGCGGCGGCGGCGGCCCTCGTGATGCTCGCCTGGACCAACCTCCATGGGAGCTTTCCCCTCGGGCTCGTGATGCTCGGGCTCGGGGTGTGGGCGCCGGGCGATCGACGACCCCGTGTGGCGGCGCTGGTGGCCTCGCTCGCGGTCACCGTGGTGAACCCCTACGGCCTCGCGCTCCATGGCCTCACGCTGCGCTACGCCATGGGCGCAGGGGGAGACGCGACGGCGGTGGTGCACGCGCGCATCGTGGAGTGGTGGCCGCTGTGGCGGGCGCCAGGGCGGCTCGCGACGATGCCGGAGCTGGTGGTGGGCGCGGGCCTGATGGTGCTGTGGGCGGTTTGCTTGCGCGAGGCGCGGTGGCGGGGGCGGGCGGTGTTGGGGCTGCTGTTGGGAGCGATGGCGCTGCGGCATGGGCGGCACCTCCAGCTCGCGGGCCTGGTGGGGCTCACGCTCGCGGCGGGGCCGCTGGAGGGGCTCATGGCGCGGGGCGCGTGGGCGCTGCGCGAGACGCCGCGGCGCGTGGTGGCGGCCTTCGGGTTGGTTCCGCTGGTGGTGGGGGGGTTGTTGTGGGGAGCGGTGACGCGCGGACGAACGGAGGGCGCATGGACCGACGCGACAGGCCAGGACGAGGCCGCGCGGAGCTTGTTGCGCGAGATGCCCGAGGGGGCGCGGGTGTTCGTGGAGCTGCCCTTCGCGGGCTACGCGGTGTGGCGGGGGCGGTCGGTGTACTTTGATCCGCGCAACGACTGCTACCCGGCGAGCGTGCTGCGCGAGGCGCTCGACGTGAACGACGGGCGCATGACGCCAACGGAGGCGTTGCAGACGTTGCGGGCGCGGGGGACCACCCACGCGCTGGTGCGTTGCAGCGCGCGGGCGGCGCGGGCGTTCGTGGGGGAGCCGCGGGTGGCGGAGCGAGAGGGGCTGTGCGTGTATGCGGTGGGGGCGCGGTGAAGGGTGAAGGGGCTTCCCGTGCGGACATTCTCCGACCACCCCGTCTTGCGCGGCGTCCTTCGCCCCGGGTAGATCTCGCACGAGACGAGGGGCTCCACTCACAATGTCCCACCCCCATACCTCACCCACAACCCGCGTCACGGCGCTCGTGCGCCGCATCGCCGACGACCCCACCGTCACGCAGCTTGTTTCCCTCGCGTTCGGCGGCACGGACGACGTGGTGCACGGGCGCGAGGCCATCCTCGCCGCGCTCGGGCAACGCCTCGCGCGCGGCGAACGCATCGAGCTCGTCCCGAGCGTGGAGGTGGTTCCCGCGGGTGGGGCCGAGGTCCAGGCGATGCGCGACCTCCGCGGCGCCGAGGACGGCGGTGTGTGGCGATGGTACGCCAGCGATCGCACCGTGCGCTGGGCGCCGGCGGAAGGCGCCCCCTGGGCCCAGCGCTGGAAGGCGACCCGGGCGGCCTGCGAGACGCCCGGCGAGCTGTGGGAGCGGCTTGTCGCTCGGGCGATCCTGCTGTTGGACGTCGTGGACGAAGCCGCGCGCGTCTTCATCGACCGCCCGCGGCGCAACGCGGCGGCCGAGCGAGGTGACGTGCCGCGGAACCTCCCGGCTGCGCTGCTGCTGGCGAGCGACTTCGATGGCGTCCGCTGCGCCGAAGCGCTCGCCGGAGAGGCGGTCGAGGCGCTGACGACCTGGAATGGCATGCGGCCCCAGCGCGTGGCGTGGAGCAACGGGGGCCACACCCGCGCCCACGCGTACGTCTACGATCGAGGGGCCTCGCCTGCGCCAGTGATCCCGAACGCGCTCTGGCGACTCATCGAGCAGACGGAGGCCGCCCTGGCGGAGCGGCGCCCGTTCATCACCGCGTTGGAGCGGGCGGCGCATGGCGGTTCCGGTCGGCCCGAGATCGCGAGCGCCATCGCAGAGGCGCACCTGGCGTGGCGGCGCTGGTGCGCGGAGGACCGCCGCGTCCCCGAGACAGCCGCCGACTGGCCCATCGTCGCCGACCCAAGGAGCTGGTACAGCCCGTCAGTCTCGGGTCGCCTCTCGCGCTGGAAGGCCCCCGAAGGCGTCGCCGGAAAGCGCTTCCGTGAGCTGCCCGATCCGACACGGCCGCTGGTCGGGATCGTGGCCCTCGGGTACACACCGCTTCAGTTGTCGAGGGATCACGTGTCGCTGCATCACCCAACGCCGAAGTGAGGCGTCGGGTGATGCACACCGCAAACACCGACGGACAAGGTGGTTCTGCATGGACATTCCCTGGCGCAGGTCCACTTGCGCTTCGTGCGTGGTCGCGGCTAGACCCGCGCGATGAGCACGGAGAAGACGGTCTGGCACCCGCCATTTACGACGCTGATCACCGAACGGGGGCCGCGCTGGGTGAAGGTGTCGGGCGAGCACCGGGTGGCGACGGAGCTGCGCCTCGACGACCTGCTCGAAGTGCTGGCGGACGTGCAGCGCGACCCGAGCGACCACGGCGACGTCCTGCGCGGCATGTGGGGCTTCCTGGTGTGGGTGGGCTTGTTGGAGTTCAAGAGCATCTCGCGGCCCTTCCGCAGGGGCGACCTGTTCCGACTCTTGGCCTACGGCTTCGCCTGGCTGGCTTCGCATCAGCACCCCAAGGGGATCCGCGTCACCGCAAAGGACACGCGGGCGGCGCGGCGCGACGACGTCACCCTCTTCCTGGTGGTGCCCTCCGTGAGCCCACCGCTCACCGAGGAGATCGGCGAGCTGGGCTTCTCGCTGGACCCGGGCGACGGCGGCTACCGACCGGTGAGCGGCTCCGCGCTGCGCCTCGTGGTCGTCGACCTGTCGCGCGCCGGAGCGCTGGAACGGGACGAGTTGATGCAGTGGTTCGCAGGGGTGGTAGAGTCTCTCAGCCTCGACACGCGCCGCTGGCTGACGCAACACACCGGAGGAAAAGGAGCCATGAACGCCACACCCGATCTCGACGGCTGGGACGACTGGATGAGCCAGTACATCGCCTCCGTCCCCCCGGAGAAGCTCCTCGCCCGCTTCAAGCCCGAAGATCGCCTCGCGGGCCTCAAGCCCGAAGACCGGCTCGCGGGCCTCAAGCCCGAAGATCGCCTCGCGGGCCTCAAGCCCGAAGACCGGCTCGCGGGCCTCGACGCAGCGCAGGCCGTGCTCGCGCTCCCTGTCGAGGTGCTGCGTGCTCTCCCGGAGAGCTTCCTCACGACCCTCCCCGACGACGTGCAAGCCACCGTGCGCGCACGCCTCACGCGCTGACGAAGCCGTTCCCCGCGCCCCTGACGCCGTGCGAGCAGCGGGCGCGAATTCCTCCCCCGGCTACTCCACCGGGCTGCGCGCGTGGAAGATGCGCTGCGCCGCCACCCGCACCCGCTCGCGCTCGCTCGCCACGAAGCGCCGCCCCGCGTCCGCCCCCACCGCGTACACGTGGTTGTCGTACCACCCCGTCACGAAGAACCGATGGCCCGCCCGCGCCGCCACGATGCCGCTCGCGTGGTCCATCGTCGGCAGCTCCACGGAGCGCGTCGTCCAGTCGTCGGTGTCCACCAGCGTGACGGTGCTCCCGCCGTAGTCCGCGGTGGCCACCACGCGCCCGTCGGCCGACACGTCCACGGCCTTCGGCGCATCACCCACCGGCACCCGCCGCTCCAGCGCGAGCGAGTGCGCGTCGAGCACCAGCAGCGCGTCGTCGCCCAGGCACGACACGTACAGCCGCCGCTCGTCGGGCGAGAGCGCGAGGTGGCGCGGCACGTGGCACACCCCCTCGACGCGCCGCCGCTCCGCCCGCTCGGGGCCGGCGAACACGTCGAGCGAGTCGCTGTGGAAGTTGGCCACGTAGAGCGTGCCGTCGCGCGCCACCGCGAGGCCGCGCGGGCTGTGACCCGCCGCGTGCGTGCGCACCACCGCGCCCGTCGCCGTGTCGACCTCGCTCACGCTCCGGCCACTCCAGTTGGCGGCGAAGAGGCGGGCGCCGTCGTGCGTGAGCGCGAGCACCTTGGGGTGACGCCCCACCGCCACGCTGCGCAGCGTCCGACGGTCGCGGAGGCGAATGAAATGCACCGTCGCGTCGCGGAAGTCGGAGACGTACAGCCGCCGCCCGTCGGGTGACACCGCGCTCTCGACCGCCACGCCGGGGAGGTAGATCCACGCCGTGCGGCGGAGCGTCGCCACGTCGTAGACGCCGACGTTGTCGCCGTTGGTGTTGCCGTAGTTGGTGACGTAGAGCGTCGCGCCGTCGGGGGAGATCGACACGCCCTTGGGGAGCGAACCCGTCAGGGCGCGGTCCTGCACGATGAGCGCGGGGGGCAGGCCGTAGGCGCCGACGCCCAGCGTCAAGACCGCCAGCGCGACGTACACCCGGTGCGCACGAAACCACATCGGCGCGGGACGATACGCGCTCCGGCGGCCGACCACAGCGGCGATCGCGCGCCGTACGGTTGCGCTGGACGGCATCGCCGCACTCTCCCTATTCTCTGCGCGACGGGCGCGCCAGCGCAGCGGACTCGTGCGCCCGTCGTCGGTGCCCAGCGAGCGCCAGCATCCCCTCATGCGTACCTCAAACCTCCCACCCGAAGCGCGTCCCACCGACCTCCGCCCCTCGCGTCCCGAGGCCCTCGCGGGCGCTCCCGAGCACACCGAGGTCACCGAGTGGCAGCGGGGGCTGAGGGGCGCGATCCACCGGGCGCGGCGCACCTCCGACGGCGCTCGCGTACTGCTCAAGTCCCTCGCCCCGGGGGACGTCGACCCGCGCGCGATGCGGCGGCTGCGGTGGGAGTTTCAGGTGCTGCGCGAGCTCGACGCGCCGAGCGTCGCCCGCGCCCTCCGCTGGACCCGCACCGCGCGTGGACCCGCCATCGAGCTCGCCGCGCTCGAGGGGGAGGTGCTCGCCGCCCGCCGCGGGGTGCGCCTCGACCCGCGGGAGGTGGTTCGGGTGGGGGCCGCCCTCGCCCGCGCGCTCGCCGACCTCCACGGCCGCCGCACCGTCCACCGCGACCTCTCCGCCGCGAGCGTGGTCTACGACCCGAGCGCACGGCGCGCCACGCTGCTCGACCTCGGCCTCGCCAGCACCGCGTCGGCCAGCGCGACGGGCGACGACGCGCGCGGCGGCGTCCCCGGGTACATGGCCCCCGAGCAGACCGGTCACGTCGATCGAACGGTCGACGCGCGGGCCGACCTGCACGCCGTCGGCGCGGTGCTCTACGAGCTCCTCACGGGCGTGACCCCCGTCGCCACCGACGACCCGCTCGCCGCCGTCCACGCCACCATCGCCCGCGTCCCGACGGCCCCTTCCGCGCTCGGCGTGACGCTCCCCGCGGCGTTGGAGCGCGTCGTCCTTCGCCTGCTCGCGAAGGCCCCGGAGGACCGCTACCAGAGCGCGGAACGCCTCGCCGCCGACCTCGACGTGCTCGACGCCGGCGAGCCCGACGACGACCTCCCCCGCGTCGCCGACGACACCATCGAGCACTGGAGCCTGCCCTCGCAGCTCCACGGCCGCGAACCCGAGCGCGCCACCCTCGCCGCCCTCACCGAACGCGCCCGCGCCGGCGAGGCCGTCTCCGTCGCCATCACGGGCGCGCCCGGCGTCGGCAAGAGCACCCTTGTGCGCGACTTCTCGGCGCGCTTTCAAGACGGGGGCGGGGTGTTCGCGGGGGCGAAGTTCGACCCCTTCAGCCGGGCGACGCCGCTCGGTGCGCTGACGCGCGCGGTGGGTGGGGCGGTGCGGGCGCTCCTCACGCTCGACGACGCGGCGCTGGCGTTGGTGCGAGCGCGCGCCGGAGAGGCCGTCGGAGACAACGGGGCGGTGGTCATCGACGTCGTCCCGGAGGCCCGCTGGCTCCTCGGCGACGCGCCCGCGGCCCGCGCCCTCTCCATCGTCGAAGCGCGCAACCGCTTCCAGGTGACCTTCGAGGAGTTTGTCTGCGCGCTGCACACGCCCGAGCGGCCGCTGGCGCTCTTCCTCGACGACGTCCAGTGGGTCGACCCGGCCTCGCTGGAGGCGCTGAGCCGCCTCGCCCGTCGCAGCGACGCTCGCCCGATGCTCCTCCTCTCGTGGCGCGAGACCGAGCACGGCGCGCAGGACGTCATCGACCGCGTCGACGCGCTCGTGCGCGACGGGGAGATCCCGCGGGTTCACCTCGACGCGCTCGCGCCCGACGCCGTGGCCGCGCTGCTCGCGGAGGCCCTCGGCGCGCCCGTCGCCCGCGTCGCGCCGCTCGCCGAGGTGGTCTCCGCGAAGACGGCCGGCAACCCCTTCTTCATCCGGCAGTTTCTCGACGTCGCCCGCGAGCGCTCGCTCCTCCAGTGGGACGGCCGCGCCCGCGCGTGGTCGTGGCGCATCGAGGACGTGCGCGCCGCCGCGCTCTCCGACAACGTCGCCGAGCTCGTCGCCTCGCGCATCAGCGCCCAGCCCGCCGACACCGCCGACGCGCTCGCCGTGGCGTCGCTCCTCGGCGACCGCGTGGCCGCCGCCCGCCTCGCCTGCGCCCTCGACGTGCACCCCGAGGTGGTGCGCCAGCGCCTCGGCCCCGCCGTCGACGCCGGCCTCGCCCACCTCGTCGCCGACCCCGACGCCGCGGGCGACGCCTACGCCTTCGCCCACGACCGCGTGCGCCGCGCCGCCGCCGAACACCTCGCGCCGGAGGCCCGCGCCGTGGCCTCCCTCGCCGCCGCGCGACGCCTCCTCCCCGCGCTCGATGGCGACGCCGACGAGCCCTTCTTCGTCACCCTGCAACTGTTCGAGTCGGTGCTCGATCGGGTGGTCGACCCCGCGGAGCGCCGCGCCGTGGCCCGCGCCTTCCGCGACGGCGGCGTCCGCGCGCGCCGCGCTGGCGCCCCAGAGACGGCCCTCTCGTGCTTCGAACACGCCTCCCTCCTCCTCGGCGACGTCGCCTGGTCGAGCGACCACGACCTCTCCTGCGCGGTGCACCTCGGCGGGGCGGAGGCGGCGGTGCTCGCGCCGCGCAAGGCCACCCGCGTCGACTTCGTGCAGCGCCTCCTCGACCGCGCGCGGCGCCCCGACGTCCGCGCCGCCGCCCGCCGCGCCCGCATCCGCCGCCACATCGTCGTCAACGAGAACGTCCTCGCCCTCGACGAGACCCGCGTCGCGCTGGAGGAGCTCGGCGTGTCGATCCCCGCCGACCCGCGGCCGTGGCACCTCGTCGCCGCCCTCGGGGAGGTGACCCTCGCGCTCCGCGGACGCTCCGAGGCCGACCTCTCCGCCCTCCCGCGCGCCACCGACCCGGCCGTCGTCTCCGCGCAGGAGCTGCTCATGCAGGCCGGCGCCGCGGCCTACTACGCCGCGCCGACGCTGCTCCCGCTGCTCATCCTGCGGTGCCTGCTGCTGGCGCTGCGCCGCGGCGTGTGCGGCGCCTCCGCGATGGCCTTCGCGGGCTACACCCTCCTCCTCGTCGTGCTGCGCGGTGAGGTCGAGGGTGCCGCGCCGTACGCCGCCGTGGCCCGCACCATCCTCACGCGCCTCGACGCCCGCGACTGGATCGCCCGCACCGAGGCCACCCTCGGCTTCTGGCAGACGCGCTGGCGCCCCCTCGCCCAGCGCGCCCACGACTACGCGGAGCTGTACCGGGTCGCCATCGAGACGGGCGATTTCGAGTTCGCCGCGCTGTTCACCTTCAACCAGTACCTCTTCGGGTTCATCGCGGGCGAAGGGCTCGACGAGCTCGGCGCGCAGGGGGCTCACCTCCAGGAGCTCGCCGCTCGCCTCGGGCACCGCCGCTCGGAGCTCGCGATGCTGGCGCTCCGGCAGACCGTGGCGTGCCTGCGCGGGGAGGCCGACGACGCGGGCGTCCTCGACGGCGCGCACTGGGCCGCCCGCGAGCGGCTGCGCGAGGTGGAGGCCACCGGGCTCCGCTCCGACGTGATGAGCGTCCACCTCTGGAGCGCGGCGCTGCGCGTCCACCAGGGTGAGCACGGCGCCGCCCTCGCGCACCTCGACGCGGCCGAGCGCGACCTCCGCTCGGCGCTCGGGTCGCCGCAGGAGTTCACCTTCCACCTCTACGCCGCGGTGGCGCGGGCAACGGCCGCGGCGGGGCGTTCGCTGCTCGAGCGCCGCTCGCTCCTCGGCGCGGCACGTCGCTCGGCCGACACGCTGCGGAAATTTGCCAAGGGGTCACCGCAGAACTTCGGGCACCACGCCGCCCTCGCCGATGCCTGCATCGCCGCGGCCGAGGGCAAGGGCGCCGCGCGCGCGTTCGATGAAGCCCTGCGCCTCGCCACCGTCGGGGGCTTCACCCGCGACGCCGCCCTCGGGGCCTTCCTCGCCGCCCGCCACCTCCTCACGGCGGGAGAGACGCGGGCGGCCGCTCAGTTTCTCGCCGACGCGCGCGTCCAACACGCCCGCTGGGGCGCCGATGGTGTGGCCCCGCGGCTGGAGGCGCTCGCCCGCGACCTCCGCGCGGCAGGGGTCGAGGTCGACGCGCCCTCCAGTCGCGCGAGCGGGGCGAGCAACGTCGACGCGGTGGCCCTCGCCCGCGCCGCCGCCGCCCTCGCGAGCGAGACGCGCCTCCCCGCGCTGCTCGATCGGCTCGTGCGGGTGCTGCTCGAAGCCGGCGGGGCGCGGCGCGCGCTCGTGGTGCGGGCGGACGAAGCGGGCGCGCGGGTGTTCGCCCAGGCCCGCGTGCTCGGCGACGGGGGAGAAGCGGCCGTCACCGTCGACGAGGCGCCGCTGTCCGATGTGGCCCCCGAGCTCGGCCCGGCGGTCGCGTACACCCTGCGCACGGCCGAACCCCTGGTGCTCCACGACGCCCGCCGCGACGCGCGCTACTCCGACGGACGCATCGCCCCGTCGGTGCTGGTGGCGCCGCTGCTCCGTGGCGGCAAGGCCCTCGGCGCGGTGGTGCTCACCCACGACCTCGCGCCCGGCGTGTTCACGGCGTCGCGGGCGGAGTTTGTCGCGCTCCTCGCCGCGCAGGCCGCCATCTCCATCGAGAACGCCCGGCTCTACGACGAGCTCCGCGCGACGCTCGACGCCCAGCAGCGGCTCAACCGCTCCATCGAGCGCTTCATCCCGCACGCCTTCCTCCAGCACCTCGACAAGGGGAGCATCCTCGACATCGAGCCGGGCGATCAGGTGTCGCGCACCATCACCGTGCTCTTCGCCGACATCCGCGGCTTCTCCACGCTGGCCGAGCGGCTGCTGGCGGCGGGGACGTTCCGCTTCATCAACGAGTATGTGCGCTACCTGGAGCCGGCGATTCGTGCGCACCGCGGCTTCATCAACCAGTACCTCGGCGACGGCATCATGGCGCTCTTCCCCTCGTGCGCCGACGACGCCGTGGCGGGGGCCATCGCGATGCACGCCGCGCTGCGCCGCTTCAACGCCGCCCGCGACGCCTCCGCGGGGCACGTGCGCATCGGCGTGGGGCTCAACACCGGCGACCTCATCCTCGGCACCATCGGGGTGTCCGAGCGCCTCGACTGCGGCGTCGTCGGCGACGCCGTGAACCTCGCCGCCCGCATCGAGGGGATGACCAAGACCTACGACGCCCCGCTCCTCCTCTCGGAGTCGACGCTCGCGGCCCTCGCCCACCCCGAGCGCTTCGCCCTCCGCGAGGTGGACAACGTCGTCGCCATGGGCCGCCGCCAGGCCGTGCGCATCTTCGAAGTGATCGACGCCGACGAGGACGTGCGCCGCGACGCCAAGCTCCGCACGCTCGACACCTTCCGCGCGGCGCGCGAGGCCTTCCTCCAGAAGCGCTTCCGCGAGGCGAAGGAGGGCTTCGACGCGTGCCTCGCCGCCTGCCCCGACGACCGCGCCGCGGGCCTCCTCGCCGAGCGCTGCGACGCCCTCGAAGGCGCCGAGCTCCCCGACGACTGGGACGGCGTCTGGCGCCTTCAGTCGAAGTAACGGTCGCTCCGTAGCTCTCCACGGAAGTGCGCGTCCATCGCGTCGGGTCCCACCCATGCGGCGCAAGCAAGGCACGGGTCACCTCTCTGGAAGCGGCTTGTTTGCGGTTTTTTCTGAGGGTCGGAGCGGGCTTCGCGGCCCTCTCCCCCGCTGCCGCGCGCCCCTCTCCCGGGTACCCGTTCCGTAGACCCCGTCGTGACCACGTAGGCGTGCCGTCCTACGCCCGCGCGCATGAAGCGGAAACGCAAGGCACGCCGCCGTAGCGCGGCACAGTGGGCGCAGCTCC
>JBILLV010000667.1:0-2592 GCA_044375895.1 Polyangiales bacterium | reverse complement strand
TCGGCGAGGAGATCCTCTTCCGCGGCGCCGTCCTCCCGACGCTCCTCCCCCAGGTGGGGACGTTCGCGGCGGTGATCCTCTCGTCGCTGGCCTTCGGCCTCCTGCACGTCCCCCGCACCCGCAGCCTCGTCCCCTGGACGGCCACGGCGTGCGTGATGGGCGTGGTCTTCGCCGCCCTCTACGTGGCCACGGGGGAGGTGCTCGCCCCCATCGCGGCCCACGCCGTCGTCAACTACGAGAACCTCCACTTCATCCTCGCCAACGACCTCCGCGATCACCCTGCGACCGCGGGGTAGCCACGGCCCGGGTGGTGGTATCGTCCGCCCGATGCGAAGCCTCCGCGCGCTCCTCGTGTTGGGTCTCTCGGCGGGCTGCGCCGAGGGCCGGATGACCCGCACCCCCGACGCCCTGCCCCTCGACGACGTCGCCAAAGACGCGGCCGACGACCGCCCCGACGTCGCCCCCGACCTCCTCGCGTTCGACGGCCCCACCTTCGACATCCCACCGCGGCCCGACGTCGCCCCCGACCTCGCCGACGCCGCCGCCGAGCCCACCGCCGACGTCGCCCCCGACCTCCCGCCCGACGCCCCGCGGCGCATCGAGCACTGCTACCTCGTCGGCCCCGACGCGCTCGAAGGAGCCCCCGGCGCCACCGTCGGACCCGTGAGCGTGGCGGTCTTCGTCGCGGGCGTCACCCCGGGCGTCGGCCGCGGCGCCGACGTCACCGTCGAAGTGGGCGCAGGCCCCGGCGCTCAACCGCCCCTCGACGCGACCTCCACCTGGCGCTGGACCGCCGCCACCTACGACCGCGACGTCGACGGCCGCGGCGTCACGGGCTCACGCGAGTACGACCAGTACCAGGGCTCGCTCACCGCGCCGACCGCCCCCGAAGAGTACGCCGTCGCCGCCCGCGCCCGCGTCGGCGCCGGGCCGTGGGTGGCCTGCGACCTCAACCCTGCGATGCCGCGCGAGTACCGGGTGGCCTACGCAGGGAGGCTCACCGTGGCCGCCGCGGGGGCCGCGCGCGTGGGCTACTGCAACCTGCAATTTCCGCGGATGCTCTCGCTCGCGGCCAACGCCACGGCGCCGATGGCCTCCTTCGGGCGCGTCTTCGCCGAGCGCCTCACCAACCGCGGCTGCGCCGACATGCCCACGGCCGCGGAGCTCGGCGCCCAGTGGGGCTACGGCCCCGCGGGGACGCTCCCGAGCTCGGCGGGGTGGACGTGGACGGACGGGCGCTACAACGCCCACCGTGACAGCAACAACCCGCTCATCGAAGGCAACTGCGCCAACATCGAGTACCAGGCCACGCCGCGCGCGCCGGTGGACTGCTCGCCCCGCTCGTTCGGGTGGCGCTTCCGCGTGGGGTCGGGGCCGTGGACGTACTGCCGTTGGGCGCCGCCCGCCGAGGGAGCGCCGATGACGCCCGCGTTCAACGTATGGGAGCCGTCGCTCGCCGGCGCGATGACCGTGACCGGGTGCCCGTAGTCAGCGCAGGCTGAAGGGGTATACGACGTGGAGGTCGCCGCTCGCGCCCGTGGGGGGAAACTCCCACCGGCGAATCGCGTCGGCCACGCACAACGCGGCCTCGCGCTGCGTGGGGTTGTTGCCGTTCCATGACGCGTTGCGCACGAGCCCCGCGGGCGTGAGCACGATCGACACCGCGATGCGCCCGCCGAGGCTCGGCGTCGTCAGGCGCGCGCGGCGGACGCACTCGTTCACCTCGCCGCGGTGCAACCGCACGGCGCGCTGGATGGCCTCCCCCGTGATCGGCTCGGCGCGCCCCACGGCCTCCGCCTGCACCGCGGCCTCCTCCGCCGTGAGCACGCGGATCCCGCGCCGGGCGAGGTCGCGCTCCCGCCGCTCGCGCCGCCGTCGCTCGGCCGTCGTCTCGGTCGGCGCGACCGCCGGCGCCGCGGGCGCGTTCGTCGGGCGGTTGAGCTCCACCTGCACCTCGGTGTTGCTGTCGAGGACCACCCACATGCGCCGCGGCGTGTAGCCCTCCGCGCTCACCTCGAGGATCTCCGGCACCGCCCCCGCGGCCACCTCCAGGCGAATCGGGAGCGTGTGCGAGGCGCCCCGAACAATGGCCCGGGCGCCCTCGACGTTGGTGCGGATGGTGAAGCGGACGTTGGTCGGGATGCGCGGCGGGAGGAGCGTCGCCACGGCCGTGTGCAGCCGCTCGCGCCGCGCCTGGATCAGCGCGCCCGCCGCGAAGACCACCAGCCCGAAGGTCACCGCCACGGCGAGCGTCATCCAACGGACCACCCGCGACACGTCGCGCGGGGCCTCGGGCTCGGGCAACGGCGCGGGCGAGAGCGCGGGGTACGACGCGAGCGACACGCGCGGCGCGGAGTCGACCGCGGGCGGCGGCGGCGCGGAGCTCCGGGTGCGGGCGAAGGGGGCCGGCGGCAGCGTCGAGGCGCGCAGCGGCGACGCGCGCGGCGGCGACGACACCGCGCGCTCGGCCTCGGCGGCGGTGAGCACCGCGCGCTGCGAGCTCGCGTCGGCGGGCTTCACCGGCGGCGACGAGGTGCGCGGCGTGTGGAGGCCGCTCTCGTGCGGTGCGGGCTGCGAGGGGCGCGTGTTCTC
>JBILLV010000316.1:0-10887 GCA_044375895.1 Polyangiales bacterium | reverse complement strand
CGCGGCGGCGGGACGGGGCGTCACGAGCGCCAACGTGAGGAGTACGGCCCCGAGCAGCCACGGGGCGGCGGAGCGACGGTCAAGCGGGGTGGCGTTCATGGCAGGGCGATCGTGGACGGACGACGCGCCCGCACGGTCTCTCACCGCAGCAGGAGTCTCTCACCCCGGCGGGATGAGCCTCCTGTGCCAGGCCAACGTTCACGCGCCTGCGCAGTGAGATCGCACCGTATCGATCAGATCGTCGACGCGCTCCAGTAGCCGCGTGAGCTCCGCCGGGTCTGGCGGAGCGCCCAGACGACCCGTGGGCGAAGGGTATCGATAGCGCGTTGCGGCGGGGGAGAGCACGTCGAGCGCCATCACCTGCGAGCGCAGCGGGTGATCAGGGGGAAGCGCATCCGCCATCTGCCCGAGGTTGTGGCTCGTCCCGAAGGGGACCTTCGCGTGTTCGAGGAGTGCGCGTGCAGCCTTCTCCGCGGCCTGTTGACAGAGGTACGCAGCCTGCCGCGGATGACTGAGGAGCAGCGAGCGCGCGGCGGTGCGCTCCTCGTCGGCGATCACCAGGTACGCGGCGATGCGATCAGGCGCGGGCATGAACCACCCTCGCGTGCTCCCACGCGCGGCGCCACGGATTGGCCGGGTCTCGCAGAACCGCCTCGAACTCCCCACGGCGGCAGGCGATCACGTCACAACCGATCCCGCTGCCGACCAATGGACGGTAGATCACGTCCGGGTCGAGCAGCTCCTCGGGGGCGTCATCGTCGAGCACGACGACGAGGTCGAAATCGCTGTCTGGCGCACCACGGCCCTCCGAGCGACTCCCGAAGAGCCGAACCTCTTGCGGGTGAAAGGTCGTCGTGAGCCGACGAAGCAGCTCACCGAGAGCCGCCTCCTCCGTCGCGAAGGCGCCTCGATTGGAGGAGACCGCGCCGTGCTGCGCGTCGTGGGCCGGATGCGGATCCATCGCGCCCGAGGATGCGCCAGATCCAACGAGCGACGCAACCCGCAGCACGATGAGCCCGTCACCCCGGCGTGATGATCTGCAGGTCGAGCCCGCCCGGGTACATGTACGACGTGTACGGCGCGATGCCGTACACCTTCACGCCAAACTGCTGCCCGCCCATCGTCCGCACGCGGTGTGCGCCCGCCGCGACCGGGAGCGTGTAGACCGTGTACCCCGACACGTCCATCGAACTCCCGCGCAGGGGCATGTTGTCGATGAGCAGCGCCGAGCCCGTCGGCGCGACGACGTTGAGGAAGTTCTGCGGGTACGTGCTCGGGACGAGGAAGTCGTAGCTCGTGCGAAACTGCTGCACGGGCACTTCGAACACCATCGCAGGGTCGCCCGCGCCCGGCATCGTGGGGTCGAAGTTGCCCTGGCCGATCATGTACTGGGCAACGAGGAAGGCGCGCGTCCCCGTGGCGCGGAAGCTCACGTTGGTGGCGAACTCCACCATCTGCCCCGCGTTGAGCGTCTCCGCGGGGCGCGCGCTCGGCGGGTCGTACGTGATGCGGTTGCCGTCCTGCTGCGACACGATGCGAACCACCGACGGCAGCGCCCCGCGGTCGCGCAGCGCAGACACGAAGTAGTCCCGCCCCCACGTCTCGTTGGGGAAGAGCTGCTCCTCCAGGTGGTCGCACGCCGGGCGCGCCGTCGGCACGTTGGTGCAGTCGTGACCGACGAACACCGCCACCGGGAGGTTGGAGGTGATGGTGGTCCCCGTGAGGTCGCCGACGCCCGTCCCCACGAGCTGCAGAACGTCACCCTGCTGAAGGTTGAAGGTCGCCGTGGCCCCCGGCGCGATGGGCGCGACGCCCGTCCCCACGGAGATCTGCGCGGAGGCGCGCACGGTGACCGTGGTGCTCTCGCCCGTGGTGGCGACGACCGAGACGAAGCCCCCGAGGTACACCGCCCCCGTGGTGCTGCGGGCCGCCCAGTTGGGCATCGTCGACACCGTGTACCGCGTCGTGAGAACGCCCTGCGGGAGCAGCAGCGACGCGTCGTTGGTGAACGACGCGTACCCCTGCGGGCTCTGGTACGTCAGCGGGCTAAACTGGTAGGCCGCGATCGGTCCGTTGGCGCGGATGCGGTACGCCCCACCCGCGCGCAGGGCCGAACGAGCCGGGTTGGTGCCGCGGCACGTCGGGTCGCCCGGGCCGCGACAGCCCGGGAAGGACGGGTCGTTTTGAATGAGCTCCTGCACCCAGGGGAGAATCTCCGTCTGCACGGCGTTGGGGGCGAGGTTGACCGCGCGCGGCGTCGGGAGCGCGCCGCCCGAAATGGACGCCGTCACCGCGTAGGGGTTGGGGTTCGACAGCACCACCGCGAACTGGAACGACCCCGCGAGCTGGCTGTTGGGCGTCACCGCCGCCCAGTACTCGCAGCCGAGGTACGAGCGCCCCAGCGCGGCCTGATCGCAGCGGCTCACGCAGCGCCCGCCCACGCACGTCAGCCCCTCCGCGCCGTTGCACATCGGACCGTTGGACCAGCCCGACCCGTCCATCGCGCAGGTCTGCGTCTGGGCCTCGCGACCCGTCTCCGGCGCGCAGCGCGAGAGGCCCGGCATGCACGTCCTGCAACCCACGCCCGTGAAGCAGGTGGTGCCCGCGCGGCAGTCCATCTGACCGACGGCCATCCCCTGGTCGTCGCAGGTGTACTGCGTGTTGCCCGAACAGAGGATCTGCCCCGTCGTGCAGCGCCCCGACCCGCTGTCACGACTGGGGAGCCCGACCTCGCCGAGGTCGTCGCTCGGGACGCCGCTGTCCTTGTCGTCGATGATGGTCGGCGACGGCGAGGTGCACGCGAGCAGGAGGAGGGAGAAGCCCAGGGCGCGGCGGATCATCCCTGAGAGGTACCGCGGCCATGCCGGGTGCGTCCAGCAGACGGACAGCGTCGCTATGCGGTGGGGACGGGGGGCATGGCGCCGTCGTGGAGCGCCGACACCCCGCGCCACGTGACGGAGAGGTTGGCCTCGTCGTCGCGCGGGTGGAGGCTCGCGACCACCGTTCCCCAGTCGTAGATGTAGGGGCCGGGGCCGAGCGTGCGCTCCAGCCACTGGACGTGCTGGTCGTGGACGAGGCGCTCGTCGACGCCGCCCTCGTACGCGAAGCGCAGGTGCACCTGCGCGAGCACGAGGTCGCAGAACACCAGCGTGAGGCCCACCGGCACCCCATCGGCCAGCGTCGCCGTGCCGACGAGCGTGTGGAAGGGCGCGTTGGCCACCGCGGGCAACACGGTGAAGCGCAGCGGCGATGTGCGGAGCGCGGCGGCGTTGAACTGCGGGCCGAGCACGACGCCGTCGGCGAGGAGGAGACGGCCTTCGCGGACGTCGATCATGGGAAGCCTCCAGGCACGGGCGGTCCGGGCTGGGTGAGCGGCGCGGTCGAGCCCGCCCCCGCGGTGCCGAGGAAGGGCGACCACGCAGGGTTGGCAGCCGCGGGGTTGGCGGGGTTGAAGGTGGGGAGGTTGGCCGACGGCGGGAGCTGCGTGGTGGTGAAGCCTCCACCCGGCGCTTGCACGGGCTCGAAGACCGTCCCGAGGCCGCCCTTGTCGAGGTACATCTGCTTCATCCCGCCGTTGCCGTAGAGGGTGTTGGCGACGGTGGGCCCTTCGGCGACCGTGGTGTTCGCCTTCACGCGGTAGAGCACCAGGTTGTCTTTGTAGCCGTAGGGGTTGCCGGGCCCCGCGTAGTGCTTGCCCGCCGCGTTGGGGATGTTGCCGGGGCGGAGCTGGTAGCCCGCGGCGTAGCCCTCGCGCGTCCCGCCCGCGGCGAGGAAGGCGTCGACGTCGGCCTTCGGGGCGAAGTAGCCGGAGGGGTTGCCGGGCGAAGGTTCGAGCGAGTAGTAGAGCTCGTCCTTCGTGAGCGTGCGGTTCACGAGCGGATCGCGGCCCGGGTAGTTGGGCGTGCCCTGCCACGCCGCGGCCTCGGCGGCGGGCGTCCCCGCCTTCTGTTGTCGCGCGATGACGTCCCGCGACGCGCGCTGCCAGGGCGTGTTGCCGCGCGTCGACGCGAGGTTCTCACGCACACCTTTCGGGGCGCGGGCCATGGTGCCTTCCATGAAGGTCCGCTCGGCGTTGGCGAGCTTGCTGCCAGGCGGCGCGATCCGGCCGGCCGCCTTGCTGCCCGCGGCGCCGCCCGCGAAGCTCCCGAGGAGCCCCGCGATCTTCTGCGCGTCCTCGCCCAGCCCGAGCGCCGCGGCGGCCTCGGTGGCGAGGTAGCCGCCCGCCATCGACCCCGCGAAGCTGAGCGCCGCCACCACCGGCCCCAACAAGATCACCGCGCTCGCGAGGCCGAGGGCGGTGACGAAGGCGTGGTAGACCCATGGCACCTCGCCGTCGAGCTCCATCGTGGTCTCGGTGTCGCCGCCGATGAAGACGTTGTGCGACCCGTCGCTGATCTTCGAACTGCACTTGACCTTGTCGGTCTTGCGCGACGCGTGGCGGTCGTTGATGAAGACGGTCTTGCTGCCCTGGGCGATGGGCATCGGGGCGTGGGCGGGGAGGAAGACGGGCGGCGTCCCCGCGCAGGTCACCATGTCAGCCGTCTCGCGCGCGGCGAGGCGGTCGTTGTGGAAGGTGTCCATGCTGCCCGTCGCGATGGCGCCCGTGGTGATGCCGGGCACAAACGAGAGCGACCCGAGCACCTCCCCGACGCCCGCGCCCGTGGCCGCCGCGCCGCCGATCACCGCGGCGGCGACGATGCCCCCGAGGCCGCCGGTGGCGACGGTGAAGGCCCCGAGGGCGGCGCCCAGCGCGAGCCCCGCGAGGAGCCCCACCAGCGCGAGCGAGTGCTCCACGGGGTCGGCGATGCGTGCGGCCTCGAGGTCGGGCACGGCGGTTCTCCTGCGCTCAGCCGGGGCCCTGCGGGTCGTAGAAGCGCACGCTCGCGATGAAGGCTTCGAAGGTGCTCACGTGCGGCTCGGCGGGCGCGCCGCGGAAGGTGGCGCTGAAGGTCATCACGGGGCCGCGCGGGGAGACGGCCGCGAGCTGGCGCTGGGTGATGGCCCCCTCGCGGGTCTGCCAGGTGATCTCCAGGCGCTCGGCGGCGACGCCCCCCACGACGGAGGGCTCGCGGCGGCGGATGCGGAGCTGCGCGAGGCGCTCTTGCAGCGTGGCGAGCTGGCGGTCGATGTAGCCCGCGAGGTCTTCCCCCGCGCGCAGGGCGTCGCGCGTCACCACCACGCTCAGCTCGCTCGGGCCGTCCACCGTGAGCGTGAACACGTTGATCGACCGGTCGAGGAGCTCGTCGGGCACCGTCGCGGCAAACTCATTGGCGTAGAACGCAGGCATCGCCTGGGAGGAGACGCGAGGCCCCGCACTCCCGTCAAGACCCTTCGACGCAATCCCCCGCTCAGGCTGCCGTATCGTGGCCCGCGATGTGCGCGCGGATGGCCCCCGTCACCTCGTCCGCGCATTGGAACAGCAGCCCATGCCCCGCTCCCTTCACCGCGTGGAGCCGCGCCCCCGGGATGCGCGACGCGAGGAGGTCGGCGTGGGTGGGGCGCACGAGCACGTCGTCTTCGGGCTTGATCACCAGCGTGGGGACGCGCAGCGAGGGGAGGCGCGCGCGGGTGTCGTGGCGCGCCACCGCGAGGAGCTGCCGGACGGTGGTGCGCGGGTTGGGCGGCGCGCCCGACTGCTGGGCGATGCGCTCGGCGAGGGCCGCGCGGTCGACCTCGCGGAGGAAGCGCGGGGGGTACAAGATCTGTTGGAGCGCATCGGCCCGCGCGTCACCGCGGAGGGCGAAGGCGCGGGTGAAGTGGTAGAGCCCGCGCGGGAGCGGGACGAGGCCGCCGGGGCCGCCCGCGTGCGTCGCGACGAGCGTGAGCGAGCGGACGCGCTCGGGGGCGAGGAGGGTGAGCTCCTGGGAGATCATCCCGCCGAGGCTCACGCCCACGACGTGGAAGCGCGTGAGCCCCGCGGCGTCGGCCACGCGGAGCGCGTCGCGGGCGAAGTCCCGGATGGTCGGGAACCCCCGGAGCGCGTCGCTCTCCCCGATGCCGCCGTTGTCGAACCACACCAGCCGATGGTCGCCGCGGAGGCGCTCGATCTGCGGGCGCCACACGTCGCCGCGCATGCCGAGGCCCATCACGAGGAGGACGTCGGGGCCGACGTCGCCCGCGCGCTCGTAGGCCAGGTGGGGCGCGGTGGGGGTGCGTTGCATGGTGCCGGAGGGTGTACCAGAAGTCCGCGCGCTCCGCTGCGTCACCGGAGCTGTGACGCGTCGACCCAGCCGCGGAGGTCGCGCGGTGACGACATTCCCACGTCGTTGATCGGCGACGGCACCAGCCGGACGAAGCTCCACGTCGGGCCGCGCAGCAGCACGCGCACCCGCCGCGGGGTGGGGTCACCACTGCGGGGTCGAGTCACCACCCCACCGGGCGCGCGAGGTCAGCGCGCATCCACGTCGTCCGCGAAGACTTCGTCGAGGCGCGTCGCGGTCGCCGCCCGGGTGATCCAGCGGGTGAGCGTGGCGGCGTCGTGGCAGGCGGCGGTGCGGGCGTCCTGCGCCGCGTCGAGGGTCCACCCCCGCGCCTGGACGATCGCGTGCAGCGCCGTTTGGAGCGCCTCTTCGCGGGCTTCGTTTCGCGCCTCTTCGCGCACGGCGTCGAGACCGGTGTATCCCTCCGCCGCGAGGAGGTTGCGAAACGTGACCTCATGCGCGGCGTCGCGGTCGTAGAGCGCCCGCACGGGCACCGGCAGCGAGAGGATCCCCGGCGCGGTGAGGGACTCCTCCGCGCCGACGACGCGCATCGGCGCCCCCTTCTCGTGCACCTCCACGCGTCGAGGCCCCACCAGGCGCACGATCCACACGAGCTGCGTCCCTCCGGCGTGGAGTTCCTCGATCTTGTCGCGCAGGTCGACCTCGTCCTGCCCCTTGCCGGCGTACTCCACGGCGAGGGGTGCGCTCGTCGCCCACGTCCCGTCGCCGGGAACAAAATTCACGGCGATGTCGGGCGCGCGGAGCGTCCCGGTCCCGAGCTGGATGCCCGCGTCGACGCCCGCTCGCTTCACCGCGGGGTCGCTGTCGAGCACCGCGAAGCCGAGCCCGTTGGGCCCTGCGCCCTCAAGCCCCTTCGGCGCGCAACGGATCGCGTGCCCCCGCGAGAGCTCGTAGGGGTCGCCCGAGCGCAACTGGTCCGCGCGAAAGGGCCCCTGGGAGGGTTCATCGCGCCGAGAGCTCATGCGCCGGACTCTACCACCGGGCGGGGCGCGTGTTGAAGGTCGCGGCGTCGTACGGGCGGCTTACCCCGCGTGGTCTTCGGCGGGCGCGTGCCCCATCCGCCGCGCGCAGTCGCTCGGCGACGTCGTGTCGAGCTCGTGGCGGTGCTCGGAGAGCAACGACACCGGTAGCCCGGGCCGTCGGTGGTGAAGCTCGTGGAGGAGCACCGACGCCGTCGCGGGCGTGAGCCTCCCCGTGAGCGACGCCAGCCGCCGCACCCACGGGTGGTCGTACGGAACCATGTGCGGGATCTTCGCCCCCCACACCGGCGCGGTCACCGTCACGAACACCACCGCGCCCCAGTAGACCAGCGGCGCCGGGCTCCGCGTGATCACGGCGCTCGCGGCGAGCCCCACGAGCACGAGCCCGTTGGCGAAGGTCTCGACGAGCTGCCACCCGCGCGTCGACGGCGCGGCCCGCCACGCTTCGAAGCGCGCCTTGAACGCGAGCCACGGCCCGAGCACCGTCAGCCGCGCGAAGGGGACCAGCGCGACGTTGCCCTCGGTGTCGTCGTCCTCCAGGCAGCGCCGGTGGTGCACCGTGTGGAGCGCCCGAAGCGCGTGCCCGCTCTTCACCAGAAACTGCGCCGCCACTGCGAGGGAGAGTTCACCGAGCACGGGGCCGAGGCGCAGCGCGTTGTGGATGAGGTCGTGCACCAGGATCGACCACGCGAACACCGACGCCAGCGCGACGGGCGCGGCCGCCGCCCAACCCCACCGGCTCCCCACCGCGAGGAAGAGCCCCGTCAGCAGCACCGGCCGCGCGAGCTCGAAGCACTTCGCGGCGGGGGAGAGGGTGACGGGCGCGACGGACATGCACCGATCGTTGGGCGCAAACCCGCGGCGGGTCAACCCTCGTCGCAGAGCGTCGCGTCGATGGGGAAGTGGCGCCGCGTGATCCACGCTTCGAGCGGGAGCATCCCCACGGCGGCATAGAGGGCGAGCGTCGCGACCTCCCAGCGCGGCACCATCGCCACCGCCCACGCGAGGCCCGCGAGCACCACCCACGGCCGCAGGAGCGTCCCGGGCCCCAGCACCGTCACCGACGCGATGGTCCGCACCTCGGTGATTGGCACCGCCCACACCGCGAGCGCGGCGAGCACCACCGCCGCGAAGGCCGCGTACACCGCCGCCGCCGCGCGCCCCGCCGTCACCAGCGCGGCCCACACCGACGCCCCACCCGCCGCCGAGAGCGCGAGCGCGAGGGCGACGCCCCCGGCAGCCACTGCTCCCGCATACGCCGCGCCGAGGGCCACCGCGCGGCGATAATACGCCCCCTTGTCGAGCGCCCCCGAGCGACCCGCGGCCGCACGAAACCCCAGCAGCGCGCCGTCGACCAGCGCGAGCAGCACCAGCGTGAGCGGGATCACGTCACGCGCCTCCCTCCGCGCGGTTGAGCCGGCGCTCGTGAGCGCCGAGCGCCCGTCGAAACGGCGCCTCGTACGCGGGGGAGAGGGCCACCACGGCGTGCATGATGCGGGCGAGCCGGAGGGCCCCCGCGGCGCCATCCCACACCATGCGACGCAGGGCGGGAGCCCCAGTCGCGAGGGCTTCGAGGAGGGTGTCGTCGGGGTGCGCGCGGACCGCGGAGAGCGTGCCGTCATGGCGGGCGAGCGGCTCGCGCATGCGGGCCTGGTGGAAGATCCACGCGCCGATGGGGGCGATGACGGTGGGCTTGATGTCGAAGTGGACGGCCGCTGCGGCGTCGCACGCGGCGTGCTGCGCGAAGAGCTCGGCGAGCCCGGCGCCGCGGAAGTGATGGAGCACGCCGGTGGAGGTGAACACGGTGGTTCCTCCGGCGGTGACGCCCTGCGCGGCGAGGCGGAAGGCGTTGCCCGTGACGAAGCGGCAGGGGAGCGACTCCTGCGCGGCGAGGCGGCGCGCGGCGCGGCTGAAGGCGGCGTTGTAGTCGGCGCCGAGGAGCGTGACGTCGGGGCCGAGGGCGCCGCGACGGGCGATCCAGCGGAGGATGAAGCCGAGGCCGCAGCCGAGGTCGACGAGGTGAAACGGCGCGGGCGCACCCGCCGCGCGGAGGCCGTCGAGGAGCGGTCGCAGCACCTCCGTCACCCGGTACCCCATCAAGAACTCCTCGTGCAGCCGCTGGAGCTCGAGGTGCGAGCGGACGAGCACCGCGTCGACGTGGGCCGCGTCGAGTACGCCCTCGTGCGCGGGCAGCCCCTCCACCACGCGCGCCGCCCCGCGCTGACCATGGCCCCGCAGCGTCGCGAGCACCCTGGCCTTCACGACGGGACGTCGCGCGAGGGTGTCGGGGTCGTAGTCGACCACCAGGTCGGAGATCTCGGGGAGGTCACGCGTCACGGGCGACGGCGGAGCGTACGCGCAACGCGTGGCGACTGGCGATGGCGCTGTGATAGAGCTCCCGCGCATGAAGGACATCGCGCCGCGCGGGCTCTGCGTCTACTGCGGTCACGCGCGCCCGCCCGACGCGCCGACGACGCCGTGCGGCGGGTGCGGGCGCGACGCGAAGGCGGTCACCTGGGAGCAGACCAGCCCCGAAGCGCGCGACGCCACCTCGCTCGCGTGGCGGCTGGTCGCCCTGATCGGCCCGGCCGCGTACCTCTTGTTCACGGCCGTCCGGTGGTCGCAGGGAGCGGCGCTGACGGCCATCGGCGCCCTCTTCGCGGTGGCGTCGCTCGTCGCGCTGCCGATCCTCGGGTACTGGGCGTTCCGTCGGCCCTGGGGGACGTGGGCCTTCTACACCGACGACTTCCGCTTGCTGGGTCATGCGATCTGGAGCGACCGCACGCTCGTCGTCGCCGCCGGGTACGAGCGCGTGGGGACGCCCATCCTCCTCGCGCAGAACCTCGCCGCGCTCACCGAAGGGGGTGCTGCGGCGCTGGGCGTCGAAGGGATCGCGGCCGCGGTGCGCGGCCCCCTCGGCCTCGACGACGACGAGGTGGAGGAAGTTCGCGGGTCGAGCGAGTTTCTGCCCGACGCGGCGCCGGTGGTCGTGGGGATGGTGGCGCGCGGCACGCTGCGGGCCTTCTGGCGCAAGGGGTGGCGCGTGATGCTGGCCGGTCCGTCGGCGCCGGAGCCGACGCGCGAGCTCGCGCTGCAGGAGGCCGACGCGACGCTCGCGCAGGGGGCCTTCGAGGCCCGCGTGCTGGAGGCGCTGACCACCCTCACCCGCGAGGTGGCGACGGCCCACCACGAGGCCCTCGCCCACTACCGAGCCGGCGCCCAGGTCGAGCCGCAGCGGGTCTGCGCCTGGGACGACGTGATCGACCTCTGGGAGGAGGAGGCGACGAAGGGTCGAACGGGCGTCCACGTGAGCCCCGACGCGGCGCAGCGCGAGGCGGCCGAGCGCGCGCTGACGGAGGCGGCGAAGAGCGCCCCAGACCTCCTCGCGGCGTTGTTGCTCATGCGGCGCTGACCGCAAAGGGGCTCGACACGGCGGCGGGTCATCGCGCACAGTGCGCGCGAAAGTGAGGCCCTGATGACGAAGCCGCTGTACACCGCCGAAGCCACCGCCCACGGTGGGCGCGAGGGCAAGGTCAACTCCACCAACGAGCGCCTGCAGCTCGACCTCTCGATGCCGAAGGAGCTCGGCGGCCCGGGCGTCGCGACGTCGACCAACCCCGAGGAGCTCTTCGCCTGCGGCTACGCGGCGTGCTTCCACAGCGCGCTGAAGTTCGTGGCGATGCGGC
>JBILLV010000315.1:0-10922 GCA_044375895.1 Polyangiales bacterium | reverse complement strand
CGCGCGTCGACCACGGCCAACGCGTCGACGTTGCCGCCCGCCTCGGTCTCCGTCACGACGGGGTCGAGGACGCTGCGCGTGGCGACGTCGACCACCTCCACCGCGCCGTCGCCGACGACGTTGTAGGAGCCCACCGTGGCGACCCAGCGCTGCGTCCCGTCCGGCGACGCGTGGAGCGGGCCAATGGGGTTGGCCCGGGGCAGCTCGATGACGCCGACCACCGCCAGTGAGCGCGGGTCGAGGCGCGCGATGGCGCCGCGCACGGTGGGGCGCTCGAGGTTGTCGTGGCGCCCGAGGGTGACCCAGAGCTCTTGACCCACCCGCGCGATGGCGTCGGGGTACGCGCCGCGGGCACCGCCTGCGTAGGGCGTGAGGTCGATGGCGCGCGTGACGCGACCCGTGGCGACGTCGACCACCACGAGCGACGAGCGCGAATGGCGGCTGACGAGCACCGTGGCGGCGTCGAGGGCGATCGCGTCGTGCGCGTTGACGTAGGGGCGCGGCCCGGTCGCAGCGAGCTCGGCGTCGGTGAGGAGCGGCACCTGGCACGTGAGCGGCGCCCCATCGGCGGCACGGGCGAAGAGCGTGAGGTTGTCCTGATCGCCGATCGCGCGGTGAAGCACGGCGAGCCCCGCCCCCATGGGACGAACCACCGTGTCGCCGGTCGTCTCCACGGGGAGCTCGCGCGGGCGGAGGTCGGTGAGGGAGAGCTCGTGGATGCGCCCTCCCTCGTAGCGCGGCGTCACGCTGGCGACGAAGAGGGTGTCGCTCGGCATCGGCTGGACGAGCGTCCCCCCCGCGAGCGCACGGCACGAAGCGGTCGCGGCGGGCGGCGGGGCACTGCACGCGGAGAGGACGGCGAAGGAGAGAACGGCGGCGCGTCGCATGGGGTCGTCAGGGCTCGTCCTCTACCACAGGCGTACGGAGCGCAGGGGCATCGGGGACGCCCGCGTCGACGGGGCCGCCCGGGCTGCGCGGGCCGTGTTGGAGGCGATCGAGCATCGCGGTGAGCGTCTGCAACTGCCAGTCGAGCGCGGGAGGAAACGCGGGGATGAGCGCCCGGTAGTGGTGGGCCACGTTGGGGTAGAGCCAGAAGCCGGGCCACGTGGCGGTGCAGTGCGACGAGTGGGGGCGCGCGCGGCGCAGGTGGCAGTCGGAGTAGGTGGGGGTCTCCACCGCGGGGAAGAGCCCGTAGCGCTGGAGCATGTCGTACCACTGGCGGGCGCGCGGCAGGTGGTCGTCGAGGTTGCCGACGCTGAAGCGCATCTCGAAGACGCCCTCGCGGTGGCGGGCGACGAGCGTGCGAAAGAGCGCGGCGCGCTGCGGGCCGGTGCCGAAGGTCGTGCCGAGGTCGATGCCCGAGGGGTGCACGTAGGGGCTGAGGAGCCCGACGGCGTGGAAGGCGGAGGGGTTGACGCGCATCGCCAGGGAGAGCTCGGCGCAGCCCGAAGAGATGCACTCGACGCCCAGGGGAATGCGGTGGCGCGGGTGGTTGGGGAGGTACGTGGCGAGGAGGTGGTCGGGGAGCTCGTGCTCGAGGAAGGCCCACATCCCGTTGGGAAACTGATCGCTCGTCCCATCGAGGCCCACCACGATGGGAACGGCTGCGCCGGGGTTCGCGCGCGCCCATTCGTCCACGCGTCGTCGCACCTCGAGGCCGCCCGTCCCGGGGGTCTCTCCGTCGCTCCGCGCGGGCGTGAGAAACCACCGGGTTCGGTTGCCGTTGCCGCCCGACACGAGCAAGACGATGGGGCGCGCGCGCGTCGGGTGGTCGAGGTAGTCCGCGGGGAGATAGATGGTGTACGTCGTCGAGCGCTCGCGGTCGGCGCCGGGGATGGGGACGCGCAGCACGCAGTCCATCACGTGGCTCACCCGCGGCTCGGCCTGCCACGTGAGGATGCGCTGCTGGTCTTCGAGGGTCGGCGCGTCGTCGAACACCGCGCGCTGCCCCGGCAGGTAGCGCGCGACATCGGGGACGGCGTCTCCCGGCGGCAGACGGCCACGAAACTGCGGAACCCAGCGCACGAGGTACGACGTCGCCGCCAGCCGGTCGGGCAGGCACCAGCGGCGCGCGTGCTCCACGAAGGGCCACGTCCGCGCGTCGGCGCTCCCCGCGGGCACCATCGCGCCATCGACGGACGCGTCGAGCCCGGCGTCACGCGGTGCGCGCGAGACACGCGCTGGCGGGGGCGACTCACCGTGCGGGGCGGGGTGCGGCGAGAGCTGTTCTCGGCACCCGAGGCTGAGGCCCAGGGAGGCGAGGATGATCCAGGGGTTTGGCTTCACGGACGCGGCGAGCGAGCGGCGCGGGGGCGCCCGTTCATGAGCGGCTCCGGGTCGAGGCGCGTCCCGTTGCGGTAGAGGATGAAGTGGACGTGGCAGCCGTGCGCGTCGCCCGTGTCGCCGATCTCCGCGATCACCTGGCCGCGACGGACGCGCGCCCCCGCGGCGACGAGCGTGCGGCGCGTGTGACCGTAGGCCGAGACCCAGCCGCCCGGGTGGATGAGCACCACGATGTTGCCCGTGTTACCGAAGGCCTCGGAGTAGCCGACGAGGCCCGCGTGGGCGGCGCGGATGGGCGTGCCGCAGGGTGCGCCGATGTCGAGGGCGCGGTGGTTGCCGTTCTGCCCGTCGAAGCCCTGCGTGAGGATGCCGTTGATGACGGGCCAGAGATAACGCCGCGTGGGGCGTCCCTGCGCGGCCACCACCCACGACGCGCGGGGGCGGTCGAAGAGCAGCGTGTGGGCGGCCTCGCGGGTGCCGAGGCCGAGGCGACGGGCACGCGTGCGCTCTGTGGGGCGCGGCACTGCGAAGACGGGGGCGCCGCGGCGGCGACGGTTCTGCGCGTGCGTCATCGTCGGCGCGGCGAGCGCGATCGACAGGAGCCACAGCGGCAGTGCCCTCGGGAGCATCGCGGTAGTCGACGGATGCAACAGCGGGCGGGGGGATGTCAACCAAAGCGCCCAGCGGCGCCGCGGCGTGACGGTCTTTCCCCGGTGTCCGCGCTTCGCGTATGGTTGGCGCCGTCGATGCGTCGCCCCCTCCTCGCCCTCGCTGGAATGGTCGCCCTCGCGCTCCCCGCGCAGGCCGAGCGATGGATGCCCGGGCGCTTTCTCCTCACGCAATATTGGGTGGCGGAGGAGTCGGTCGGCGCGGCGCGCGAGCAGGCCGTCCGCGTGTACGACCCCGAAGGGGGAACGGTCGCGTGGGCGTGCCGCGGGTTTGTCTCGTCGCTGACGATGGAGGGGACGGGTCGCACGTGGGACGGTCGGCTGCTCAACTGGGCGTCGCGTCGCGCGGGCCGGGCGTGCTTCACCGAGGTCGACACCGCCCTCTATCCGTACGGGGTCGGGGTGCAGGGGTACGCGCTGGTGCCGTACCGCTCACTGGCGGTGGACGCGCGCTTCATCCCCATCGGTCACGTGGTGGAGATGCCCGAGCTGCGCGGCCTGCCGATGCCCGACGGGACGCGCCATGACGGGTGCTTCGTGGCCGTGGACGGTGGCGGCGCGATTCGTGGGCACCACATCGATCTGTTTGTGCCGTCGCGGGCGGTGTACGAGGGCCTCGCGGCGCGACGTGAGCTGCCGCGGCGGGTGACGGTGGTGGTCGACAGCGAGCGCTGCGCCGACGCGCGGCGGTACGCGGTGCAGCCGTCACCCGACGCGTTGCCGGCGGATCCGTCGGTGGGGCGGCGCTAGCGCGACGGCTGCGGCATCGGCGGGTTGCACGTCACCATCACCTCGTGCCACCGCCCTTCCCGGCACTGGAACCCGCTCGGCTGGCAGCCACCCGTGGGCATGTAGCAGTCGAGGCCTGGCGCCGTGCACGCCTCGCCGTCGTGGAGCGCCTCGCGCGGCGGACACACCGGCCCCGGCGGGTTGTGCGGGAGCATCGCCACGTCGGGGACAGGCAGCGCGGGCGGGTTGCGGTGGGGCTCCTCGGTGGGCGGCGCGTTGCGCGTGCAGGCCGCGGCCGTGAGGGTGACGACGAAGGCGGAGCGGAGGGTTCGCATGAGGCTGTCCCCAGAGGGTCGCACGAGCGCGCCGTGGGGTGCGAGGGCGACGTTCGCCCCGTGGGTTTAGTGTCGCGCTGCGGAGCGACGAGCGATCACTCCCGATCGCTTCCGCGATACGGTCCGTCGTCCGTCGCTGGGGCCGTAGGATCGCCCCCAACGAAGCGACGCGGATCGACTCGACGCCTCGTTCGAAAGCGCCCGAAACGCCCGCGGCAACGGACGACGGACCGTATCGCGGGAGCGATCGAGAGTGATCGCTCGTCGCTCCGCAGCGCCACGCCTGGCCCCAGTTCGCCGCTTCTACTGCAAGGGGTTCGCGCTCCAGACGCCCTTGTTCACGGGGCCCGTCGGGCCGTTCTCGAGGCGGCACACGCCGGGGATGCAGCCCTGTTCGGGGTTGCCCCAGCGGTAGATGCCGCCCGCCGCGGGGTTGCTCGCGTCGCCTGTCCCCGCGCTCGTCTGGTCGCGGCTCATCCAGCGGGGCCAGGGCGAGCCCCCGAGGCCCACCTGGCGGAGGTAGTCCATCGCGTAGACGCGGTTCCACGTGTCCCACGCGCTGCCGTTGCTGCACTCGTCGATGAGCTCGATGCCGCCCGTCAGCGTCTGGTACGTGTGTGATCCTGGGGTGGTCCACATGCCGTGCGAGCCCCACGCGGAGTACACGGTGAGGTGGGTGCCGGTGCGCGGCGCGTTCGACCAGCGAGCGAGCGTCCCGAAGTCATGCGACGCGACGTAGACCAGGTCGGGCGCGAGTGACCAGCCGCGCGCCGCGTCCCACTGCGGCGTGGCCCGCACGGAGACGTGCTCCCAGTCACCGACGTGGTTGCCGTACACCGTGGAGAGCACCTCCTTGCCGCGGTTGTAGGGGTAGTAGGCGTAGTAGATGAGGTCGACCCCCTGCGTCGCCGCCCCTGCGATGCTGAAGGTCTTGTCGGCCCAGAAGGCGTAGATGGGCGCCGTCGCGAGGTCGCCCGCGAAGTAGGGCAAGGTGTCCGACGGCGACGAGAGCGAGCCCCGCGTTCGCACCCAGTACCTTCCGTCCGAGGCCCGATAGCGCGTGAGGTTGCCGAAGGAGAACTCCACCGACGACGCGTGGTAGCGCTCCCCGCGCGCCTCGATGATGCGCGGCGCGTACGTCGTGAGGAGGCTCAGCTTCTCGGCGTCCGTGGCGGCGACGCGGGCGGGCATCGGCGGCCAGCGCGGCGCCGCCCGGTTGGTGCACAGGCGAACGAAGCGACTGTCGCCGCAGCCGCCGTGAATGTCGGCGCCGCTCACCATCGACCACGAGCCCTCGTTGGCACGACAGAACGACTCGCAGTCCGCGTGGCTGTCGGTGCTCACGCTGAGCTCCGCGTTGGTCACGACAGTGGCGGCGGTGTTCACCGGCTCGTAGCGGACGCAGAGCCCCATGCGGTTGCAGGCCCCATCGGTCCCCGTGGTGAGCGCCCCTTGAATGCCGCGGGACGTCCCGTTGGCGCGGGTGTAGCCGCTCGGGCACGACACCGTCCAGCCGGCCCAGCGCTCGACGCTCAGGCCCGTGAGCACCATCGTGGAGGCATCGCGCCGCACGCGGGCGTAGCGCACGAAGATACCCGTGGTCGAGCCGCCGATGCCGATGTTGACGTCCGACGCCGTGATGCGCGTGCCGATCTGCCCGGGGATGTAGGGGCTGGTGCAGCGCGACCCCGACGCGACGCCGGTGTAGGCCGACGAGACCGAGCCGATGTTGTCGCTCACGATCACGTCGGTGATGGCGTAGATCTCCGCGCTCATCCCAACGAAGGTGGCGCTGCGGGCCGCGGCGTCGATGGGGTTGCCCGCGACGTCTCGGACGAGGTCGTCGCGCCCGTCGACGTACGTGTCGCCGTTGGTGTCGACCCGGCGGACGGTGACGGTGTACGGGGTGTTCGAGGTCTGCTCCGCCGTGTCGAGGTACACCAGATCGCGCGTGGCCCCGAAGCTCGCCCCCGTCACCGCGAGGGCCGGGGTGATGGTGAACTGCATCGCCGCCGCGCTCCCCGCCGCGAGGGCCTCGCTAAAGCGAAGGAGCACGCGGGTGCTGGTCTGCACGAGGGCGGCGGTGAGGGTCGGCGGGCAGTCGGCGCCCGGCGATCCGCACGCCACGCAGCGGCCCGCGGCGCAGGCCTGACCCGCACCGCACGCGCCGCCGCACCGACCGCAGTGGGCGGCGGTGGTGAGGGTGGAGGTCTCGCAGCCGTTGGTCGCGTTGCCGTCGCAGTTGACGAATCCGGCGTTGCAACTGGCGAGCGCGGTGGTGCTGCACGCCCCCGCCGCGCAGGCCGCGAGCCCGTTGGCGACCCCGCACGCCCGCCCGCACGCCCCGCAGTGGCGAGGGTCGGCGGCGGTGGTCACGCAGGTCGACGCGCAGAGGGTGGCGCCCGCCGGGCAGGTGGTGACGCAGGCTCCGGCCACGCACGCCGTCATGCCGACGCAGGCTCGACCGCAGGCCCCGCAGTGCGCCGCGCTCGTGCGGGTGTCGGTCTCGCAGCCGTTGTGGGGGTCGCCGTCGCAGTCCGCGGATCCTGTCGCGCAGGTGGGGACACACACGCCGGCCGCGCAGGTGTTGGTCGGCGTGGTCGCGCCTGTGGTGCACGCACGACCACAGGCCCCGCAATGGGCGGCGGTCGCGCGGGTGTCGGCCTCGCAGCCATTGCGCGGGTCGCCGTCGCAGTCGGCGAAGCCCGCGGCGCACACGGGCTCGCAGACGCCCGCGACGCAGGCGTTGGCGCGGGTGCCCGCGTTCGTGGCGCAGGCGACGCCACAGCCGCCGCAGTGCTCGGCGCTCGTCTGCGCGTCGACGCATGAGCCGCCGCACGAGGTGAGGTCAGGCGCACAGGCGCATCGCCCCATCACGCAGCTCTGACGGTCGCCGCAGGCCACGCCGCAGGCGCCGCAGTGGGCGAGGTCGGACTGCGGGTCGACGCACGCGCCGCCACAGGCCGTCTGACCGGGCGGGCACGCGCACACCCCGGCGACGCAGACCTCGCGCCCGGCGCACGCCCGATCGCAGCTCCCGCAGTGGGCGACGTCGGTCTGGAGGTCGGAGCACGACGTGCCGCAGAGCGTTTGCGGCGCGGCGCAGGTGAGGTCGGGGGCGACGTCGGGCGGGGCGTCCGGCGGGGCGTCCGGCGGGGCGTCGGGCGAAGCGTCAGGTGGGGCGTCGGGCGGCGCGGCGTCGGGTGGGGTCAACTGATCGGCCGCGACGTCGTCGGCCGTGGCTGCGTCGGGGAGAGCGGCGTCGGGTGCTCCGCGGTCGACGAGCGGGACGTCGGCGACGATGGGCGCCGGGGCTTCGTTGCTGCACCCGAAGAACACCAGTGAGAGGCACACGGCGATGCGGCAGAGCGCGTTGTGTGGGGACATCTTCACCTCCGATGTGGCCCCGCATCCTGGCGCACCACGCGGTGGGCGGGGATGGTCGGAGAGCGAGCACCCGATGGCCGATCTGCTCGACGCCTTGCGGGTCGCGGAGGGCGAGGCGTGGGCGCGCTCTTCGGCGTCGCCACGGGGTAGCGCCAATGCCGGTCGGTCGGCGCGCGTCCAGCGTCATCGCGAGTTCCCAGGCGTGAGCTCCTGCGAACCCTGGGAACTCCGCAATGTCCCCTTCCCCGCGAAGAATCAGGCAACCCCGCCCTGGCGCGAACGGTCCCGCTACGATGCCGCCGACGCAACCGCATCGCCTCGCTGGGCGACCGCAGCGGGGGACGCGTTGCGGTCTCGGCGGGCGGCGAGCCGGCACCACGGATAGCGCCTCCGCCACGTCCACCGCCAGCTCCAGCCGCGACTGGTTGCGCCGGTGGAGGGCCGAGTGTCGCGCTTGATCGCTCGATGCGCGGCCCGTACGCTCACGCCCGGAGCCACCGGATGCCCGCCCGAGACGCCTGCCACGACCTCGTGAAGCGAGCGCTCCTCAGCGACCGTTGGGTCATCACCCACGACCCCCTCACGGTCTCCTACGGCATCCACAACCTCTTCATCGACCTCGGCGCCGAGCGTATCGTCGCCGCTGAGCGTGAGGGGGTCCGCATCGCCGTCAAGATCAAGGGCTTCGCGGGCACCTCCGAGGTCGCCGAACTCCAGCAGGCCCTCGGTCAGTTCATGATGTACCGGAGCCTGTTGCAGCGGCTCGAGCCCGGCCGAAAGATGGTGCTCGCGCTGCCGAAGGAGAACTGGGAGTCGATCATGAGCACCGATCTCGGGCGCGCGATGATCGACGACTACCATCTCGCCCTCCTCATTTTCGACCCCGAGCTGGAGGTCATCGATCGATGGATCCCGTGAGCACCTACCCCGACCTCGTGAAGCGCGTCCTGCGCGAATACGCCTCCTTCAAGCCCTCGTACGGCGACGTGCAGGTCGAGACGATCTTCGACGACGCGCAGGGGCACTTCGAGGTGATGTACGCCGGGTGGGCCAGCGGTCGAAGGGTCCACGGCAGCGTGCTCCACGTCGACATCCGCGACGGCAAGATTTGGATCCAGCACGACGGAACCGAGCGCGGCGTCGCAGAGGAGTTCGTCGCCGCGGGCGTGCCGAAGGAGAACATCGTGCTGGCGTTCCATTCGCCCGCGAAGCGCAAACTGACGCCCTACGCGCACGGGTAACTCACGCGCCGTCGGCACCGCCTGGAGCACCTCCACCGCGCCACGCAGCTCACGCGCTCGCGACGGGTGGGGTCCTTCGATCCGCGAACACGGCCGACAGCTCCGCCTGCGCGAGGAGGTGCGGCTCCCTTCCGCGGAGGAGGCTAGAACGGCTGCGGGCCCGCGGGCGCCGCGGCGTTGCGCTCGGTGAGAACGGCGTAGGCCGTGGTGGAGCCCGACGAGATGGCGTAGCTGTTCGTCGCGTTGGCGAACAGCGTCACCGCCGTCCCGCCCATGGCGCAGGCGCGCGGGCGGACGAGGTCCCGGTAACGGGGCGCGAAGGGGTCCGCCATGCCGGTCTCCGAGAGGGTGACGTACCCCACGATCTCCCAACGGCCCGTGCCACTCTGGAGGTCGCGATCCATCGGCACGAACTGCAACGCGCAGCTCGCCTCGCGCCCCGGCAGCGCCCGCATCCGCATCTCGCTGATCGATGGCCCGCACGCCACCGCACCGCCCACCGCCCACAGAACCACGAACTTCGTCACACCACGCATCGGCTGTGAACCTCCGCGCCGTTGATACCGATTCGGCGTACGGCGTGTCACTCACCCCGCGACGGGCCTACCGCGCGGGCAGGTACCACACCGGCGACGTCCACGCGCGCTCCTCGATCGTGTCGGGCAGCGTCCCTTGGCAGCACGCGGCCAGCGCCGACTCGCGCGCCACCGTCGCGCAGTCCACCCGCGCGGCGTTGCACACGCGTCGGCTCCACCGGCACGTCGGCTCCTCCATCACCCGCGCGTACCACGCCGCTGGCACCGCCGCGTCGAAGTCCGGGTCGCGCCACACGCCGCACCGCGCCGCCACCCCCGCGCTCCCCTGCACCGCGCACGTGGCGACGTCCACCCGCGCGTCGCTCCCCTCCACCACGCGGTACACGCGCTCGTGCGTTCCCGCGTCGTCGGCCCACACCTTCACGATCTCCACCCGCCCGAGCGCGCCGCCCAGCGGGTCGCGCAGCGCGTTCACCGAGAACACCGGCCCCGCCGCCCCCATCGGCCGCGCGGGCAACGTCCCACCCATCGGGACGCCCATCGCGTACCCGCGGGCGGCGTAGTCGGCGGCGGCGCAGTGGTCCATCGGCAGGGCCCAGCCCGCGAAGAAGCGAACCACCAGCCGCGGGCCGCTCGTGGCGTACGCCTCGCGCCGTCGCATCGCGTCGAAGAGCGCGTCGCGGGTGTTCTCCTCGGCCCACAGCACCGCGAGGCCGCCGGGGTTGTTGTAGCGAATGGTGATGGGCCGCCCGATGTTGGCCGCGAGGAGCCCCTCGGGCGTGTGGTCGCCGCGCGCCGCGTGCCCCGGCCACTCGGTCTCATCGACGAGGCCCGGCGTCCCGTTGTGGGTGTCGGTGCTCGCGACGAAGCCAAGGGGAAAGGGGTTGGCCCCCACGCGCCGCCACGTCGCGAGGCCGTCGCGGAGGGCGCCGCGCACGAAGTCCCGCGGCTCGACGCACGTCCCCGCGAGCCCGACGCCGCCCGTCACCGAGCACACCGGCGTGCAGCCCGGCGGGTCGTTGGGGGCCACGCACGGCGGCGCCGTGAGCTGCTCGAAGGCGCAGGCTTCGTCTTCGCTCGCGAGGAGGCTCGCGGCGCCGCGGATGCACTCCGACGAGCCCTTGTGCTGGAAGATCTCCACCAGCGGTTCGAGCCGCGCCCGGCGCTCGCTCATCGCCCGGTCGTATGCGTTGCCCGCGTCGTCGCGCGTGCTGAACATCAGCCCCGCCGACTGGTTGCTGTTGTGCGGGATCGCCAGCACATCACACCCCGTCCCCGTCATCAGACAGTCGCGATCGAGGGCCGTCCAGAGTCGCTCCGGGGTCCACGCTTCGATGTAGCTCGTGGGGGTGCGGGGGACGGTTCGGTTGCGAAAGATCACGTTGCGGTGCTGGTTGTTGCCCCCCGGCGAACCCGTCCACTCCCACGCGACGAAGGAGGTGAAGCGGCACTGCTCGCTGCGGTCGTAGGCGCGCTCGGCGGCCTCCTGGGCCTCCGTCCACACGGCGCCGAGGCGCTCGACGCAAGGGGCGCTGCGGCAGATGGAGGGGCGCCCCGAGCCGCGCGACGCCAGCAGCCGCGCGTACTCGCCCGCGATGACAAACTCGGTGGTGCGCTGGTCGCGGCAGTGGGCGGTGTCGTAGGCCGCCGAGCCCGGCGTGGTGCAGAGGTCGGTCTCGCCGAGAAACTCCGCGTGGTCGGTGACGGCGGCGAAGTCGAGCGGTCGCGTGAGGCGGGCCTGGC
>JBILLV010000666.1:0-2608 GCA_044375895.1 Polyangiales bacterium | reverse complement strand
GGCCGAGCGCGCGACCGTCACCATCACCCCCGCGGTGAAGGGAGTCCGCGTCGTCGAGGTGCTCAACGGGCTGCGCACGCGCGAGGTGGAGGGAGGCGGCGTCGAGGTGGTGGTCGGCGACGTGTACCACGCCGAAGACAAGCTCGTGGCCGTGCGCCTCGAGGTGGAGACCGGCCCGAAGCCCGCGGACGGCGTCGAGCTGGTTCACCTCGCGTACACGTACCAGCCCGTTCCGGCGCCGCAGGAGGAGACGTCTTCGGGGCGACTCGCGGTGCGGGCGGCCGTGGGCAAGGCGTCGGTGCTCGCCGACCTCGACACACTCCGCCAGATCGGGCGCATCCGCGTGGCCCGCGCGAAGGAGCAGGCCGTCGCCCTCTCCGACGCGGGGAAGCACGTCGAGGCCGCGGGGGTGTTCCGCGCGCTGGCGGGGGAGATGCGCGAGCGCGGGCTCGACGACGAGTTCGACATGGCCGAGGAGGTGGCCCAGCTCGAACACTTCGCCGCCGGGCTCGACAAGGCGCCGCTCCGTGGCGACGACCGGAAGATTCTCCGCGACCAGTCGTATCAGGGCCGCTCGCGCAACCGCTCCGACCTCACGGCTCGTGGCGGCGGCGGTGGTTCGGCGCAGGGGCTCCCGACGACCGACGCGGTGGGCAACGGCGTCGAGCTGCTGTGCGTCCGCGAGGGCGGCAAGCTCAAGATGCGGGTGCTCACGCCGGGCTACGAGGAGGAGTTCCAGGTGCTCCTGCCGCGTGGCGTGCGCGAGGAGGGGGTGCGCTACGTCGTCGACAAGCTCGCGCTCTCGGCCAACGGGACGTACTACCGCGTCGAGGGGGCCATCCAGCGGCTCAAGGGCGGGGTGAACGCGGCCGTGCTGGCGGCGGCCGAGCCGGGGGCGCCGGTCGGTGATCCGTTGAAGCTCACGGAGCTGTTCACGGGCGGGGGCGAGCCGTGGATGGCGGTGCTGAAGCCCGTGATCGAGGCGCAGCGCGACGCGGCGACGTACATCGGACCGTCGCGCGACAAGGCCGTGGTGCCGGTGCGCGAGCTGACGTTTCAGGCGCTGAAGCCCAACCCCCCGCACCGCTGGAAGGTGGTGGTCTTCGGGCAGAACCCGTACCCCCGCGTGGAGTCCGCGACGGGGATCGCGATGTTCGACAACGCCTTCGGGAAGTGGGGCGACCCGCAGTTCGGCAAGGTGATCACCATCCGCTGCATCATCAAGGCAGCGACGATGTGGAAGTACAAGGTGCCCAAGGCCACCCCCATCGCCGACATGCGGAAGCTGCTCGCGGAGAAGAAGACCGTGCAGCCGCCGGAGTGGTTCCAGGCGATGCTGACGCAGGGGGTGCTGCTGCTCAACGCGGCGCTGACGGCGTCGAGCGACGGCGCGCTGAGCACCGACCAGCACACGGGCTTCTGGCGGCCGGTGGTGGAGGCGCTCGTCGAAGAAATTCTGCGGGCGAAGCAGAGCGCCGCGGAGGAAGACCGCGGGGTGGTGTTCGCGTGGTGGGGGGCGAGCGCGCGGAGCCTGCGGACGCTCGTCGAGCGGCTGCAGAAGAAGTACCCCGCGGTGAAGGTGAAGCACATCGACCACTGCAACCCCGCGGCGCAGGGCGACATCTTCTGCGACGGCGACCACTTCGGCACCGTCAACGCGGCGCTGAAGTCCATCGGCACCAAGGAGATCGACTGGCTCCCGAGCACGGGGTGGAACGCCTCCGCCGCCACCGCGGGCGCCGCCGCCGAGGACGCCGAGCGGATGGGGGACTTCATCAACAAGACGATGGAACTCCACAAGATGTACCTGGAGCGCCTCCAGGAGGTGCTGCAGGAGGCGAAGGAGCTGCTCCCTGCGATCACGGGCGTCGGGGCGGCGCCGGCGCTGCCCTTCGGCGACGCGGTGCGGCCGCTGGCGGGGGCCATCGCGGGCCTGGAGCACTACCTCAAGCGGGCCGAGCAGTACGCGACGGTGCAGCTCGCGCAGGCCACCGACGGGCTCACGGCCGACGAGATCGCGGCGGTGTACCTGTACACCACGGAGTCGCCCTTCTACCGCAAGCTCAACGCGGCGCTGCGCCTGCCCAACCGGGCCGAGGCCGAGCCGTGGTTCTCGTACCTGCGGCTGCTGCTGGCGGCGATGACGCGGCTGAAGACCTACGACGGGAGCCTGTGGCGCGGCGTCGCGACCGACCTGCGGAAGCAGTACCCGGCGGGCGAGACGATCACCTGGTGGGGCGTGTCGTCGTGCACGGCGAAGCGCTCGGTGGCGACGGGCTTCCTCGGGTCGAAGGGCAAGCGCACGCTGTTCGAAGTGAGCGCCGCGCGGGCGGTGAGCATCCGGCGGTACTCGGCGTTCACGGGGGAGGACGAGTACCTCCTGGCGCCGGGCACGCAGCTCCTGGTGAGCGACGTGAAGGCCGAGAAGGACGGGCTCATCACCGTGAAGCTCGTGGAGCAGAAGACGCCGCCGCTGGTGGCGTGACGCGCGCTCCCTACGCCAGCTCCGCCGCCAGCCCCAGCGCCCGCAGCGCCTCCAGCAGCGGCGCCGTCGCGTCTCTCCCGTCCCACGCCACCCCCATCGCCCGCGCCTTCTCCTCGGCGACAC
>JBILLV010000314.1:0-10961 GCA_044375895.1 Polyangiales bacterium | reverse complement strand
TCGGCCGCGGCCACCCCCGTCGACATCCCCGTGAGCGAGCGCGGCGACCAGAGCCCCGCCACCGTGATGCAGCTCAACGTCATCGGTCACACGCTGGTGGTGTCGTACGAGCTCGACACCGGCCCGCTGCGCAACCTCGTCGTCTACGAAGGAATCGCCGACAACGGCGCCCGCGTCCCCGCGCTCCCGCTGCCGCGCGCGGTGGCCAACCGCTGCCCCTCCACGGCCGTGCGCGCCGAGCCCTTCGTCACCTCCGTCGCCAACATGTGGGACTGGGATCAGACCGAGGAGGACTCGACCGTCCTCGTCAACGGCATGGTGCTCACGGCCCGCGCGGGCGGCGCCGACGACTGGGACGGGCACACCTACCCCGTCTCCAGCGGAACCTCCGCGGCGCTCCTCTCCGCCGGCAGCTTCGGCGGGAGCGACCCCGCGCCCGGTCAGGCCGCGGGCTTCGGCGTCGGCCTCGACGGCGACAACATCTTCGGCAACCCGGCGCCGCCGCGGCTCGACGACGAGCTCTACGACTTCCGCAGCATCATCCCCGACAACGCGGGCTCCTTCAGCGTGGAGTACCGCTCCGTCGGCGCCGACGCCTTCCTCGCCGTGATCGCGATGCAGACCCTCGCCCGCGAGTCCGCGGGCGACGCCGACGGCGACGGGCACCTCGACGCCGCCGAAGGGGACTGCACCGCCGACACCGACAACGACGGGACCCCTGACTACCTCGACGTCGACAGCGACAACGACTGCTTCCCCGACGCCTCCGAGACCGCCCCCGGGCGCGTCAACACTGCCCTCCCCGCGGGCAGCCCCGACGGCAACTGCGCCGCCCGCGACCCGCTCCGCCCCACCTGCGACCGCGTGGCGGGCGTGTGCCGCTGCGACGCGACCTCCCGCTGCCCCGACGGAACCACCTGCAGCGCCGCGCTCCTCCGCTGCGACGGCCCGGCGCGACGTCTCCGCGTGCGCGCGCCGGCGGCGGCGATCAGCGCCGCGTGCGCAGGGCCGGGCATCAACTTCAGCTTCGCCGAGGGCAACGCCCACGCGACCGCCCGCGCGGAGCTCTTCAACGCGACCAACTTCGGCGCGACCGGCGTGGTGCCGCTCACCTTCGCCGCCAACCCGCCGCTGCCCACCATCGGCCGCGAAGACCTCGACGGCGCAGACGTCCTCTTCTTCAGCGGCCTGATGGCGTCGCCCACCGCGGCGCAGTCCGAGGTGCTCCGCGGCTACGTCGAGGCCGGCGTCGGCGTGATCGCCTTCGCCAACGCGCCCTCCGCCCCCGCGTACCTCGCCACGCCCCTCGACCTCAACGGCGGCGCGCTCACCTTCACCACGACGGCCCCGCTCTCGTCGCACCCCACCCTCGCGGGCCCCTTCGGCATCGTGTCCGGCACGCTCGCCACGGGCGCCCTCGGCGGCTACCGCGACCTCCTCCCGGGGGTTCTCACCCTCGGCACGCGCGCCACCGACAGCGCCCCCGCGATGCTCGCCTTCGACGCCGCCGCCACCGTCCCGCGCGCGGGTCGCGTGCTCCACTACGGCGACGAGGAGATCTTCGCCAACGTGGGGGCGAGCGGCTGCGGCGTGGCGTACCTCAGCTCGACGACGGGACCCTACAACACGCTCTGGCGCAACGGCGTGGCGTGGGTGGCGGCGACGGCGCACGACCCGATCCCCGATGAGGTGGAGGGGACGACGGGCGACCTCGACATGGACGGCCGCCTCGACCACCTCGACGGCGACACCGACGGCGACACCGTCCTCGACTACGCCGAAGCGGGCGACAACGACCCCGCGACGCCCCCCGTGGACACCGACCGCGACGGGACGCCCGACTACCGCGACACCGACAGCGACAACGACTGCCGCCTCGACCGCGACGAGCCCACGAGCCCCGCCCGCGTGACCGCCTCGATGACGGCGGACGACCACTGCCCCGCCGAGCGCCACTCCTGCGACACCGCGCGCGGCGTGTGCGAGGCCCGCTGCGGCAACGGCTACGTCGAGCCCTCCGAGGTCTGCGACGACCGCAACACCACCGCGGGCGACGGCTGCTCGACGAGCTGCGCCCCAGAGCCCGGGTACACCTGCATGGGCACGCCCTCGCGCTGCGTCGCCGACGACACGGACATGGACGGCCTCCCCGACCTCGTCGAGATGCGCATCGGCACCGACCCGCGCAACCCCGACACCGACGGCGACGGCGTGCGTGACGGCGTCGAGGTGCCCGACCCGGCGATGCCCGCGGACACCGACGGCGACGGGATGATCGACGCGCGCGACACCGACAGCGACAACGACTGCGCGCTCGACAGCGCCGCTTCGGAGGCGGGCGCCGCGCGGACGACCGTCGCCGTTCGACCGCACGTCCACTGCATGGCCCCGACGCCCGCCTGCGACATCACCCGCGGCGTGTGCGTCGCCTGCGCGTTGGAGTCCGGGGGAGCGCGCACCGAGGGGTGCAGCAGCGACCCCGACGGCCTCTGGTGCATCACCGCGCCGATGACGGCCCCCCGCTGCGGCTGCAACAACAACCTGGAGTGCGTCACGGGCCGGGTGTGCGACACGAGCATGCGCCGCTGCGTGGCGGCCCCCGTCGACGCGGGGAGCGATGTGGCAGACGTTCCCGATGACCTCGTGGCGGACACGAGCGCGCCCGATGCGAGCGCGCCCGATGCGAGCGCGCCCGATGCGAGCGCGCCGGATGCGAGCGCGCCCGATGCCGCGGCCGACCTCGGGATGGACGCCGCGGCTCCGTCGCTGGTGATCTATCAGGGAGGCGGCTGCGGGTGCCGTGCGGGTGCGACGACGCCGAGCGGTCGTTGCGTCGGGCTCGCGGTCGCGGCGCTGGTGCTGTGCGCGCGCCGCCGTCGCCCGCGGGGCAACCGGCGGTAGCCCGCGGGGCCATCGCGAAGGCTATGGCGCCATAGCCTTCAGTCTCACTGGAACACCACCCTGTCCGACGCCGCGACAGCGCCTCCGCGCCCTGGCGCTCCGCCGTCCACGCCCGCGCACCGCGGGCGTAGTGTCGCTGCCATGACGAAGCTCAACACCCCCGCCCGCTCTGGCGCCACCGAACTCGTCCGCCACACGCCCGAGCCCCTCGACGCCGCCCAGCGGCGCATGCTCGCCGAGGCGTTGCGGCGGGCGGAGGAGACACGCGACGTGATGGAAGACGCGCTCGTGTCGTACGGGCGCTGGCTGCTGGTGCATGTCTTTGACGACGACGCGGGGGCCGCGCTGGAGGGGCGGCGGGACAACCCCCTCTGGCGCGAGCTGCTGGCCCGCGCGGGCGGCCCCACGCTGCGCCTGAGCGAGCGAATGCTGTATGTGGCGCTCCACATCGCGGCCCACGACAAGCGCATCACCGATGAGGCGTGGCGCAACCTGGAGCCGGGCCGCAAGGAGCTGCTCCTGCCGCTCGGTGACGAGGCGGCGATGCGGGAGGCCGCGCAGCACGTCACCGCGATGAAGCTCACGCAGCGGGCGACGCGGGCCTACGTCTCAGGGCTGATGGAAGCGCTGGGGAGGGGTCGTGAGGTGCGGCTCACGCCCGCCCGCGTCGCGGCGCAGGTGCGAGGCTTCCGCGAGCGGGTGGCGAAGGGGGCCTGGCAGCGGCGCGCGGTGGCGGTCGTGAGGGACGGTGACGACGACGCGCGGGCGGCCGTGCGGGGCGAGCTCAAAGCGCTGCGCGACTGGGCCGACGGACTGCTGGCGAAGCTGCCTGGGTGACCCGAGTCGGTTCATCGGCTCGACGGTGCGGTCCGCCGGAATCCTGCGCCGTTGCGATGCTCCCGGCCCGATGCTCCCTCCGCTGGACATCCTCGTGCACCTGAGCGCCGACGAGATCGTGCTCACCGTCCCGCGCTTCGGCGTGACGGTTTCGCAGCCCGTGCTCATCGCTGTGCTTCAGGCCCCCGACGGGTCGCGCGCGGTCTACGCCGTGGGGCGCGACGCGCGCGGCCTGCCCGACGCGTCGCCCGACCCGCGCGAGCCGGGCCTCCTCACCGTCGTGAATCCGCTGCAAGAAGGGAGGCGCGGGCTCGAGCTGCTCGAAGCGATGATGGAGTATCATCGCTGGGTCGTGCTGGGGATGATGCGCTGGTGGGCCAACGCCCTCACCTCAGTCCGCGTCTCCGTGACCACGGAAGGCGTAGCGCGCGACGAGGCGACCCTCGACACGATTGCCGTGGGGCTCGGCAGCCCGAAGGTCGCAGTCACCATCGACGGGCACCCTTGGCACGGCCCCTCACCCCATCATCTCAAACTTCCTCGGACGAGGCGTGAGCGCGCGGAGATCCTGCTGTTGCCAGCGCTTGGCGCGTTCTTGCTCTGGCACCCCGGCGCGCACCATTTGAGAGATCTGCTCCAACACAGCCGCGCGGCCTACGCACTCGGCTGCGCGCTCGTTCTCCAGACGGCGCACGTGGCGTGGTGGCACGCGCGGCAGCAGCGGCGGCGTGCGTCGCAGCGAGCGCGCCTCTCCGCGGCGGTGCCGTCCGGTGGATCGCCGGAGTGACACGGAGGTGGTGAATTGCGTGTGGCCACGGAGGGCTACCAGCGCTGCCTCCGCACCGCCGTTCACCTGCGAGAGGTCAACGAGTTCTCCCGCGCCTGCGAGGCCGCGCTCCACGCGATCGAGCGGGGGCGCTTCCCGCTCGCCGACGAGGTCGCGCCGCCCGAGCAAGGGCTGTGACCCGGTGTCGTCGATGTCGTGAACCGCTCAGTCGGTGAATCGTCTGCGAGCTTACACCGCTGGACCGCGCTGGCCGCCGCCGCAAAGTTGACGGGCGACGGCCTCGGGTCTACCCGACGGATCATGACCGACGCGAGCGCTGCCCTATGGAAGAAGCTCAACCTGAAGGGTGGCCAGCGCGTCACGGTGATCGACGCGTACGGCGCGATGGCGAAGCACGTCGCCGCGCTCGATGGGGCCTTCGCCGTCGCGGCGGCGCCGCAGGCCGACACCAGCTTCCTCCTCGCGCTGGCGACGACGCTGGCGGAGGTGGACGCGAGCGCCCGCGCCGCGGCGTCGCTCGGGGTCGACGACCCGGTGGTGTGGGTGGCGTACCCGAAGGGGACTTCGAAGCGCTACCGCTGCGAGTTCAACCGCGACACGGGGTGGTCGGCGATGGGCGAGGCGGGCTTCGAGCCCGTGCGCCAGGTCGCGATCGACGACGACTGGTCGGCGCTGCGCTTCCGGCGGGTGAAGCACATCAAGGCCATGACGCGCTCGTTCGCGATGACCGCCGAGGGGCAGGCGAAGGCTGCGAAGGGCAGCGGGGCGAAGGGCTGAAGGGAGCTGTCACCACGCCGCGGGCCGATAGTCCTTCAGGTACACCCCGCACACGTTCGCCCCCGTCGCCGCCCCCACGAACACCGGGTCGCACACCCGCGCCGCCGCGTCGGTCTCGTCGAGCGGCGGCGCGAAGCCCAGCGCGTCCATGCGCTCGGCGATGGGCAGCGGGTTCTGGTTGCTCACCCAGCCCGTGTCCACCGCGCACATCCACAGCCGCTCGCGGGCCCAGCGCTCGGACGCCGTTCGCACGAACATGTTGAGCGACGCCTTCGCCATGTTGGTGTGCGCGTGGAGCCCCGAGCGGTAGTCCCGCGCGAACAGCCCCTCGGGCGACGACACCTGCACCACCCAGCGATCGACGTCCGCCACGCGCGACATCAGCCCCCGCAGCCGCACCGTGAGCAGGTACGGCGCCAGCGTGTTGATCGCGTGCGTCTCCAGCAGCTCGCGCGTCTCGACGTCCTCCGGCGCGAGGCGCCACGAGTTGGTCGCGCGCAGGTCGATCGGGTGCCCCGTCCCGTCATCGCTCCCGGCGCGCACCATCGCCGCGTCGCCCTCCCCGAGGAGCGCCCGCGTCGCGTGACCTTCCTCGCCGAGCACCGCGCGCACGGCCTCCGGGAGCTCGTCGCGCGGCGCCGTCTCCATCGGCGCGAGGTGCGCGTAGTACGACGGCGGCCGCCACACGGTCTGGGCCGCGTTGTTCACCAGCACGTCGAGCCGCGGGAGCGACGCCGTCAGCCGCGCCGCGAAGCGCTCGACGCCCGCGAGGTCGCGCAGGTCGAGGCCGTGCACGGTGAGCCTCTCGCGCCAGTCGTCGAAGTCCCGCTCCGCCGCGAAGCGCCGGGCCGCGTCCCGCGGAAAGCGCGTCGTCGCCACCACGGTCGCCCCCGCCCGCAGCAGCTTCAGCGCCACCGCGTAGCCGATGCGCACCCGCGCCCCCGTGACGAGCGCCACCCGCCCCCGCAGGTCGGCCGTCTGCTCGCGCTTCTCCCAGTTGAACGCCGCGCACGTCGGGCACAGCCGGTCGTAGAAGAAGTGAACCCCCCGGTACGCCGCGTGGCACACGTAGCACGCGCGGGGCTGTTCGAAGGTGTCGATCACCGCGTCGGGGCCGCGCGCCTCGGGGGCAGGCGCGTCGCCCCGCCGTGACGCGCGCAGCCCCGTCGCCGCGGCGCGAACGTGGTCGCGCGCCGCACGGGCGAGACGCATCTGCTCCCGCTTCTCCCGTCGGCGGGAGCTGTCTCGCGCGCGCTCCTCCCGACGCGCCACCTTCGCCGCGAGGGCGCGCAGCCGCGGGTGACGCGCGCCCAGCGAGGCGTCCGCCGCCAGCGCCGTAAGCACCCGCTCACACGCCGCGAGCTCGGCCTCCGTCGGCGCTTCGAACACCGGCGGAGGGTCATGGGGCGCGAGCGGGCGCGCGGTGAGGCGAGGCCGCGGCTTCGCGCACAGCGCCGCGACGAGGGCCTCGCGGACGTCGGCGTCGAGGGCGTCACCGACGCGTACGCGGGTCACGCCCGGGTGCACCGCGATCGCGTCGACGAGGGGAAGGGCCACCGCGCGCGGGAGCGTCGCCCCCGTGAGCTCGACCGCCGTGAGGTCGGCCGAGGCGGCCAGCGCAGCCCGGAGCGCGGCGAGGTCGTCGGCGTCGTAGGGGCGCGGGCGGAGGCGGAGGGTGGGGCCGTCGAGCTCGAACGGGTCGGTCACGGGCGTGACGGGGTATCACAGGTGCGCGGGCGCAGGTGGCACAGGATGCCCGTCTGGCAGGGGCAACGGATGGGAATTCCGGGGTTTTACGCCCGGCACGGAGATCGCTATAAGGGAGGCCACTGGAGTCCATGACCATGACGATGCGCCGCGCTGCTGTGGGTTTGTTGATGCTGGCTGGTGCCCTCGCCCAGGCCGACCGCACCGAGGCGTGCGGGGGGTGCTTCGCGCCGCCGCAGACCATCCAGGTGGTCACCGACCACCGCATGGTGCTGTCGCTCTCGCGCGACCGGACGGTGCTGTGGGATCAGTTCCGTTACACCGGGCGCCCCGAGGATTTCTCGTGGATCCTCCCGATCCGCAACGGTCCGGGCGTGATCATCGAGGAGGCCGACAACCTCTTCCTCCAGGCGATCGACGACGTGGCCGCACCCATCGTGAACCCGGCGCCCACGCCCTCGTGCAACCTCTCCTCGGGCGGGTTCGCCTTCGGCAGCTCCGACAGCGCCGGCGCAGCGCCGCGGTCCAGCGCCGTGGACGCGGGCGTCAACGTCATCAACGAGCAGGTGGTGGGCCCCTACCAGGTGGCGACCCTCGCGGCGACCGACCCGATGGCCCTGCGCACCTGGCTGCAGAGCAACGGCTACGCGGTGCCCGCGGTCATCAGCCCGATCATCGACCACTACGTCGCGCTCCGCATGGACTTCGTGGCGGTGCGCCTGCGCCCCAACACCGAGATCACGCAGATGAAGCCGCTGCGCATCATCACGCCCGGCTACAACCCCTCGCTCCCGCTCCGCATGATCGCCGCGGGCGTCGCCGACAAGGTGGGCCTGGTGCTCACGGTCATCTCCGAGTCGCGCATCGAGGCGATGAACTTCCCCAACGGCGAGGTGAGCAACGCCGACCTCGTGTGGGACTACGACAACCCCACCAGCGCGGCGAGCGACTTCCTCGCGCAGTTCAACCGCATCAACCGGGCGAACAACAACCGCGTGTGGCTCACCGAGAGCGCGCAGACGCAGAGCCGCTTCGCGATCGACAACGCCATGCAGCAGCGCTGCGGCGGTCGCTTCGGCGGCCCCGTGCAGCAGAACTGCCTCGACAGCCGCGTCAACCCCGCCGACTCGCAGGTGGCCTTCCAGCCCTTCGGCGACAGCGCCTTCGTCACGCGCCTGCGCGCCGACCTCAACGCCACCGCGCTCGACCGCGACCTCCAGCTCGCCGCCAGCGACCGCGGCGCCCGCCTGCGCACCTACGACTACGGCGTGCTGCGCAACGACCCGTGCACCACGCCGCGGTCGAAGTTCGAGGGCTGCTCGGCGCGACCCGGCGAGACGGGCTCGACGGGCCTCGCCGCCCTCTGCGTCGCCGCCCTCGCCGCCTGCGCGGTCGCCCGTCGCCGCCGCTGAACGCCCCCGCTCAGGCCCGCTCGATGCGCCCGTCCGTGTGGCGGGCGAAGCGCCCCTCGGTGCGCGCGTGGACGGGGTCGTTGGCGGGCCAGGGCCACCCCCCGAAGCGCGTCCGCTGATAGTCCGAGAAGGCCTGGCGGATCTCGTCCGCGGTGTTCATCACGAAGGGCCCGTGCTGCACGACGGGCTCGCCGATGGGGCGGCCCTGGAGCATGAGCAGCTCGGCCTCGTCGTGGCCGTTGACCAACGTCGCGGCGCGGTCGGCGTGCAGCTCGATCGCCTGGCGCGACGACACCGCGCGCTCGCCCACGACGAGCTGCGTGCCGCGGAAGAAATACAGCATACGGTTGCTGCCGCGCGCCGCGGGGGGGAGGGTGAAGCGCGCGCCAGGGGCCATCTTGATCGTCCAGATGGCCACGTCGCTCTCGGGGCGGGAGGCCCACGAGCTGGGCGGCGGCGCGAGGGGAGCGGCGTCGCCGAGACGTCCCGCGATGACGGTGACCTCGGTGACGTGGCCCGCCGCGTCGCGCGCGACGTGCTTCGGCACGCGCTCGGCCCAGAACATCGTGAAGTGAGGGTCGACCATCTTGTCGGCGCGCGGGAGGTTGAGCCAGAGCTGGAAGAGCTCGAGGGGGTTGTCCCGGTCGGGCGCGACGAGGGGGAACATCTCCGCGTGAACGATCCCCTTGCCCGCGGTGAGCCACTGGACGTCCCCGCCGCCGTAGCGCGCGGTGGCGCCGAGCGAGTCGGAGTGATCGACCGTCCCCTGGCGCGTCACCGTCACCGTCTCGAAGCCCCGGTGCGGGTGCTGGGGGAAGCCCGGCACGACGTCGCCGTGGTACATGCTCCAGCCGTCCTTCGCCCCGAAGTCCGCGCCGATCTCGCGGCCGGCGAGCGAGGCCGCGGGGCCCATGCGCTCGTTGCCCTGCGGGTACGCGTCGTGGTGATGGACGCAGAACAGGAAGGGGTCGGGCGTCTGCCACGGGAAGCGGAGGGCTTCGACCCTGCGGACGACGGGCTCGTTCATGGGAGGCTCCTGAGGCGTGCGGGCGTTGACGGTGACGGCCCGGTCGCACGCGGCGACGATGGGCGCTGTGGCGATCGCGCCGAGCAGGGTTCGACGGTCCATGGGGGGCGATCGTAAGGCCCCCGCGAGGGGACACAACCGAAGGTCGACGCAACGCACCGTTGCAGCGCCGCGCGCCTGACTTGACAGGGCGCTCGCGAGCGCGTGTCATCCGCGGTCACATGGCTTCCACTCCCAGAGATCCACTCCCCGGCGGGATGTCACCGCTCCCCGCGACGCCGCCGCTCGTCCGCCGCGCGGCGCTCGTGGTGACGCTCGCGGCGCTCGGCTGCTCCGACCCCGCGCCGACCCCCATGCCCGCGCCGCAAGACGCTGCGCCCGACGTGACGTCGCAAGACGCCGCGCCCGACCTCATCACCCCGATGCCTCCGCCGATGCCTCCGCCGATGCCTCCGCCGATGCCTCCGCCGCCCGACGCTGGGCCGGACGTGACGCCGATGCCCCCGCCGATGCCTCCGCCGATGCCTCCGCCGCCGATGCCCCCGCCGGTGGATGCCGGCCCTGCGCCCGACGTGATCCCGCCGATGCCTCCGCCGATGCCTCCGCCGCCGATGCCTCCGCCGCGGGAAGACGCGGGGCGCCCCGACGCGATCCCGCCGATGCCTCCGCCCCCGCCCGACGGCGGCTTCTGATCACACGACTTCGCTGATGGAGTAGCTCGCGGTGGTGGCGCCGCGCAGCACCTCCATCTCATCGCCCTCGCTCCGACCCATGACGGCCGCGCCCAGCGGCGACGTGACCGACACCGCGCGCACGCCGCCCGGCAGCGTCACCCCGCCCCCCCGCTCGACGAGGAACACCACGCTCACCGTCCCCCGCGCGTCTTCGAGCGTCACGCGCGCACCGACCGCCGCGGGGCGACCGCGGAAGTCTTCGAGGACCATCGCGCCCACGGCGTCGAGGCTCTGGCGCAGCTCCAGCACCCGCGCGGCCTGACCGCGGGCGAGGTAGGAGAGCTCGAGGGCGCGCGTGTCCTTGTCGTTCTCGGGGCGGGCCTCCTCGTCGGTGGCGCCTGCGACGGCGCTCCGCCACGCGGCCTCCGTGGCCTCGAGCTCGGCGCGGACGGAGGCGGCGAGGGCCGCGCGCAGGGGTTCTTTCAGCGAGGTGGGGTCCATGGCAGGGGGGTGGTATCACCGATGCGCCTCCCCTGGCGCGGTGGGAGGGTGACAAAACGCGCGAGCTCGGGGAGGAAAAGCGAATGACAGGGACTCGACGGCCGGTGCCGTGAGGCGGTAGAAGTCGGACACCCAGTGTCCACGTGGTCCCGTGATCGGACCATTAGCATTCCCATGCCTCGGCGCGGAGGACGTGCGCCGTCGGTGTGAGAGCGAGATGGAAGACATGAACGTGCCTTCGAAGATCATGCGGGCGGCCTTGTGCGTCGCCGTGCAGGTGCCCCTCCTTGCCGCCCTTGCGGCCCCCGCCCATGCCGTGCCCCTTCTGACGGGCTTCG
>JBILLV010000664.1:0-2616 GCA_044375895.1 Polyangiales bacterium | reverse complement strand
CATGTTCACCTGGGCGCAGCGCACGCCCATCGCCTCGCACACGTTGACGCCCTGGCCGCACGCGCCCATCTGGCCCGCCACCGTGCAGGCCGTCCCGCCGCCCATGCACCCGCCCGCCACGTCACCGCCGCGGATCTGGAAGCGCCACAGGCCCGGCGTCCCGCCCGGCACGTTGGAGGTGCGGCACACGTCGAGGATGGCCATCGTGCGCGACATGGGGAGGGAGACGAAGTTGCGGCGGTTGCCGGCGTCGAAGCCCACCTGGGCGGGCGTGCCGCCGAGGCCGCCGCGTCCGCCCGACGCGTCCCCCGTCGTCCACTGGCAGCGGTTGTAGCGGAACTCCACGTCGAAGTCCCCCGTCGTCGTGCACGTGTTGCTCGTCGTCAGGATGAGCTGGAAGTCGTTCTGCAGGTCGTCGTGGGCGCTGAAGTAGCCGACGTTGTTCCACGTCACCACCACGCGGTTGGGCTCGACGTGGAAGCAGATGTTGTTGCGCGAGGGCTGGCCGCCGCCGCGCGTGTCCACGTCCGCCCACCACGGCGCGATCATCGGCTGATCCGCGATCGGAAACGGCGACGGCGTGAAGGTCCCGACGCCCCCGCGGAACGTGATGTTCCCGTTGGTGTTGAGGTACATCGCGTTGTACGTCATCCCGAAGAAGCGCAGGCCCATCGGGAAGGCCCGCGTGATGCTGATCGGCACGGCCGCGCCGCCCACCGTCGGCGAGCCCGAGTACGAACCGTCGTCGTTGGGGTGCACGCAGTTCTGCGGCAACCCGTAGCCCGTCGGCCCGCCGAACCCCGTGAGCAGCGGGATCGCCTCCGCCACCGGCGCGAACGACGCCACCACGGCGCCCACCGCGCCGCACACAAACAACTTGAACCTGTTCATCACGATCGATCCTCTCCTGCGCCCCGCCGGGAGGATCTTTGTCTCCCAGGTGCGCGCGCTAACGCCTCACCGGACCGCTCACGGATCCGATGTAAACCTGGGTACGCGGACGCTACGCCAATTTTTCACGGGTGTCGAGGTCATTGCTTCGCGCCGCGCGGCGCCTTCCCCGACGGCTTCGGCGCCCGCACCCAGGCGCCCTTCCACGCGTCTTCCTTCGCCCGCGGGAGCGACTCGTACACCCCGAGGTCGTGCGAGGGCACCACCGTCGCGCCGTGGTCGCGCTCGGCCGCGAGGATGCGCCCGTAGCTCGCCTTCTGCGCGGCGATGTCCCAGTTCATCGCGCGCATGTAGAGGCTCGACGGGGCGGCGTCGTCCATACGGAAGTCCTCCGCGAACATCGCCGCGTCGCCGACATGCAGCATCCACCCCGACTGGAGCTTCACCGCCACCGCGAGCGACCCGACGGTGTGCCCGCGGGCGTCGAAGAGGAGCACGGTGCCGTCGCCGAAGAGGTCGTGCGAGGCCGCGAAGCCCAGCGCCGCCGGGCCGCTCGGCGTGTGCCGCTCCACCCGCGGGAGCTCCAGCGCGCGCGGGTCGTAGCTCCGGTGCCCGCGGCGCAGCGCCTCCCACTCGGCTTCGGCGCAGTGCACGGTGGCCGAAGGGAAATCCACCGCGCCGCTCACGTGGTCCAGGTGCAGGTGCGTCGCGACGATGTGGCGCACGTCACCCGGCGCGTAGCCCAGCGAAATGAGCTGCGAGGCGAGGGCGTCTTCGGGCTTCACGTCGAGCCCGAGGAAGAGCTTCGCCGCGCGCCCCGGGTCGGTCTCGGGCCACGCGCACGCCCGGCGCGACCAGCCCGTGTCCACCAGCACCAGCCCGTCGGGTCGCTCGATCACGGCCACGGTCACGGGCATGCGCACGGCGCCGAGGCCGCCGCCCCCGCGCTTGAGAAAGAAGCTGGGACCCTTCATCGTCCCGGTGGTGCGGAAGAGCACGGTCATCGCGGCGCTCCCTCTACCACCACTTCGCCCCGGTCGTGGTATGTCACTGCGCCCGTACTGAACGTCTTGCCAGTGCCTCGCCCCCTCTGGTAGTGAGGGCATAGCGCTGAGACGTCACTGCCCCTCGCACCACCGTGCAGCGCACAAAGCCCCATGGTCCGCCTTCGCACCACACTCCTGCTGGGTTCGGTGCTCGCCGCCTGCACCGCGTCGAGCGTGCCGACCCGTCCGCCGCGCACGCCGCAGCCACCGACGGTGAGCGACGTGAGCGTCACCGCGGTCGACACGGTGCGCTTCGATGGCGCGCTCCCGACGGCGCCGGGGCGACACCGCGCGACGCTCCGCGTGGGAGGCCTCGACCGCGAGGTGGCGATGGCGATCCCCGAGGGGCGCAGCGCGCACCCGGCGCTGCTGGTCATCCTGCACGGGACGCGCGGCGACGGCCCGGGGATCATCGACGAGTGCGGCGCGCTCGGCCTCGCGACGCACCAGGGCGTGGTGGTGGCGGCCCCCACGGCGCGCACGATGGACAGAGCGGACTGGGATCACCCCGAGTCCTCGGGCGAGACGTGGTGGGAGACGCACCCCGACGCCAACCCCGAGCACAACCCCGACCTCCTGCTGGTGCGCGCGACGCTCGCGGCCGCCCGTCGCGACCTCGGCGTCGACCCGTCGCGCGTCTACCTCATGGGCCACTCCAACGGCGCCTTCTTCGGCCTCG
>JBILLV010000665.1:0-2616 GCA_044375895.1 Polyangiales bacterium | reverse complement strand
CCCGACTGCGTGGGTTCTTCGATCGACGCAGCGGATCCGCTTGACTCCCTGTGCGTATGGGCGTTTCGCTCTGGGACGTGGTGATCCCTGCACGACGTGACCTCGCCGTCGCCGCGCGTCGCGCCTTTGCCGTCGCGAGCCTCCTCGGCGCGTGCGGCGGCCCCCGGACGGCGGTCGCGCGCTCTCCCACGACCGCGCGCGCGCCGCTCAACGTCATCGTGATCTCCCTCGACGCCGTGCGCTACGACCGCACGGGCCTCGGCCCCGCGCCCACGTCGTTCACCCCGCACCTCGATCGTTTCGCGCGCGACGCCGTGGTGTTCCACCAGGCGGTCTCGGCCGCGCCGTGGACGGTGCCTTCGCACATGGCGATGTGGACCGGGCGCTGGCCGACGCGACACGGGCTGGTGAACAAGCTCCGCCCCGACCCCACGACGGGGGGCACCATCGACGCGACGCTCGATCCGTCCATCGAGACCTACCCCGACCGCCTCCGGGCCGCGGGCTACACCGCCGTGGCCTTCACGGGAGGCGCGGGCGTCTCGGGGCGCTTCGGCTTCGGGCGCGGCTTCGCGACCTACCTCGACGACCGGCGCTTCGCGGGCATGGACTACTCCGCCCCCCCCGCCGTGGCGTGGCTGCGCGCGAGGGCGCCCGACGCGGGTCCGTTCTTCATGTTCCTGCACGGCTACGACGTGCACGGGCAGCGGCCCCTGCCGGGCCTCGATCGCGCCGCCGTCGCGCCGGGCTACCTCGGCGCCCTCGACGGCTCGATTGAAGAGAACGCGCGGCTGCGGGAGCAGGGCCTGAGCGTGATCCACACGCCGGGGGAGGCCGCGAGCCTGCGCGGGGTCATCGACGCCGACGACGGGCGCTTTCTGCGCGATGTCTACGACCGCAAGCTCGCGCTGGCCGACCAGCGCTTCGGCGCCTTCCTCGCCGAGCTCCGCGCGCGCGACCTCCTCGACCGCTCCATCGTCGCGGTGGTCTCCGACCACGGCGATGAGTTCATGGAGCACGGCCACATCGACCACGGCCACACGCTCTACGAAGAGCAGCTCCACGTGGTGATGATGATCCGTTACCCCCACGGCGAGGGGCGCCGCGCGGTGCGCACCCCCGCCCGCACGCTGGACCTCTTCCCCACGATCTTCGACGCGCTCGGCCTGCGCGGCCCCGACGGGGTCGACGGCGAGAGCCTGCGCGTCGACCCGCCCGCGACGCGCCCGGTCTTCGCCGAGAGCGACTATCGCCTCTTCGTGCACCACCGCATGGTGCGCGTGGGGGACTACAAGCTCGTCGTCGATCTGGGGGACGACGAGGTGACGATGTTCGACCTCGCGCGCGACCCCGGCGAGACGGTCAACCTCGTCGCGCGCGAGCCCGATCGGCGCGCGGCGATGGAGCGCCTGCTCGACGGGTGGCTGACCCGTCAGGGCACCCGACGAGACGCCTTCCTCGGCGTGCGCGAGTCGCACATCACCATCTTCTGACCCGACGACTGGAGCACCCATGCTGACTCTTCAAGGCGCGCTGCGCACCACCCTCCTCTTCGCCGTCGCGACAAGCTGCGCGGGCACAACGCCCACGGCGCCGACGACGCTGCCCCCGCCCGCGGCACTGGCCACGACGACCGCCGCCACGACGGATGCAGAGACGGCGAGCGCGCCGGTGACCCCGCCCGAGCCGCCGTGTCCCAACGACAGCGGCGGGACGGTGCGGTCGTATGCGTGTGCAGATCCGCGCGCGGACGAGACCCCGGGGGGCTTCGCCGCGCCGTACGCGCGCTGCCCGGCGACCCGCGGGGGCCTCGGGTTCAGCGCAGCGCAGACGGCGCAGCGGCGCGGTCAGGTGGATCAGTCGCAGACGTGTTGTTACCTGGAGCGCTGTCAGATCTCGTACGGGTACTGACGGGAGCTGGAGGATAGGGTTTGCGGCTCATCGGCTGTTCCCGGTGAAGACCCCTTCCCAGAGCTTCGGCCGAGGCTACGGTTGCGGGCGCGATGCTCTTCCCGATCGACGAGCTGCTCGACGAGACGGCCTGCTTCGATCTGCCCGCCGGTGGTGAAGAAGTGGGTCACCTGGGGATCGGCCGCAGCGTGCTGGTGTAGGTCCAGCGGCCGTCGAGGTGGATGCGCTGGTCGGCGTCGCGCGTGCAGCGGAACTCGATGGCACCCGATGGGGGGCGATGCTCCAGCTCGCCCCAAAGGGCCTCCTCCTCGCGCGCGCGAGGCTGCGTGGGCCACGCTCTCCAGGTCGTCGGCGTCGTTGCGGATGGAGATCCGGGTAGGGTCGAGGCGGGAGAGCGCCTGCACGAGCGGGAAGGCATCGGCGCGGGCTTGACGAGGGGGGGCCATGGGGCGCTCCATCCCCGCGGTCTCGATGAGCAAGCTGGTGATCGAGTCAGACGTCGAGCGCGTGGTGAGCACGTACCTCGATCAGTTCGAGACGACGCGCTTCCGCTACGAGCTCGACGGAGCGTCGGTGATGCTGCAGACGAAGTGCTTCGACAACGGCCGCGGCGCCCTCGAAGCGCGCGCGGCGCGAGCGCCCTGGAGCGCGGTCAAGAAGGGCGTCGCCACCGAGGTCACGGGCGGCGACATTCTCAGGCTGCAC
>JBILLV010000663.1:0-2618 GCA_044375895.1 Polyangiales bacterium | reverse complement strand
TCCTGGAGGAGAAGGGCATCAAGGTCGAGCGTGAGTTCGCCTGCGCGGCGGTGGATGGCGCCGCCGGGAAGCTCACCGCGTACGACGGCCGCTCGCTCGACTTCGACCTGCTGGTGACGGTGCCGACGCACAGCGGGGCCGAGTTTGTGACGCGCTCGGGCCTGGGCAACGAGCTCGGCTTCATCCCGACGGACAAGTACTCCCTCGCGGCGAAGGGGCTCGAAGGGGTGTTCGTCATCGGCGACGCGACCGACGTGCCCGCCTCGAAGGCCGGCTCGGTGGCCCACTTCGAAGCCGAGACGCTGGTGGAGAACCTCGAGCGCGCCGTCGCCGGCAAGGCCCTGCTCAGCACCTTCGACGGCCACGCCAACTGCTTCGTCGAGACGGGCGACGGCAAGGCCCTCCTCATCGACTTCAACTACGACACCGAGCCGCTGCCGGGCACCTATCCGCTGCCGGGTATCGGGCCCTTCTCGCTGCTCGAAGAGAGCCGCGTCAACCACCAGGGGAAGCTCGCTTTCCGCTGGATCTACTGGAACGGGCTGCTGCCCGGGAAGCCCATCCCCGTCCCCGCCCACATGAGCATGCTGGGCAAGCAGCACGCCTGATCGCACCCGCCAAGGAGCACGCACATGCCGACCAAGACGTACGCCGGGGTCACCTTCGAGGTCGACGCCGAAGGGTTCCTCACGCAGAGCGCCGCGTGGACGCGCGACGTGGCCGCCGCCATCGCCGCCGAGGCGGGCATCCCCGCGCTCGAGGAGAGGCACTGGAAGGTGATCGATTTCGCGCGGCGCGACACCGCGGCGCAGGGTCAGTCGCCCGGGCCGCGGCGCATCGTGGCCAGCGCGGGCGTCACGATGAAAGACCTGTACGAGCTCTTCCCCAAAGGCCCTGGCAAGCTGATCGCGCGCATCGCGGGCGTGCCCAAGCCCAAGGCCTGTCTGTGACTGACGCGAAGGAGACGACCATGAGTGACACGCCGACGCGCAAGATCGCGATCATCTGTTCGAAGGGGAGCCTCGACATGGCGTACCCCGGGCTCATCCTGGCCAACGCCGCGCGGATGGCGGGCCACGACGCGATGCTCTTCTTCACCTTCTGGGGGCTCGACATCGTCAACGCGAGCAAGGTCGACCACCTGCACCTCTCGCCCATCGGCAACACCTCCGTCCCCATCCCGGCGATGGTGGCGGGGCTGCCCGGGATGGAGTCGCTGGCGACGCGGCTGATGCAGTCGGAGATGGACAAGCACCAGATCCCGCACGTGCGCGAGATGCTGGAGATTCTCGGTGACGCGGGGGCCGAGCTCTACGCCTGCCAGCTCGCGATGGACCTCTTCCGCTTGCAGAAGTCCGACCTCGTCCCGCAGGTGAAGGACGTGATCTCGGCGATGGACTTCATCGACAAGTCCGAAGGGGCGCAGGTGATCTTCGTCTGAGGGCTACGCGCGGACGTCGCTGACGTGCTCGCGGACGACGTCGCGGAGGTGGTCGGGCTCGCACAGCTTGTCGAGCCACACCACCTCGCCCGACGCGAGGAAGGCCCGCGTCTTCTCCGTAAACGCCCCCGCCGTCAGGAACACCATCCGCCGCGCGACGTGCGGCGCGAAGCGGGCGATGGCGGCGTGCAGGTCGACGCCCGACATCGTGGGCATCATCAGGTCGCACAGGATGAGGTCGAAGCGCTCGCCGCGCTCGATGCGCCCGAGGGCCTCGCCGGGGTCGTGCGTCCCCACCACCTCGTGGTCGAGGCGGAGGATGCGACACGTCATGTCGAGGAAGGCGCGGTCGTCGTCGACGACGAGGATGCGCCCGCGGTTGTGACCCGGCGCGGCGACGTCGGCGACCACGTCGGAGGGCGGCGGCACGGTGGGAAACTTCGGCGCGGCGGGCAGCTCGAGCACCACGCGCGTCCCGCGGGCCAGGGGGGTGACCTCCATCGTGCCCCCCATGTCGGCCGCGAGCGAGCGGCAGATGGAGAGGGAGAGCTCGTTGGGCGAGGCGCCGCGCTCCAGGGCCGTCATCGGGTCGGTGAGGTGCTCGGCGCGCAGGCCGCGGCGCTCGCCCGTGTCGGTGATCTCGATGTAGGCGCAGCCGTTGGTCGACGTGGCGCGGAGTCGAACCTCGTGGCGGTCGGTGTCGCCCTCAGGGATGGCCTCGGCGCTCGCGAGGAGGGCCGAGAGCAGGAGGTGGCCGATGCGCGCCTCGTTGCCCGTCACCGCGGGGGTCGCGCCGATCTCGCAGACGAAGCGGGCGCGGTGGCGGATGATGTTCTCGGTGAGGTCGACGACGGCGTCGAGGATCTGACCGAGCTCGACGCGGCGGCCGCCCTGCTCGTCGCCGCGGAGGCTGAAGAGGCCCATCGCGCGGGTGATGCTGGCGACGGCGGTGATCCCCTCGTGGAGGTGCTGCGCGCAGTCGACGAGGCCGCGGAGGTCGCCGCGGACGGAGGCGAGGTCGCCGCGCTCCCAGCGGGTCTCGAGGCGCTCCACGAGCTCGCGGGAGAGCGACTTCATCATCGAGGCGTTGCCGAACACCTGGGCCAGCGGGGTGTTGATCCCGTGGGCGACGCTGGCCGCGAGGGAGCCCAGCGCCGCGCTCCGCTCGGTGGCGACA
>JBILLV010000313.1:0-10990 GCA_044375895.1 Polyangiales bacterium | reverse complement strand
ATCAACTCCCGATCGCTTCCGCGATACGGTCCGTCGTCCGTCGCTGGGGGCCGTACGGTCGCCCCCAACGACGCGGCGGGCATCGACTCGACGGCTCGTTGGGGGGCGACCGAGCGGCCCACGGGGACGGAGGGATCGCGGAGGTGAGCGGGGGTGATCCTCGCCGCTCGAAACCGGCGCCGAATCCCGGTACCTTCCGGCGCCTCCATGATCCCAGCGTTCATGCGCACGCTCGCCACCTGCGACGGCGCCTTCGGGTGCGTCGCGGTGCTCCACGACACCGTCCACGACGCCCACATCCTGCTGCACGGCGACACCTTCCACGGCTGGCAGTTTCTCGACCCCGCGCACCGCGACGACCCCACCGGCTACTACGCCCACGGCTCCCCCATCGCCGCGCTCATCGCGTCGCTCTCGCCTGACGCCGCCATCGCCGTCGCGGGCCTCGGCGCTGGCGTGATGGCCGCGCTCCTCAAGCCCGGCCAGTCGATGACCTTCTTCGAGATCGACCCCGCCGTCCTCACCTTCGCCCACGACGCGCGCTACTTCACCTTCCTGGCGCGCTCCCGCGGGCGCTGCGACGTCGTGCGCGGCGACGCCATCGACCGCCTCCTCGCGTGCCCCCCCGCGTCGTACGACCTCGTCGTGATGGACGCCTTCGTCGACGCCGAAGTGCCCGGCTCCGTGCGGACGCCGGCGGTGGTGGCGGGCCTCGCCGCGCGGCTCCGACCCGGCGGGCTGCTCGCGTTTCACGTCACCTCCACCAAGCGCGGCGACGACCTCCGCCCCGCCCTCGCCGCGGTGGCCGGAGCGCTCGCGTGCGCGTCGATCGACTGGGCCTCCGCGCGCCTCCCGCACGACCCCGACCTGGAGATCGCCCCCGAGGTGGATCTCACCCAACCCGTCGAGTGCCGCTGGGTGGTGATGGGCGACGACGCCGCCGTGGCGCGTGTGGTGGCGTCGGGGTGGACGCCGCTCACCTCGTCCGCGTAGCTTCCCCCGCCCGTCGATGCGCGACACCTGCCACACCTGCCGCCGCCCCCTGAGCCACTGCTGGTGCGGGCTCGTCCCCTCCATCGAGACCCGCACGCGCGTGGTGCTCCTCCAGCACCCGCGCGAGCGCGACGTCCCCATCGGCACCGCGCGCATGGCGAGCCTCTGCCTCCCCAACTCCGAACTCCACGTCGGCGTCGACTGGGAGGACGCCCCCGCGCTCCACCGCGCTCTCTCCGACCCCGCGCGCCCCGCCGCCCTGCTCTACCCCGGCGACGACGCGGCCGACCTCTTCACCGCCCCGCCGCCCGGCCCCATCACCCTCGTCGTCGTGGACGGAACCTGGACCCTCACGCGCAAAGTGGTCCGCACCAACCCGCGCCTCGCGGCCCTCCCTCGCTACGCCTTCAACCCCCCGCAGCCCAGCGACTACCGCATCCGCCGCGAGCCTCGCGCCGCGTGCGTCTCCACCATCGAGGCCCTCGCCTACGCCCTCGGCGCCCTCGAAGGCGACCCCGATCGCTTCGCCGCCATGCTCGTCCCTTTCCGCGCGATGATCGACGCGCAGATCGCCGCCGAGCGCTCGCAGCGCCGCGGCCGCGAGCGCTGCCCGCGCGGCCCTCGCCCCGCGCGCCCGACGCCCACGTCCCCCCTGCGCGGCCGCTCGATCGTGTGCGTGGCGGCGGAGGCCAACGCGTGGCCCCGCGGCGACGACGGATCGCCCGCGCCGTGGCGGGCCGAGCTCGTCCAGTGGGTGGCGTGTCGGGTGGAGACGGGCGAGGCGATGGAGTGCCTCGTCGCGCCGCGCGTCCCCTGCGCGCCCGGCGTGGCTGTCCAGACGGGCCTCACGCTCGACGCGCTGGCCGCCGGCGTGACGGTCGACGCGATGCTCGCGCGGTGGCGATCGTTCGTGCGCGAAGACGACCTGGTGTGCACCTGGGGCGACTTCGCGACGGCCCTCTTCGAAGCCGCCGGTGGCACCTTCGCGGCGCCCCCCACCGACCTCCGCAGGCTGCTCCGCGCGGAGTGGCGCGGCAACGTCGGCTCGCCGCGCGCGTGCCGCGAACGGCTCGGCGCGGAGGCGGTGACGGGGCGGCTGGGGATGGGGCGGGCCGGGGAGCGGCTGGGGGATCTGGTGGCGATCGCGCGGACCTTCAGTTGAAGCGGTCGCGGTACGACACGCAGCGGCCCCAGCGGCCGTCCTCGCAGTTGCGCTGACCGGTGAAGCAGGTCTTGGGCGTCACCGGCCCGTCGGTGTCGACGTCGCACGCGACGGGGTTCGCTCCCGCCGCGCAAGGGCAGTCGGGTAGCTCGATGACGCAGCGTCGACACTGGTCGGTGATCGCTGGGTCGGTGTCGTCGCAATCTTCGCCGGCGTAGCAACCCGCGCCGTAGGTGTCGCCGTCCTCGTCGACGCACAATCCTGCGTCGGAGGCCGCGGCGCCGAGGCGCGTCGTGGAGCGCTGGGCCGCAGGGCGAGGGTCATCGGCGGGCGCGCATCCGAAGCCGAACGCGAGCGAGATCCAAAAGAGTCGGGTGGGGGTGAGCATCGCTGTCTCCGCCCGGATCGATCGGCGGAGGTGTGCGACTCAGAAAGCTGGACCGTACGTTATTTTCGCAGGCCCACTTCAGGGCGCGGCGCCCGCGGGGGGAATGGCCCGCGTCAGGCCCTCGCGCACCATCCACCCGGCGGTGCCGCAGAAGCCCGGACGACGGACCTCCTGCATGTCGTTGGTGCCCGACTGCTGGGTCACCGCGAGGTACTGGTCGGCCGTGTATTCGGGGTGATCGTCCTGCCGCGGGATCGGACCGCCCGCGACGACGGCGCCCGTCCCCACGCGCCAGATCTGCGAGGTGGGGGGGTAGGCGTCGCTCCACCGCTCGCGGACGGCGACGTCGCGCTCGCGGACGATGCGGTAGCGCGTCACGCGGAAGCCCGGGATGCCCCGCTGCGTGAGGACGCGCGTGCCCGCGGGGAGGTTGGGGTCGGGGATGGTGCGCTCTTCGAAGCGGTCGACGCGCGGCATGATCTTGCGCACGAAGGTGACGGTGCGGTCGCTGCGGGCGCCGAGGAGCTCGATGCGGAGGGTGCCGTTGCCGATGCGCCGGTGGATCACCACGGGGAAGGGCAGGTTGTTGCGCATCCGGAGGTTGATCGACGGGTACACGACGGTCGCGTCGAGGCCCATCTTGATGTACCCCGAGGGGCGCGTGTGGGGGCGGCGGTCGAGGATCTCCATCCCCGCGAAGAAGCTCGCGGCGAAGAGGGTGCCGGCGATCTGGCAGGTGCCGCCGCCGACGCCGTCGATGAGCTCGCCCGCGGAGATGACCGTCGCCATGCGGAAGCCGTTGGCCTCCGAGCGGTCGCCCACCACCTGGTTGAAGTCGAACACCGTCCCGGGCATCCAGACGTGCCCGTTGAGCTTCTCGGCCGCGAGGTGGAGGTTGTACGTGCGGTCGCGGTGGTCTTCGTTGGCGTTGTAGCTGGTCTGGAACCACCCGAGCACGGCGTTCATCTCCACGCTGCGGAGCTGCTCGGCGAGGATGCCGGGGCGCGTGTGCTCGATCACCGCGGGGACGGTGCGGCGCCCGTCCGAGAAGGCCCGCTCCAGCGCCGCCACGGTGCCGTACACGTCGAGGTACGCGCCCCAGCGCTCGGGGAGCACCCGCCGCTCCTCCACGTCGATGCGCGCGTCGACGGGGACGTGGTCGACCTCCTCCTTGAGCTGCATCACCAGCGGGAGGGCCACGCGCCCCTCGACGTGCACCGGGAGCGGGAGGTCGATGGGGCCGCGCGCGAGGGCCGCGTGGTGGCGCATCATCGGGCTCTCGGGGTTGCGCGCCGCCGCGATGAGCCGCGCCAGGAGGGGCACGTCGACGCGGGCCCCGAAGCCCTCGCGGGAGCGCTCCACCGACTTGCCCTCGGCGCTCACCGTGACGTGCTCGCGGAGGTACTGCCGCGCGATCTCCAGCGCCACCGTCTGCGGCGAACGCCCGGGGGGGACGGCCCGGCCGCGCACCATCACCGCCGGGAGCCCGGCGGCTTCGGGGGTGCTCTCTGGGAGGAGGAGGTACCCCACACCGCCGCCCATCGCCCCGAAGAGGAGCGAGAGGGCGCTGTACCGCAGGAGGGACGAGTTCTTCACGGCGATCGTCAACCCAGTACCCCCGCCCTCGCGACGCCGTCAACATCGTGGCGCTTGACGTCGGCGCCGCGGTGGCGTTGTGCTCCCCGCCCATGAGCTACGACCTCAAGATCGCGGGCGGTACGGTGATCGACGGCACGGGGGCGCCCGGGCGGCGCGCGGACGTGGCCATTCGCAACGGCGTCATCGTCGCGGTGGGCGACTGCCCCGAACCCGCGGCCCGCACCCTCGATGCCGACGGTGCGCTCGTCACGCCGGGATTCGTCGACATCCACACGCACTACGACGGCCAGGTGACCTGGGACGACACGCTCTCCCCCTCGGCCATGCACGGCGTCACCACCTGCGCGATCGGCAACTGCGGCGTGGGCTTCGCCCCGGTGCGCAAGGCCGACCGCGAGCGGCTCGTGGCGCTGATGGAGGGCGTCGAAGACATCCCGGGCTCGGCGCTCTCCGAGGGGATCCGCTGGGCGTGGGAGTCGTTTCCGGAGTTCATGACGGCGGTGGGCTCGCTGCCGCGGGCGATCGATGTGATCACGCAGGTGCCGCACGACGCGCTGCGGGTGTTCGTGATGGGCGACCGCGCGGTGGCCCATCAGGCGGCCACCGACGACGACATCGCGACGATGCGCGGGCTCCTGCGCGAGGCCCTGGTGGCGGGCGCGGCGGGCTTCTCCACGGGGCGCTCGGACAACCACCGCGCGGTGACCGGCGAGCCCACCCCCGCGTCGGAGGCCGAGGCGCGCGAGCTCGCGGGCATCGCGGGGGCCTTCGAGGGGCTCTCGCACGGCGTCCTCCAGGCGGTGAACGACTTCGACATCAGCGTTGGCCCCGAGCGCTTCACGCCGGAGTTCGACCTGCTGGAGCAGATGGCGGTCGCCGCGAAGGGCCACGCGCTCTCGGTGTCGCTCATGCAGCGCGACATGGAGCCCGACCAGTGGAAATGGATCGTCGACCGCGTCGAGAAGGCCAACGCGCGCGACATCCCGATGCGCGTGCAGGTGGCGCCGAGGGCCATCGGCGTGCTGCTGGGCCTGCAGGCGACCTTCCATCCGTTCATGGGCTTCCCCAGCTACAAGGCCATCGCGCACCTCCCGCTCGACGCGCGGGTGAAGGCGATGCGCGACCCGTCCTTCAAGGCGAAGCTCCTCACCGAGACCTCCGAGCGCGTGGCGGGTGACGGGAGCCCGATCCCGCCGCTCGCCGATCACCTCCTGGCACGGATGGAGATGGTGGCGCTGCGGCTCTTTCGCCTCGGCGAGCGGCCCGAGTACGAGCCGAAGCTGGAGCAGTCGATCTACGCGGAGGCGCAGGCCACGGGGCGCCCGCCGCTGTCGGTGGTGTACGACGCGATCCTGGAGGACGAGGGGAGGGAGCTGTTGTACTTCCCGCTCTACAACTACACGGAGTTCTCGCTCGACAACGTGCGGGCGATGCTGTCGCACCCGCTGTCGCTGATGGGGCTGAGCGACGGCGGCGCCCACGTCGGGACGGTGTGCGACGCGAGCCAGCCCACCTTCGCGCTCATGCACTGGGGCCGCGACCGGGCCGAGGGGCGCATCCCCGTCGAGACGCTGGTGCGCAAGCTCACGAGCGACAACGCGCGCTTCATCGGGCTGCGCGACCGCGGGGTGATCGCGCCGGGGATGAAGGCCGACCTCAACGTCATCGACCTCGCGCGCCTCGCGCTGCACCGCCCGAAGATGGCGCAGGACCTCCCCGCGGGCGGGCGACGTCTCGTGCAGGACGCGACGGGCTACCGGGCCACCGTGGTGTCGGGCGAGGTCATCGCGGAGAACGACAAGATGACCGATCGACGTCCGGGCCGGCTCGTCCGCATCGGGGCGTAGCGCGGTGCGCATCGACCTCAGCCAGCGCGTGGAGGCGCCGCCCGCCGCGGTGTGGCCCTTCCTCACCGATCCCTCGTACATGAACCGCTGGTCGCTCGCGCGCATCGAGCCCGTGGCGCCGGGCGACGGCGGGCGCTTCGACGCCGTGGGGACGTGGCGACGGGTGTTCGTGCGCGCCCCCGTCGGGCACCAGCGCCTGGAGGAGGCCATCGTCGCGGCGGAGTGGCCCAAGCGCTTCGAGTACCGGGTGATCCCCGACGCGATGATCGCGTCGCACCGCGGCGTCATCACGCTCACGCCCGACGGCGACGGCACCCTCGTGCGGTGGACGGTGGACATGCGCCTCGCGTTCCGCACGCTGGAGCACGTCGCGATCCGCGTGGTGCGGCCGCAGCTCGCGGAGAGCCTCGCCGCGATGGCCGAGTGCGCGCGGGGGGCGGCGCCGGTGGAGGTTCCGGTCGACGGCTTCGTCGAGGAGGGCGACCTCGCGGCGCTGGAGCGCACGGCGCGGGAGACGCTCGCGGCGCAGCGCACCGTCGCCGATGCGCTGGAGCGCGCCGACGACCCGCGGCGGTGGTTCACGCGGCTCTACGCGTTCACGACGGAGGCCATCCTCGGGGCCTACGAGCGCGGGGAGGTGGTGCATCGGGCGTGGCTGCTGCGGCTCGTGCCGCGCTTCCACGCGTACTACTTCGACAACCTCGCGCGCGACCGGGGGACGATGGCCGGCGCGCCCGAAGCCCACTGGCAGAAGGCTTTTCGCGCGATGGAGCAGGGGACGGCGCAGGGGCGCTTCATGCGCGGGCTGCGGGAGGCGGTGCGGGCCCACATCGAGGACGACCTGCCGCGCGCGCTCGCCGACGTGTACCGGGCGAGCTACCGGGGGCGGTGTGCGTACGAGCGCTTTCAGGGGGACTACCTGCTGCTGCAGAAGGCGCTGGAGGAGCCGGCGGTGAAGTTTCTCCCGCTGGTGCCGAAGACGCTGCTGCCGTGGGGCTTCCGGGTGGCCGAGCGGGTGACGCCGGAGGCCGTGCGGCGCTTCGTGCGCATCCGCGACGAGTACGACGTGCCCACGCGGCGGCGGGAGGCGTTTGCGCGCGGGGGGCGGCTCGCGGCGGAGGGGTGACGCACGGCGCGGGTCGGTGCGCGTAGCCACGGCGTTGTGGGCCGCGCGACACGGCGCCACCCGCGGGCACCCACCGTTCGGGGCGACATTTCGTGGCGCTCCCCGCTGGCACGACGGCTGCTCCAGGCACCTCGCCATGGAGAACGTCATCGCCTTCCTTCTGCTGGTGCTCCTCTCGTTGGTGTCGGAGCCCGCCCCCCACGCCCGCAAGCGGCGCTCGACGCGCGCCCGCTCGACGACGCATCAGGTGGAGCCCGGCGGGCGGCTCCAGCGCGTGACCGGGAGCTGCGAATCCGTGGCCCAGTGCGCGTCGGGCTATGCGTGCCGCGACGGCGTGTGCGCGCCGAGCTGAGCCGCGGGAGCCGCCTCTCACTCCGCGCTTGACGCGCCGCGCTTGATGCGGCCTCCAATGCGCGCGTGGATCCTCAGTGTCCCTGGTCGGACTGGACTCCTGGCACCGTCCGCTTCTGCGAAGAGCGCCTCTGCGCGGTGGTGCGCGAGCCCGCCAACGCGTGGTCGGCGGTCGCCTACCTGCTCGCGGCGGCCTGGATGGTGGGGCGCGGTCGTCCTGCGCCGCTGGTGGTGCTCGCCCAGGTGCTCATCGGCGTCGGGAGCTTCTTCTTCCACGCGTCGGGCACCTTCGCCGGGGAGATGGTCGATCAGGTGGGGATGTACGTGCTCTCGTGCCTCATCCTCGCGTACGCGGTGGGGGAGGTCCGCGGGCTCCGCGCGGGCACCATCGGGGCGCTGTGGGCGGGCTCGGTGACGCTGAGCGCGCTCGCGAACCTCGCGGTGCGCCCCATCGGCATCCCCCTCTTCGCCGTGCAGCTCGCGGCGGGCCTCGGGATGCAGCTCCGGCTCGGTGGGCGCCACCCGCCGCCGCGCTACCGCGACCTGTACCTCGGCGTCGGCATCTTCCTCGTCTCGCTGCTGATCTGGGCGGGTGACATCTCCCGCCTGGTCTGCGACCCGCAGCTCCACTGGTTCGGCGGTCACGCGGTGTGGCACGCGCTCAACGCGGTGTCGATCGTGTACCTCGGGCGCTTCTACGCCGCCGCGCCGCTCAGCGAGCCGCCGCCCGACCCTCGATCGCCGTGATCGCCGTGGGCACCGCTCCCCCGAGGCACGCGTTGCACTGACGGAGCCCGAGGAAGCCGCAGCCCGTCCCCGTCTGCACGCGCCGCAGCGCCGGGATCGCCCGCGCGTCACCCTCCCGGCCGAGCGCCACGACAGCGCCGCGCCGCGCCTCGCAAGTGCGGGCCGTGGCCAGCGCCACCATCGCCCGTTGGGTCGCGTCGAGGCGCTCGGCGAAGCGCGGCTCGGCGAGCATCGCCAGCAGCCGCGTGCTCCCGTGGGCGCCGTGCCCGCAGGCTTCGACCATCGCGTCGAGGGCCGAGTCGGCGAGCGGCCCGCGCAGGAGCGCCTCCGCGGGGGCCGAGCGGGCGACGGTGGTGGCGTAGATGCGCACGACGTCGTCGACGAGCGCTTCGTCGTCGGCGAGGGCGGGGAGAACGCGCAGGGCGTCGCGGTAGGCGTTGACGGACTGGTTCACGGTGGCGCGGTCGCGCGCGTAGAGGGAGCCGAGGGTGTAGGCGACGGCGGCGTCGTCGGGGCTCTGGAGGCGCATCGCCTCGAGCGCGACGGCCGTCTCGTGGCGCTCGCGGGTGCCGCGGGTGGGCAGGTCGGGGCGGGCGCGCAGGGCCTCCACGCGGGTGCGCAGGTCGGCGAGCTCGTCGCGACGTTGGGCGTCGGGCACGCGGTGGGCGGCGCGCGTCACGCCCCCCGCGGCGACGGGCGTGACCACAGGCGGGCGCGTCGGCGCGCGGAGGCTCACGGCCGCGAGGAGCGCGACGGCGGCGAGCGCGCCGGCGGCGGTGAGGGCGCGGGCGCGGGGCGTGGCGCGGCGCCAGCGGGTGTGGAGCGTCTCGAAGTGGGTGCGGCCGCGGGCGGTGAGGGCGCGGGCGAAGGTCGAAGCGCGCAGCACCGCGGGCGCGAGCGACGCGGGCACCACCGACAGGGGAGCGGGCGCTTCGAGGGCGCGCGCGAGCTCGGACACGAAGTCCCCCGCGCTGGCGTGGCGCTCGCCGGGCGACTTGGCGAGCGCTTTGGCGAAGACCGCGTCGACGTCCGCGGTGAGCCGACCGTCGGTGCGCCGCGAAGACGGTGGCGGCGGCGCGACGACCATGTGGAGCCGCAGGAGGGCCATCACGTCGTCGCTCTCGAAGGGGCGGCGGCCGACGAGCATCTCGTACACGACGACGGCGAAGGCGTAGAGGTCGACGCGGTGGTCGATGGTGCCGCCGAGGGCCTGCTCGGGGGCCATGTACTCCGGGGTGCCCAGCACGAAGCCCGTCTGCGTGAGGGCTTGACCGCCGGAGTCGGTGGGCTCGAAGAGCTTGGCGATGCCGAAGTCGATCACCTTGACCGTCTCCGACCCGTCGGGGTGGCGGACGACGAGGATGTTCTCGGGCTTGATGTCGCGGTGGACGATGCCCTGCGCGTGGGCGTGGTCGAGGGCGGCGGCCACCTGACGGGCGAGGGCGACGACGCGCCCCGAGGGGAGGGCCTCGCCGCGGAGCGACGCGCGCAGCTCCTGCCCCTCGCAGTACTCCATCGCGAGGAAGAAGCGCCCCCGCTCGTCCATCCCCGAGTCGTAGACGGCGATGACGTTGGGGTGCTCGATGCGCGCCGCGGCGACGGCCTCGCGGGCGAAGCGCGCCGCGACCTCCGCGTTGCCCACCATGGACTCGTGGAGAAACTTCAGCGCCACCTGCCGGTGCAAGCCCTCGTGCTCGGCGAGGTACACCCGACCCATCGCGCCCTCCGCGAGCGAGCGGACGATGCGGTAGCGCTCGGCGACGAGGGTGCCCGGCGCGCGATCGTCGCCGGGGGGCCGGTCCGTCGTCGCGAGGCTCACGTCGGGGGCGTCGGCGTCCATCAGAGGGGCGCCGACGGTATCACGCAGCGGTGGACAGAACAGCGCTCACGCTGCCCCGCGCGATCAGCGGCAGGCGTCGCGCCCCGCGGGGAAGGCCGCGCGGTACGACCAGAGCGTCTGCACGCAGAGGTGCGAGCCCGTCGACCACGTGGGGTAGCCCGTGTCGTTGGTGTTGCCGCCGGACAGGCCCACAATGTAGCCCGCGGGGTACACGCGCCCGACGTCCGTGGCCCACTGGTTCTGCGGGCGGAGGTGGAGCAGGCGGAAGCGCGCCCCCGTCGCGAGGTCGGTGAACTCCGGCATGTAGCCCCACCCGTACACCCCGTGCCGCTCGAGGCGCGACGGGTGGCGGAGCTGCACGCGGGTGCCCGCGGCGAGGCCGAGGTCGGTGTCGCGCCAGCCGCCGGAGATGTGCTGGTAGGTGATGTACGAGTTCCACCACTGGACGGCGTCGCACACGGGGAGGTCGGCGGCGCGGCACCGTCCGCCTTCGCAGCTCCAGCCGCCCGGGCAGCTCCCGCACGACCCGCCGCACCCGTCGCTGCCGCAGTTGCGATCGCCGCACCGCGGGATGCACCGCACGGTGATGTCCATCGCGGGTGAGGGCTCGTCGAGGAGCCCCTGCGGCCCGGTGATTCCCCAGCGGTAGGGGTGACGTCCCGGAGACTCCGGGGCGCGCACGCGAAACGGCACCTCGATCGCGAAGCCCGGCCCCACGGGGAGCGGCAGGCTGACCGGCCCAGCGCCCCACGTGCGGGCGCCGCCCGCGAGCGCGGAGTCGAGCGCGTTCGTGCCGTCCCACACGCCCATCGAGCAGTTGGCGAAGGTGGCCCGCACGTCGAAACCCTGACCGGGATCGACCGTCGAGGGCGGCGCCGACTGCCGCACGACACGGACGGGGGTGTTGGCGCCCGTGCAGTCGGCGGCTTCGAGCACG
>JBILLV010000662.1:0-2636 GCA_044375895.1 Polyangiales bacterium | reverse complement strand
CGCGCGGCAGCGCGGAGAGGGGGCCGTGACGAGCGGCACCGTCACACGGTCCGCGATGCGTCAACGGCCAAACCTGAGTCTGACGTCAGCGCCCGCGCCAGTAGAGCCCGGTGCACTCGGGCACCACCGCCGCGCCCCGCTCGCGCACCCGCGCCACCATGCGCTCGCCGAAGAAGAAGCCGAGCGTCTCTGTCGCCTCCGCCACGCTCGCGAAGGCGTAGTCGGTGCGGATCACCCGGTGCGCGAAGCCCAGCTCGCCCGTCACGAAGGCGTGGAAGGCTTCGAGCGAGTGGCCGCCCGCGAAGGGGGTCTCGACGCCCGTCCCCATCGTCTCGATGAGGACGATCGTGCCGCCGGGGCGGGTGACCCGCGTGAGCTCGGCGACGTAGCGGCGGACGTCGTCGCGCCACGCGGTGGGGTTCCACGAGAGGGCGTGACCGAAGGCCCAGCCTTCGAGGGCGAGGTCGGCGCTGGCGTCGTCGACGGGGAGGGACTCGTGCGTCGCCACGCCGAAGCGCAGGTGGGGGGAGGCGCCGAGGGTGGCGCGGGCGAGCTCGATCATCGCGGGGGCGGCGTCGAAGGCGCGGAGGCTGCGCGCGCGGGGCGCGAGGAGGCGGGTGACGCGTCCGGTGCCAGCGCCGGTCTCGACGATGTCGAGGGCGTCGCCGGGGGCGATCTCGGCGAGGGCGCGGGGGAGGTGGCCCAGGTGGTCTTCGCGGGCGACGAGGGCGTCGTAGCGGTCGGCGTGGTGGGCGTAGACGTCGCGGTAGTCGGGCATCGCGCGCGGAGGTCTACCGTGGGCGGGGGCCGCTGGGGAAGCGGACGTCGCGCGGCGGCGTTACGCTCGGCGCCCCTCATGAACGACTGGCTCCTGCCGCAGTCTCCCCGCGCGCGGGTCGTCGCACGCCCCGTGGACGACTGCGCCCTGAGAGGCGCTGCTGCCGGACTTCGGCGACGTCCCGCTGCGGGCGCTCCACCCCGACCGACCGCCGCGCGCTGCGAGGCGCCTCGCTGGAGGTGGTCGGCGGCGTCGCGCTGCTCGCGTGGCCGGGGGAAGCCGGGCGAAGCGTGGCGGTGATCGATGTGCGCGGCGCGACGACGGGGTGAGCGGGCGTCGTGGCGCGGGGCCTCACCTGCGGCGCGCGCACGCGGGACGCGCGGGTCGCACCGTCGCTTCCGCGGCGCGGAATGGGCTGTGGGCGCAGCGCGGCACGGACGTTGCGCAAGGCCGACGTGCGGTCGACGAGGCCGCACCCACGCCACGAGGAACCCATGAAACGATCCGCCTCGCTCGCCCTCGCCCTCGCGCTGTCGCTCACGCCCCTCGCGGCGAGCGCGCAGCTCACCCTCAGCGGTCAGGTGGCCGTCGGCACGCCCGTGTACGCCAACATGGCCCCGCCGCCGCCCCGCGCCGAGAACCCCGGCCCCTCACCCGGCGCGGACTACGCCTGGGTCGGAGGCTTCTGGAACTGGACCGGGGTGCAGCACCAGTGGGTCAACGGGCGCTGGGATCGCCTCCCGCAGGGAGCGCAGGCGTGGGAGGCGCCGCAGTGGGAGCAGGAGGGCCAGCGCTACCGCTTCCGCCCCGGTCGCTGGGGTCACCGCGGGGCGATGGGGCCGAACCCCACGGCCGTGATGGCGCCGCCCGCCGCGCCGCAGGTCGTGTTCGCCAACACGCCGCCGCCGCGTATGCGCATGGAGCGTCGCCCGCCGCGCGAGCAGCAGGGGCAGCGGTGGGTCACGGGCGCGTGGCAGTGGAACGGGTCGCAGTACACCTGGGTGGGTGGCCACTGGGAGATGCCCCCGCGGCAGAACGCACAGTGGATGGGGCCGCAGTGGCGCCGTCGCGGCCGACAGTGGGAGTCGGTGCCCGGACGCTGGCGCTGAGCGTCGGTGGGCGGTGGTCAGCGGTGACGCGCTGGTGTCGGCACCGGCACGAGCGCGCCGCGGACGGTGAGGTTCTCAAACTGCGCCGCGAGGCCCTCCGCGAGCGTCACGTCGTCGAGCACCACGCCGACCTCGATGTTGCGGAGCTGCGCGGCCTGGGTGAAGTTCGCGGAGGTGACGAGCACGCGCCGCCCGTCGACCACGACACACTTCGCGTGGAGCGACGCCCGCCCGGTCGGCTCCTCGCGCAGCGTGCGAGGGTCGTAGAACACCTCGGGCAGCCGCTTCGCCGGCCAGCGCTCGCGAAACTCCCGCCCGAAGCGTGCGAGCACTGCGGCCTCGCTCTCCCCCGCGTCGGGCGGGTCGACGTGGAGATACATCCGCACCGTGAGGTCGGGTCGCGCGTCCATCTGCGCGGCGAGGGAGCCGAAGACCTCGGCCCACTGGTAGATCCGATAGCTCGCGATGAGCACGCTGCGCGTCGCGCTGGCGAACAGCTCGCGGACGACCACCTGCGTGTCACGGCTCTGCCCGACACCGGCCGCAGGGCCCGTCCACACCAGCTCGATGTCGTCGCGCGCTGCCCGCCGCGCCTCCCGCTCCCGCGCGAGCAGGCGGAGCGTGTAGGCGAGCTGCGGCGCCGTCAGCCCCAGGGCCTTCCCGTGGGCGAGGGACTCGGCCGCGCGGGTGGCCTCCGCCAGCGGGACGCACCGCGCCACCGCGGCGGGCTCGTACGTCGGCAGGCGCCC
>JBILLV010000312.1:0-11041 GCA_044375895.1 Polyangiales bacterium | reverse complement strand
GCGGCTCCGTCGGCGCCGCAATGCCCCGTCAGGGGCTGATGATGAGCTGGTTGAAGGAGGGGCCGCAGGCGCGGTTGCCGTCGGTGACGCCGCGCACGCCTGTCACCGTACGGATCGTGACGCCGCCGCGAACGACGGTGAGCACGTAGTTGGCCGCAGCCACGGCGCTCGAGAAGGCCTCCGCGCAGGCGTAGTAGGTGCCCGGCGTGTACGAGCCGACCCAGTTGATGTTCTCCGGGCCGCGCCCCGAGGTGTCGTCGCGGTCGAGCGTGCCGCCGCAGGCCGAGCGCGCGCCGTAGTAGATCTCCGTGCCGCAGGGCGGGCGCACGTGGAGGTCCATGTCGCCGTTGCGGTCCCAGGTGAGGGTGAAGCGGAGCGAGCCGGAGCCGATGCAGACGCCCGACACGCAGGCCTGACCGGCGCCGCAGGCGCGCCCGCAGGCGCCGCAGTTGCCCGCGTCCGTGGCGAGCGTGCGGCACACGCCCGAGCAGTTGGTCTGGCCCACGGGGCACACGCAGCTCCCGCCCGAGCAGCTCTGGCCCGCCCCGCAGACGCGGCCGCAGGCGCCGCAGTTGTTGGTGTCGGTCGCGAGGTTGCGGCACGCGGCCTGGGACGCGCAGTAGGAGGTGCCCGCGGGGCAGGCGCAGGTCGACGCGGCGCACGACTGGCCGGCGGGGCAGGCGTTCATGCAGCGGCCGCAGTGGACGGTGCTCGAGCGCACGTCGACCTCGCAGCCGTCGGCGACGACGCTGTTGCAGTTGCCGAAGCCCGCGTTGCAGGCGCCCACGCCGCACACGCCCGCGGTGCACACCGGCGCGCCGTTGGGGATGACGCACCCGCGGCCGCAGGCGCCGCAGTGGGTGGTGCTGGTGTTGAGGTTCACCTCGCAGCCGTTGGAGGCGATGCCGTCGCAGTTGGCGAAGCCGGGGAGGCAGGTGAAGCCGCAGGCCCCCGCCGCGCAGGTGCGGGTGGCGTTGGCCGGCGAGGGGCACACGACGCCGCAGCCGCCGCAGTGGCTGAGGTTGTTGGTGGTGTTGATCTCGCAGCCGTTGGCGGCCGAGCGGTCGCAGTCGGCGAAGCCCGCGTTGCACGCGCCGACGCCGCAGCGACCGGCGGTGCACGAGGGGGTGCCGTTGTCGATGGCCGGGCAGCGGATGCCGCAGCCGCCGCAGTTGGTGAGGTTGTTGGTGGTGGTCACCTCGCACCCGTCGGCCGCGCTCATGTTGCAGTCTTCGGTGCCGGCGGGGCAGGCGCTCACGAGGCAGGCGCCGGCGCGGCAGACGGTGGTGCCCGACGGGGGCGTGGGGCACACGTTGCCGCAGCGGCCGCAGTTGGAGCGGTCGTTGACGGTGAGCACCTCGCAGCCGTTGGCGGCCATCATGTCGCAGTTGGCGTAGCCCGTGTCGCAGGCCCCGACGCCGCAGGTGCCCATCGCGCACACGGCCGTGCCGTTGGGGGTGACGCAGCGGGTGCCGCAGCGGCCGCAGCTCTGCGTGTCGGTCTGGAGGTTGGTCTCGCAGCCGTTGAGCACGCTCATGTCGCAGTTGTCGAAGCCCGCGTTGCAGCTCGCGATGCCGCAGACGCCCATGGTGCACGAGCCGACGCCGTTGGGGGTGTCGCAGCGGATGTCGCAGCGGCCGCAGCGCATCGGGTCGGAGCGGAGGTCGACCTCGCAGCCGTTGGCCGCCTCGCCGTCGCAGTCCGCGAAGCCGTCGTTGCAGCGGAACGAGCAGCGCTCGATGAAGCACACGGGCGACGCGTTGGCGCGCATCGGGCACACGGTGCCGCAGCCGCCGCAGTTGCGCACGTCGTCGCCGGTGTTGGTCTCGCAGCCGTTGGAGGGGTCGCGGTCGCAGTCGGCGCGCTCGACGCCGCAGGCGCCGGTGTCGCAGCGCCCCATGCGGCAGACGCCGATGCCGCCCGCCGTCATGCACGTCGTCCCGCAGGTGCCGCAGTTGCGCGGGTCTTCACCGAGCACGGCCTCGCAGCCGTCGTCGGGGTTCATGTTGCAGTCGGCGAAGCCCTCGTTGCAGCGAAACTGGCACGCGCCCATCTCGCACGACACCGAGGCGTTGCGGCGCTCCTGGCAGCGCATGCCGCAGCCGCCGCAGTGGTTCACCGACGTGAGCGCGTTGGTCTCGCAGCCGTTGCCCGCCACGCCGTCGCAGTTGGCGAAGGGCGCGGTGCAGCGCGAGATGCCGCAGACGCCCATCGTGCAGATCGGCTCGCCGTTGGGGGTCATGCACGCGGCGCTGCAGCGCCCGCAGTGCGCGTCGTTGGACTGGGTGTTGACGCAGGCCCCCGCGCAGCATGTCTCGCCGGAGGGGCACGGGCGCATGTCGTTGCAGCCGCGCGTGCACACGCCGCCTGCGCAGAGCATCCCCGCGGGGCAGTGGTCGTTGGTGACGCACTGCTCGCAGCTGCGGGTCATCGGGTTGCAGCGGAGCACCGGGCCGGCGCCGCCGTCCTCCAGGGGCGGGCTCGGACAGCCCATGTCGTTGCGACACCCCGAGACGCAGCTGTTGGTCGTCGGGTCGCAGAACTGCCCCGCCGGGCACATGTCGCTCGCCGGGAGGCACCCCACGCAGCGGCCCGTCGCGAGGTCGCAGACGGGCGTCATCGGCGTCCCGACACAGTCCGCGTTCGACAGGCAGCGCATCATCGCCGCGTCGCCCGCGTCGCCCGCGACGTCCATCGCGACGTCCGCGTCCAGGTCGGCGCCGTCGACGCCCATCGCGACGTCGCCGCCGCCGTCCTTGCCGGTCGGTGCGTCGATCGCCGGGCCGTCGTCCGCCGTCATCGGGATCGCGTCGCCCGCGAGGTCATTGCCCGGTACGTCGAGTCGGCCGCCGACGACGGCGTCCCCCGAGCACGCCACGAAGGCCACGGCGATCAACGCCAGCGCCCCGAGGCGGAAAGTTGAAGTGGGATGGTCCATGAAAGTGCCTCCGTGGCCCGCTGAGGGCTACAGACCGCACGATAGAAGGGAGCGAGGAGTCGGCGCAACATGGGAGAGCGCCGAAAGAATCGCGAAAGTCCCTCAGGCGTCGCCGAGAATGCGCGCGACCCCTTCGATCGCGGCCATGAGCACGGGGGCCACGCGGGGTGCGTCGGCGTCGCCGCGGAGGAGCATCAGGAGGTCTTCCCGGCCCACCCGAAAGCGGTTGACCGTCACCCCCGAGAGGCGCCGCGGATCGAGCGCGAAGCCCTCGCCGCGGGCGATGAAGGGGGCGTACGCGGCGAGCTCCTCGCACTCCGCCCGGTCGCCGTCACAGGCCAGCAGGATGCCGTCCGTCGAGCAGAGGAGGATGTGCGTGAGACCCGCCCGCTCGCGCTGCGACGTGAGGAGAAACTGGAGCGCCATGGCGAGATCGTCCGAGCGCCGCGTACGGCGCTCCCTGCCGAGGATCATGAGACCTCCTTCGCCGCGCGCGTCGAGTGCGGCGGCGTCAGAGCAGAGCGTTCCATCCCCGGGGGGTGCGCCTCCAGTTTTTCACCGTGCGCGGGGGGCCGGGGCTGGAGCTCCGACCGGTCGTCGGTTGGACGCCGGGTCGGCCGGGCCCACCTCGTCGCCCTCCCGCATCGCGCCGAGCGTCTCGCGCACGAAGGCTTCGGCCCGCCCCGCCCGGATCGCCTCGCGCATGTGCCGCATCAGTGTCACGAGGAAATGGACGTTGTGCAGGGACATCACCCGCAGCGCCACCATCTCGCCCGCCACGTAGAGGTGCCGGAGGTAGCCGCGGGAGTAGAGCCCGCCCGAGCCGTTGCAGCACGGCCCGTCGCAGCGCGGGTCGATCGGCCCCGCGTCGAGCTTGTTGCGCGCCTGCTTGATGTTCACGCGGCCCGTCCAGGTGAGGCACTGGCCGTTGCGCGCGTTGCGGGTCGGCAGCACGCAGTCGAACATGTCGACCCCCGCGAGCGAGCCCACGAGCAGGTCGCGCGGCGTCCCCACGCCCATGAGGTAGCGCGGCCTCCCTGCGGGCATCGCCGGGGTGATCGCCGCGAGCGTGCGGTGCATGTCGACCACCGCCTCGCCGACGGAGAGCCCACCGAGCGCGACGCCGTCGAAGTCCATCGCCGAGATGGCCTCCAGGTGCTCGCGGCGGAGGTCTTCGTGCGTGCCTCCCTGCACGATGCCGAAGAGGGCCTGACCCGGCGGGCGCTCGACCGCGAGGCAGCGCGCCGCCCACGCGGTGGTGCGCGCCATCGCCCGACGGATCGCGTCGCGGTCGGCGTCACCGGGCGGGCACTCGTCGAAGGCCATCGCGATGTCGGCCCCGAGGAGCCCCTGCACCCGCACGCTCTCCTCGGGCGTGAGGCGGCGCTTCGAGCCGTCGAGGTGCGAGCGGAAGGTGACCCCGTCGTCGTCGATGGCGCGCAGGCCCGCGAGCGAGAACACCTGAAACCCGCCGCTGTCGGTGAGCATCGCGCGCGGCCAGCGGGTGAAGCGGTGCAGGCCGCCGAGCGCGCTCACCACCTCGGCGCCAGGGCGAAGCCAGAGGTGGTAGGTGTTGCCGAGGACGATGCCCGCGCCCGTGGCGGCCACCTCGTCGGCGGTGAGCCCCTTCACCGATCCCTGCGTCCCGACGGGCATGAAGGTGGGCGTCTCCACCACCGCGTGCGGCGTCACCAGCGTGCCGGTGCGCGCGTCGCCGTCGGTCGACTCGACCGTGAACGAAAATCCTGAGGTTCGCATCATCGTGGAGGGCACGACGGACACGCCCCGTCGCGACGGCGGCTGGCGTCGGTGCAGGCGCCGCGCGCCCGGGTGCAACGGCTGTGGCCGTCCCCGGTGAGGCGGCAGATCTCCGCGGCGGCGGCGCAGATGTTTCCGCTCGCCGTGCACACCGCCTGGCAGGCCGCGACCGACGAGGCGAGGGCCTCCTGGTTGCGACGGATGGTCTCTTCGTGCGCGGCGACCGGGTCAGGCGGCACGCTCGTCGGTGCGTCGCAGTCCGCGGAGGACTCCGGGGCCGACTCCTCGGACGCTCCCGTCGCGCTGACGGAGTCGGCGCTCATGGGCATCGAAGCCACCACGGGGGCGGGCGCAGCTTGCGGGGCGGTGGGCGCACCGGCGCCGAGTTCGGTGGGCGCTCCCGGGGCCGTGGCGGCGGGCGGTGGCGGCGGGCTGGGGGGCGCCGCGCGCACGCGGCATTGACCCGAACGCGAAGACGCGGTGGCGCACCCGGAGAGCGCGGCGGCGAGGGCGATGGGGATGAGGAGGCGCATGGCGGCGGGGCGCGAGGGTGCACCATGCCTTGCGCGGACACCAGCCCGATGGGAGGTGGGCGCGCGGCGGTGCCAACTGGTGGTTTCGGCGGCGGCGCCGCGCGGATACACTGCGACGCGATGGGCCCGGACGGAGACCTCACGGCGACGATCGACGCGCGGAGCGCCTACGTGCTCCAGTGCGCCGCCGTGGTGGGGGCGGACTTCTGGCGGGGCGCGGTGTGCGCGGCCGCCGTCGGAGTCACCCCCGCGGAGGTCGACGCGGCCCTCTGGACGCTCGCAGCGCGGGCCGTGGTGCGCTGCGAGGCGGGCTCGCGGTGGCGCGCGGAGGACACGTGGCGCTTCAACGACCCCGCCCTCGCGGCCACCGCCCACGACGCGATGGACCCGTCGCAACGGGCGAGGGCGCACGGCGCGGTGGCTCGCTGGCTCCAAGACGTCGGCGAGCTCGACGCCGCCGTCATCGGGCGCCACCTGCTCCAGAGCGACGACCGACGCGCCGCGGCCCCGTGGTGTGCGGAAGCGGCCCGCAGCGCGCTCGCGGCGAAGGACTACGACGGCGCGCTGGCCTGGTCGGAGCACGCCATCGCCTGCGGCTGCGACCGGGCGACGGAGGCGGCGCTGCGCATCCTCCAGGTGAGCGTTCACGATTCTCGCGGTGCGCTGGAGGAGGCCGACCGCTGCGCCTCGCTCGGTTTCCAGGTGGCGCCGCGCGGGAGCCCCGAGTGGTTTCGCGCGGCGTCCTCGGTCGCCGTGCTCGCGATGCGCCGACTCGAACCCGATCGCTTTCGCGCGCTGGCGCCGGCCCTCGATGAGGCGCTGCGCGACACCCAAGGCGTCGCGGCGGCGGGCCTCGCCACCGCCCTCTACCCCATGCTCCAGGCGGGTCAGTACGCCCTCGCCGACCTCCTGCTCGAACGGCTCGATGAGATCCTCGCGTCGGGTGAGCACCCGGAGCCCACCTTCCCGGCGCGGGTGTATGCCGCGCGGGCGATCCGGGCCAATTTCGGCGGTGACCCGCGGGTGTTCGAAGAGGAGAGCCGCCGCGCCGCCCGCGCCTACGAGACCTACGACGAGCCGCGCTTCGCCCTCATCCACTGGAACAACGTCGGCTTCGCCCAGCTCTCCCTCGGCGACGCGGAGCGGGCGGCGGGGACGTTTCGCTCGGTGATCGAGCGGGCGACCGCGCAGGACTTTCAGCGCATCGTCACGTCGGCGCGGCACAACCTCGGCCTCGCGCTGCTGTTCCTTGGGCGGATCGCGGAGGCCAGCGCGCTGGAGCGTGAGGTGATCGCCGTGGCCGAGGCGCAGGGCGACGCCCACACCGCCTCGCTCGCGCGGCTCTACCTCGCGCGGGCGCAGCTCGCCGGCGGGGCCTTCGCGGCCGCGCGACGCACGGTGGACGACGCGCTCCCTGCCCTCCGTTCGTCGCCGAGCGGGCGCGTGCTGGGCCTCGCGATTCGTGCGCAGGCGAGCATCGGCGCGGGCGACCTCGCCGGGGCGGCCCGCGACGCCGCCGACGGGACGGAGCTCCTGGCGACGGTGGGCACCGTGGAGGAGGGCGAAGGGCTGCTGCGGCTCGCGTGCGCGGAGGCGTTGCTCGCCGCGGGGCGAACGGGTGAGGCGACGCGGGCGGTTCACGAGGCGTGGGCGTGGTTGCAGGGGCGGGCGGCGCGGGCGGGCGACGCGCGGGCGCGGCAGCGGTTCGTCGAGGGGGTTCCCGAGCACGCGCGCATCGCGGCGCTGGCGGCGACCTACGCGGGGGCGGGGGCGGGGTAGGGGATCTCCTCCGCGCGGGCCTCTTCGTCGGTGCTGAAGTCGGGCAGGAGCCACTGGCCGTTCCAGCGGTAGAGGCCGCCCTCCATGCGGTCGCCCTCGGAGCGGAGCCAGAGGACGGGCTTGCCGCGCGGGTCGACGGGGACGCTGCACTCCAGGTCGCGGTACGCCGCCGACCACGTCCCCGTGTTGCCGTGGAAGACGCCCTTCTCCCACTTGCCGTAGGGGATGTGCGTGTGGCCGAAGATCACCGCCCGCACGTCGTAGATCTCCGCGATGCGCGGGGTCATCGCGGCCACGGTGACCCAGTTGTCGTCGAGGTTGGTGCGGGGGATCGCATACTCGTAAGCCGCGAAGAGGGCGGGGAGGCCCACCGCGATGCCGACGGCCTTGCGGTTGCGCACCAGCACCGGCGTCGCGATCGCCGCCGCGCTCAAGAAGCCCAGGAGAAAGCGGTCGATCCAGAACTCCCGGGCGACCGTGTGGAGCGCGTCTTCGGCGGGCGCGGCGCAGAGGGCGATGTGGCGGGCGATGCGCGCGGGGTCGGCCCCGGTCTCCTCGGCGGCGCGCTGGAGGTTGAGGGCGGCGCGCTCGGGGGAGCCCGGGTCGCGGCGCTCGATGAGCTGGCGAAACATCGACACGAGGCCCATCGCAAAGGGGGCGATGAGGTCGCGGCGGGAGAAGAGGTAGTGCTTCGTCCAGTGGGCGACGTACTGCGGGAAGGAGAGCATGAACGACGCGTCGACGTGGGGGTTGAAGTACCCCATGCGCGAGGCCATGTTGCGGAAGGCGATCGACCCCACCGTGGGCTGGATCTCGGGCTCCGTGGTGCCCGGGATGGGCCGGTGCGGGAGCATCGCGTAGCGGAAGGAGCAGTAGGGGTCGTACTGGTTGCCGTGCTCGACGTGGACGCGGTCGGGGGTGTGGTGAAACCACGCGCGGAAGAGGATGCGCTCGCCGACGGAGGGGTCGCCCGCGGCCCGCGCGACGGTGTCGCGGATGCGGTAGCGCACGCCCTCGAAGAGGAGCTGCGGGTCGTGGTTGCCCGACACGAACACCGCCCGGTGCGGCCCGGCGTTGAGGAGCTTCGCGAGGGCGGCGACGTAGCCCGCGTGGTCGGCGAGGATGCGGTCGATGAGCTCGTTGGAGAAGGACTCGGTGCGCGGGAGGTCTTCGAACACCGCGCGGCCGTCGATCACCCGACCGGCGTCGAAGTCGAAGAGGTCGCCGTTGAACACCAGCTCGATCACGTCGCCCGCGTTCACCTCCGCGAGGAGGACGTCGACGAGCCGGGCGAACTCCTGGTCGGGGAAATACGGGCGCTGACGCCACCGCATCCAGAGGTCGTCGCCGGGCTCGGCCTCGCAGAGGTGAACGTCGGAGATGACCACGGTGTGTCGCATGGGGCCGTAGCGGGAGGGTATCCCCCCCGCGCGGCTTGTGGTACACGAACCGCCCTCATTTCTGCGGAGGTAGTGCAGTTCATGGCCCACGAGTTCGTTCTCACGATGCAGGATGTCCGGAAGGTCGTCGCGCCCAAGCGCGAGATCCTGAAGGGGATGACCCTGGCCTTCCTCCCGGGCGCGAAGATCGGCGTCCTCGGCTCCAACGGCTCGGGCAAATCCACGCTCCTCCGGCTGATGGCCGGCGTCGACACCGAGCACTTCGGCGAGATCCGCCGCGCGAAGGGCGTCCGCATGGGCTACCTCCCGCAGGAGCCCCAGCTCGACCCGACCCTCGACGTGCGCGGCAACGTCGACCTCGCGCTCGCCCCGGTGAAGAAGCTCCTCGCGCGCTACGAGGAGCTCTCCGCGAAGCTCGGCGAGTCGCTCCCGGAGAAGGAGTACGACAAGGTGATGGAGGAGTTCACCGCGACCCAGGAGGCGATCGAGCACGCCAACGCCTGGGAGGTCGACCGCGAGGTGGACATCGCCATGGACGCACTCCGCCTCCCGCCCGGCGACGCGAAGATCGACACGCTCTCGGGCGGCGAGCGGCGCCGCGTCGCGCTCTGTCGACTCCTCTTGGAGAAGCCCGACATGCTCCTCCTCGACGAGCCCACCAACCACCTCGACGCCGAGAGCGTCGCGTGGCTCGAGGTGCACCTCCAGCAGTTTCCCGGCACGGTGATCGCGGTCACCCACGACCGCTACTTCCTCGACAACGTCGCGGGCTGGATCCTCGAGCTCGACCGCGGTGAGGGCATCCCCTTCAAGGGCAACTACACCTCGTGGCTGGAGCAGAAGCGCGCCCGCCTCGAGGTCGAAGAGAAGCAGGAGAGCGCCAAGCGCCGCACGCTCGCCCGCGAGCTCGAGTGGGTGCGCATGGCCCCCCGGGCGCGGCAGGCCAAGAACAAGGCCCGCCTCCAGGCCTACGAGGCCATGGCTGCGGACGAAGGGCGCGAGAAGGCTTCCCAAGGCGAGGTGCAGATCCCGCCGGGGCCGCGCCTTGGCGACCTCGTCATCGAGGCGACGGGCCTGCGCAAGAGCTACGGCGACCGGGTGCTCATCGACGACCTATCGTTCAAGCTCCCGCGCGGCGGCATCGTGGGGATCATCGGACCCAACGGGGCGGGCAAGTCGACCCTCTTCCGCATGATCGCGGGGATGGAGAAGCCCGAGGCGGGGACGCTGCGCCTCGGCGAGACGGTGTCGCTCTCGTACGTCGACCAGATGCGCGACGCGCTCGGCGCCGACAAGACCGTGTGGCAGGAGGTGACCGAGGGGGCCGACACCATCGACCTCGGCAAGCGCTCGATGCCCTCGCGGGCCTACGTCTCGGGCTTCGGCTTCAAGGGGAGCGACCAGCAGAAGCGGGTCGGCGACCTCTCGGGCGGCGAGCGCAACCGCGTCCACCTCGCCAAGCTGCTCAAGCGCGGGGGCAACGTGCTCCTGCTCGACGAGCCCACCAACGACCTCGACGTCGACACCCTCCGCTCGCTTGAAGACGCTCTCGTCGACTTCGCCGGGTGCGTGCTGGTGATCTCGCACGACCGGTGGTTTCTCGACCGCATCGCCACCCACATGCTGGCCTTCGAAGGGGACAGCCGGGTGGTGTGGTTCGAGGGCAACTACCAGGACTACGAGGCCGACCGGGTGAAGCGGCTCGGCGCCGAGGCGGCCCAGCCGAAGCGTCCGCGCTTCAAGAAGATCGCGGGTTGAGCGGGCCGATGGGTGCCGCACGATCCGTCGCCGAGAGCATCCGTGACCCGGGCTACACCCCGTCGGTCCGGCACACCGTCGCGCTGCTCGACCTCCTCGCCGCGGAGGACACCACCGCCGACGCGGCCCGCGCGCTCCTGCGCCTCGGGGAGGCCGCCGTCGAGCCCGCGCTGCGCGAGTTCGAGAGCGCCCGCTCGCCCCTGCGCGGGCACCTCGTCGACGTGCTCGGCGACCTCGCCAAGGACGGCCACGCGGTGGAGCGGGTGCGCGCGTTTCTCCTCGCGTGCCTCCACGACGACGACGCCAAGACGCGCCGCAACGCCGTCATCGCGCTCGCCCACCACGACGACGAGGTGGTCGAGCGCGCGCTGCTGGACTACTGGCGCCGCGAGCCCCGCGACGACCACCGGCGCTCCATCGCCCGCTCGCTCGCGCGGGTGGGCGCGGGGCCGTCGCTCGCGCTCCTCCGCCTGGTCGATGTCACCGACCCGGAGCTGAAGCGCGCCTGCGCCGAGGCCGTCCGCATGATGGAGCGACGGGCCGCCCGTGAGGCCGTGTCCGTCATCCGGGGAGAGCTCCCCGTCCCCGACGACGTCACCGTGCTCGCCCACTGCCGACCGGGCTTCGAGGGCCTCTGCGCCGAGGAGCTCGGCACCGCGTGGCGCCCGAAGACGGTGGCGCCGGGGGCGGTGTCGGTGCTCCCGAAGGGTCGCCTGGTGGGGATGTTTCGCAGCCGAACGATGCTCTGGTTCGGCTTCCCGCTCGCGGCCCGGCCCATCGGCGGCGACGTCGCCGAGGCGCTCGCAGGGGCCATCGCGAGCGACGAGGCGATGGCGGTGTTTCGCGCCTTCACCGACGGGGCGATTCGCTACCGC
>JBILLV010000311.1:0-11043 GCA_044375895.1 Polyangiales bacterium | reverse complement strand
ATTCCACAGGTGGACGAACACCTCGCGCGGGGTGGGCGGGTCGCCGTCTGGCCACGCGACGTCGGGGCCGAGGTGCTCGGGGTCGTAGAACGCGACGCCCTCGGCGCGCGCGTCGGCGTCGTCGATCGCATGGAGGCGCTCCAAGCGCACGTCTTCGACGACGAGCCAGAGGCGGGCGTAGCGCTTCGGCATGTAGCGCGCGTGCCGACGGCGCCATCCCGCGGGCACCTCGGCGGTGGAGCTGTAGACGACCTCGGCGACCGGCGTGGTCTTCCACGCTTTGCGCGCGGGGTTGGAGATGGCCCACGCCTCGCGCACCCACAGCGTGTCGCCGGGGTCGCCGTAGGGACACGTCCACGCCGCCGTCGTCCCGTCGCAGAAGGGGGCGGCGACGTCGCGGAGACGCGTCATCCTCCAGTTGAAGCTGTACACCTTCGGCTCGTACTCGTCGGAGCGGTACGACTCGACGACGGTGTCCGCGCCCGGCTGGTCGTAGATGCCGCGCGGCGCCTCGGGCTGTGGCTCCAACACGCGGCGGGTGACGGTCTTCGCTCCGGCACCGATGGCCCGCACCATCATCGGGCTGAAGAGGATGCCGTGCTCAGCCACGGGCCACCTCGGACGGGGGCAGACTACCCTGGCCCGCTCGGGTGTCGGCGTTCTCGCGGCGTCGACGTCGGTTGTCGCGCGCGTCCAGCTTCAGGTGGCACCGCTGGCAGAGCGCCGCGAGGTTGGAGTCGAGGTTGTTCCGCTCGTCGTGGTCGAGGTGCGCGACGGTCAGCACGACCTTGACGAGGGTGAACGGGTCGGCAGGCAGCGCGCGACCCATCTCGGCGGGGGCGGGCCACCACCGCCGCGGCGTGGCCTTGTCGCGGCAGATGCGCACGCCATTGGGCGCGTCGCAGCGCCCGTTGTCGCCCTCGTGATCGTCGCCGCACTCGCCCGCGCACTCGCACCGGTTGTCGGCGCGTTCGACGCGGATGCGGCGCGAGATCGCCTTCCAGTCCTTCGGGTACCTGTGCGCGTGGAACGTCATCGCTCAGGCCCTCCCTTCGCAGGGCGTCCACGCCCCGATCGTTGTTCGCGCCTCGATGCGGGCGACGGCCTTGCGGGCCTTGCGGGCCTTGCGACGCGTCACCTTCGCGAGCTGCTCGTCGAGGTAGAGCGGGAAGGTGCCGTTGGCCCGGCGCTTCACCCACACCCCGCCGCCGCTCGACAGCATGAACGCCCCGGTCGACGCGAGGACGAGCGTGCGGAGGATCTCCACCGCGATGGCCAGCGCGGCCCCCTTCGGCACGGCGTTGCCGATGTGCTTCGCCACCTGCGAGAGCGTGCCTTCGAGCTCCAGCGGCTGGCCGTTCACCTGCGCGGGGATGCCCTGGAGGGCGGCCCGCTCCAGCAGCGTGATCGGCCGGTGCCACGACCCGTCGCCACGCCCTGGGATGACCGGGAGGAAGGGCGGCGCGTGGTCGAGGTCGACCTGCCGCCACCGCACGACGAGGCGCGGGTTGGCGGGGATGCGCGGGTCGCTCGACCACCAGGGACCGAGGTAGAGGGCGGCCGGGGCGCGGTGACCGCGAGCGCGCGCGGCACCTCGGGCGTGAGCCCCCGCGCCCGCGGCGCCTTCGAACACCACCTCGGCGTCGATCGCTGCACCCTCGTCGCCGCCGCGCGGGTCGGCGACCGCCGCCCACCCGGCCCAGAGGTCGAGCGCGCCCGTCACGGTGTAGGACGGCTGCGTGAACGCGAGCACGCCGAGGACGCCGCTGTTGCGCCACGGGGTGCAGGTGATGCGGAGGTCAGCGACGCTCGTGGGCGAGCCGCCCGGCGCCTGGTTGCCCGTGATGGTGCCCGCGGGCTCGTGGAAGCCGACGACGCCGTAGCAGCCGAAGTTGGCGGGGGCGCGGAGACGCACGTCGGCGACGCAGGGTGCGCCGCTGCCGACGCGGCCGTCGGTGCCGGTGATCGTGCGGGCGGGCCCGAAGGAGTCGGTGACGTAGTACTTCGCCGCGTGGCGGTTGGGGTTGTCGCTCGCGATGCGCAGGTCGGCGAGCGACGGGGCGCCCGCTTGAATGTCCGTCGTGCCCGTCACCGTCGGCGCCGGCGCGTCGACGTCGAGCACACGCCAGTGCATCGCATGACCACGGGGTGACACGCGCAAGTCGGCGTAGGTGAAGGCCCCGCACACGGGGCGGCCGTTGCCTGTGATGGTGCCGAAGGCAGCATCCCCGGCCACGACGCCCAACACCCCGCTGTGCCAGCTCCCATCGACGCGCACGTCGGCGAGGGAGTAGGCGCCGTTGGAGGGGTGGTGCCGCCCGGTGATGGCGCGGAACGACTCCCCGAGGCCGACCACGCCGAGGGCGTCGTCGTGCCACGCGCCGCCGGGCACCCGCACGTCGGCGACGCCCCACGCGCTGTTGGTGCCGCTGCCGGCCACTGCGCCCGTCGGCTCGAACCACGGCGTCACCGCGTAGCGGGCCCACGCCGGCCGGGCCTCGCCGTCGAGGGTGGAGAGGTCGCGCCAGTCCTTGCCCGGGCGGATCGCGGCGAGGCGAAGCCACGTGCGCAGGCTGATGGCGGGCATCTGGTGGAGGCGACCCGCGGCGCGCTCGCCGGGGAGCGGGAGGCGTTCGATCACCTCGCCGCAGGGGCGAAGGGGGCGCTTCGGCGGCTGGTAGAGGAACACCGGCACCTTGCGCGAGTGCCGCGCGACCAGAAGGAAGCGCTCGCGCGACTGGGCGAGGTTGCCGATCTCGCCGCAGTTGTGGGTGCCTTCGTGGGTGACGTAGCCGTGGGCGCGCAACGGCGTGCGGATCTTCTTGAGCAGCTCCTTGCCGCGGGTGGCGATGCGGGGGACGTTCTCGAAGAGGATGAGGCCGGGGCCGTCCTTGCCCCAGGCGTCGAGGATGAGCTCCACCCCCTGCACCGCGAGGCGGTTGAGCTTCTCGTACTTCTCGCTCTTGCTCTTCTCTTCGGAGAGCAGGCCCGAGAAGCCCTGACACGGCGCGCTCATGAAGACGAAGTCGGGCGCCCACTCACCGAAGAGCCCGCGCAGCTCGGCGCCTGTCATCTGCCCGAGGTCGCGCGCGTGGCAGGGGGAGCCCGTGAGCTTCTGGAACGAGCGGCACGCCACCGGGTCGAGGTCGACCCCGCCGAGGGAGCGGACGCTGCCCTTCACGCCGTTGAGCGTCACCTGCGCGTCGATGAACCCGAGGGCCCCGACGCCGATGCCCGCGAACAGAAAGACCGCGGTGAAGACCCGCTCGGTGACGACGCCGCCGTCCATCAGACCGCCGCTCCCTTCGGCTCACCCGCCACGTCGACGCGCCACTCCTCGCAGGCCTCGGCTTCGTCGTGCTCGGCGGCCACCACTTCGACGCACCGCAGGCCATCGCCCGCAAGGATCGCCGCGACCGCAGCGACCTCCGCGGGCGTGAGCGGCCCTGAGGCCCGCTCGCCGTTGCCCACGTCGGCGAGGCTGAGGAAGCTGAGCGTGCGGAGGAAGGTGAGCGTACCCCGCGCCTCGAGGGTGGCCACCGCGGCGGCGCTCAGCGAGAGCACCACGTTGACGTCGTCCTTCGGCGTGGGGAAGTTGGACGAGGTGGCGGCACGCTCGTCGGTGGGCGAAGCGTCGCGCTCGTCGGTGGGCGCGACGTCGTTCGCCGCCGACCTGGGCGCGGCGACGGCCGCAGGCGCGCTGGGCGGCGTCTTCCGCGGGCGAGGCGTGGGGAGGTCTTCCTCTCGGAGGCCGCGGAGGGGCGGCTGCGCGGGGGGCGGGGGCGGAGGCTCGGGCGGCGAGGGGTAGAGCTCGTGGCCGCGCTCGGCGAGGATGGCGCGCGCGACGAGGGCCCCGTCGACCGTCACCGTGAGGATGGCCCGGGCGCTGGTGCGCTGCTCGATCTCGACCGTGCCGCCGGGGTAGCGGACGGCCTTCACGAGGTGGTCGGCAGACAGGAGGAGCGGCATCGCCGTCGACTCGCGGCCGTCGGGCGGCGGCATCCACACCAGCGGCGCGGGGGTGACGTCGAGCTCGTGCGGGAGCGCGGGCTGTCCGAGGCGACGGATGGTGATGCGCCCGGAGCTCGTTGCGACCACCGTGGCTTCGTCGTCGTCCTCGACCCCCGCGAGGAGCTTGCTGAGCTTGCGCGCGGCCTCGGGCTGCACGGCGCCGTACACCTTCCAGTCCGCGGCCTTCCGCACGTAGGCGACGTGGAGGCGGTCGCGGCTGCGCGCGGCGATGATGTGGTGGCCCTCGTCGCTGGTGAAGATCACCTCGCGCAGGTCACCCTTCGGCGCCGCCGCGGGCAGCACGAAGCGGAGGGCGGCGAGCAGCTCCCCTGCGGGGAGCGCGTCCTCGGGCCGCGGGACCTCGATCACCTCGATGCGCGACGGGGCCTCGATGCGCGCGGGCGGCGCCTCGGGCGGCGGCGGCGGCACCGCGGCGGTGGCGCTCGGCGCGGGCGTGGCGGCGACCATCGGCTGGTCGACGGGTGGGGCAGCGTGGCGCTTCGGCTTCTTCGCCGCCGGGGTCTTCTTCGTGGGCTTGTCCTTCTTCATCGGGACGTTCCTCTCAGGCGCCGTCGGGCGCCAGGTGGGGGGCGTTGAGCTCGGCGACGTCGCGGGCGAGGCCGAGCAGCGCCTCGCGCTGGGGCTGCGGGACCTGGATGGCGTGGGCGACGAGGGCGCGCTCGATGGCGTCGAGCGCATCGGTGATCGGGAGACGACAGAGGGCGATGGACAGCGCGATGCTGGGGCGCGTCGCCGCCTCGGCGTGCTCGCGCGTCGGGTGGTCGGTCGCGACGAGGCGTCGCCCGCCCGGGCCGGTGACGCGGGCGTGCCAGGTGCGACCGTCGGCGGCAGGCTCGCTGGTGAGGACGAGCGACGCCTTGTCGCAGCCCCAGAACGCCGCCACCTCGGCCAGGATCGCGTCGCGTCGGCGGGCCTCGCGCGCGAAGTCGAGCGGGATCACCTGCGCGCTCATGCCTCACCTCCGCGGGCGATGGGGCCGAGGGAGAGCGGGCACTCCCGGTAGGTCATGTCGAGGCCTGCGTCGCGGGCGACGTCCGCGGCGTAGGCCGTCCCGCCCGACCGGGTCCACGGCGCGTCGAGCATCAGCGCGCGGACGGGGGCGCCGGCCTCCTGGGCGCGGAGGGCCTCGGCGATCATCGCGCGGCTGCGCTGGAGCGGCCAGTAGCGGTCGTCGGGGACCTCGCCCTCGTGCCAGCGGCCGTCGCCCTCGGGGCGGCCGATGGTGCCATCCAGGCGGAAGACGTTCAGGGTGATGCGAGCGGAGATCGCGAGCGAGCGCGCGAGGGCCTGCGCCCCCGGCGAGTCGCCCGTGATGATGCGGCTCGGCCGGCGCGTCCCGAACAGGAGGCTCGCGATCTGGCACCACGTCCACCACGCCGCGTCGCGCGTGGAGGTGAGCGAGCGCGCACCCGTGATGAGCAGCACCTCCCCCGCGCGCGGCGGGCGCTTGATGATGCTCTCCCCCGCGGGGTCTGCGGCGGGTGCGATCGTGTCCGTCGATGCGTCCATCATGGTGTGGTCCCTCCGAGCAGCTCCTTCGCGAGGGCTGCGATGAGTGCTTCCAGCGCCTCCGCCTCCGTCACGCGTCGGGGCGTGCGGGCGAGCGCCCTTTCGTCGATCGCCACCCACGCGCGCCACGCGCCGAGGGCGAAGCGGGTGTGCACGGTGGCCCCGTGGCCGCGGGCGCGCGTCGCGGCGACGCCCGCGATGCGCCGGGACTCGCGCACGTTCGGGTCGGCGGCGGCCTCGCAGCGAACGCAGGTCGACTGGAGCTCGAAGAGCACCTCGACCGCGCAGCGCCCGCAGGCCCGACGCTCGAGCACCTCCAGCGCGAAGCCGAAGCGCTCGGCGTCGGCGCCGAGGGCCAGCGCCTGCACCGCAGCGGCGGCGACCGTGAGCGCATCGGGCGAGGTCGCCCCTTCGACCAGCACCTCCACGGAAGGGAGCGAGCGGCCGAGGACGTCACGGGCGATGGCGTCGGGCGCGTCGGGGGGCAGCGGCTGCTGGCGCACGAGGACGGCGGCACAGTGGTAGCCGACGCGGGCGAAGCGGTCGGCGAGCTGCGCGCGCACCTGGGCGAGACGGGGGTCAGCCGACATAGAGCGACCGCCCGTCTTTGAAGTAGATGGTGAGGCCGCGGGAGTCTTGCACCGCTCCGACCACATCGTCGCGCAGGCTCCAGCCGCGGGTGGCGATGGCGATGCGCACCTTGTCGCAGGTGGTCGCGTCGAGGTCGTTGAAGGTGCAGGGGACCCACGCGTCACCGACGAGGCGCTCCCACACCAGCCGTGGCAGGCGCTCACGGGTGACCCACGCGCGAGCGGCGGGGAGCCCGATCTTGAGCATGGCGTCGGCGCCGTCGACGATGCCCGTCGCGCGCGTCCAGAACCGACCGATGCTGTCGAGGACGCTGCTCATGATGCCCCCACGATCTGGAACAACGACCGCTGGCGCGGCGGCTTCGCATCCGGCACCGGCGTGCAGCCGACGCGCTTCGGCGCCTTCACTTCGGCGCCGCAGACGCTGCACGGCTTGCCGCGGCGCGCGAAGGGCGCGCGGACCCACTCCGCCAGCGCGGGGTCATCCTCCGTCCCGGAGAAGCGCACGGTGCGCCCGGCCTTCGTCTCGCGACAGTCCGCCTCGAGGAGGACGACCGCTTCGAACTGCGGCGGTAGCTCTCGCGCGAGGGTCTGGAAGTCGCCGCGGCTCCCGAAGGGGCAGTAGACACAGGCGCTGCCGGGCGGCATCGGGAGCCCCGAGGCGCGCGCGATCTGCTCGGCGCGACACCGGCAGATGCCGCGCTCCATCAAGGGGAAGCGGTTGCGCCGCCGTCCGTAGAGGCGAGCCTCCGCGGTGAGCGTCCCATCCTTGCGGCGGCGAAAGCGCCTCGGCTTCGCGCCGTCGGCGACGGGCGCGGCGTGGGGGTCGCGCGCCGCGCGGTCCTCCTCGCCGGCCTCGAAGCCGATCCACACCTCGATGGGGCCCTCGGGGTATCGGTCGGCGACGTGGGCCGCGATGCGCTCGACCTTCGCTGCCGCGGTGCACATCCGCCGCCCCGCACGCGAGGGCATCAGGCGCATGCGCCGGAGGTACGCGAAGAGCGACCGTTCGCCGCGAATGGGCGACTCGTCGGTGCCGAGCCACTTGAAGGCGATGCCTTCGCGCGCGCACAAGGGCATCACGACGTCACGCAGGTGGGCGTAGGTCGCGGGCCACTCGCCTGGGTCCTCGTGGGCGGGGTCTGCGACGTCGGCGAAGATGGCGAGGTCGGGCCGCTCGTTGCGGGCGATGGCGTCGAGGAGCATCACCCACGAGTCCAGGCCGCCGCCGTAGGAGAGGACACGGGTCATCGCGCGCCTCGCTGTGCCCACCACGACTGCGCCAGCGCCGCGGCGTCGAAGGCCCGCTCCTCGGTCAGCATCGGGTACCGGAACACGTAGCGGTCGCCCTCGTCGGTGGGCCACCGCGCGGCACCTGCGCTGAGCGCCAAAACGGGGACGCCGCTGCGGTCGAGGTGGTTGAGGGCGTCGACCATCGCGTCGAGCGCGTCTTCGCGGTCGGCGCCGCGCGTCACCAGCACCAGCACGGCCCCCTGCTTCCGGGCCTGCAGGCGGGTGGGCTCGCGGTAGTCGAGGAGCGGGAGCTGCTGGCCCATCACACCCACCCGCCCTTCGCCCACTGCCACGCCTGGTTGATCTCGTCCGCGGCGGGGGAGTGCTTCCGCGCGAGGGAGACGACGCGGGCGCTGCGCAGGTAGATCTCGTCGAGCAGCCCGCGGCGGCGCGAGGTGTCGAAGCTGTCGAGCGCGGCGGCGGCGTGGAAGAGTCCGGTGAGCGCGTCGTGCTCGGGGGTGAGAGCCTCGAAGCGCTCCCTCGCCGCGAAGAGCTGCGCGCGCACGTCGGCGGCGTTGTCGATGGAGACGAACGGCGACAGGGTCGGCGCCTCGGCGCTCGCCGCGCGCAGCCAGCGTTGCAGCACCAGGATGGCGAACTCCAGGAAGGCGGCCGCTTCGATCCACTCGCCGTTGTCCGCGGTGGCGTCGGCGCTGGGGCAGTCGACGGGCGCGACCACGCAGGTGGGGCACGCGTGGTCGCGGCGGATGAACACCCGGCGCTCGTGGAGCGGGCACGCGGTGACCACCACGGGCGTGGCGTCGGCGTCGGGGAGCGAGGTGATGACGCCGTCCATCACGCGTCTCCCTGCGAGCGGCCCGCGTCGCTGCCGCTCGGTGCGGGGGTGACCTGGAGCGAGAGCTCGAGCGCCCGCACCGACGCCGCACGGAAGGCGTCGACGTCGAGCTCACCGTCCATGTCCTCGAAGTCCGCGGCCCAGCCCGCGAGCTTGTTGCCCAACGCGAGGGCGGCGGCGCGCGTGGGCGCGGCGAGGTAGAGGGTCAGCGCATGGGAGACGCCCCGCGGCGAGGGGCGGTGGTTGTGGCGCTGCCCCTGGGCCACGCTGGCGGGCCGCGCGTCGACGTCGGCGACCCAACGGGCGATGGCGACGCAGAGGGTGAAGTCGGGGCCGCCGGGCGCACCGGGCGGCGGGATGCAGGGGCGCGCGGCCCGCGGGGTGCAGCCGTCGGAGCAGTAGCGCGTGGGGTCGGTGGCGGTGGTGAACACCAGCACCGCGCCTTCACCGGACGCGTCGCCCTGGCACGTCGCGCACGTGAGCTTCAGCGCCGCGGGGGCCTCGGAGGGGATGACCGGCGGGAGCATCAGCGCACCTCCGCCGTCGCAGGGGCCGCGTGCGTGGGGCAGGCGCACGCGTCGAAGCTCGCGAAGGCCCAGCCCTCGGCTTCGAGGCTGCGCACCAACGCTCCGCCGTCGCGGACGATGTGGGCATCGATGGGGAGCGCGGGGAGGTCGCGCACCTCCTTGCAGCCCGCGGTGTCGCAGGTGACCTCGATGCAGTCGAGGAAGACGGCGACCATCAGCGCACCCCCCGCACCGTGAGGACGACGGCGCGCACGTCAGTGCCCGAAGCCTTGAAGGCGCCCTCGGGGAGCGGCTCGAAGCTGCCGCCCATCGCCTCGACCCGCGCGCGGAGCTGGCGTGCGGCGCTGGTCTGCCGGAAGGTGACGCCCGCGCTCATCACCGCGACGAGGGAGCCGCCCTCGCGCACGCAGTCGAGCGCGTAGCTCACGTGGTCGACGTCAGCCTGGGCGCGCCCTTCGAGACGGAAGGGCGGATTCATCACGATCGCGTCGATGCGCGGGACGTTGAGCATCGCGGGGTGCGTCTGCAACCAGTCGCGCTGCAACACGTCGAGCCCCGAGAAGCGCCCCCGCAGCGTCGCCGCGCGCCCGCCGTCGACCTCCACGGCCCGCACGTCGGCGCCCGCGGCGATGAGCTCGGCGACGATGGCGCCCTCACCCGCCGAGGGCTCGACCACAACGTCACCGGGGCGGATGCCCGCGCGGACGACGAGGGAGCGCGCGAGGCTCGTCGGCGTGGGGAAGTAGCCGAGGTCGCGCGCGGTGGTGATGCTGCCCTCGTCGAGCGCCGTCGCAATGACGTCGCGCGGGTCGCTGTCGAAGACGTGGGCCTTCGCCTTGCGCTCCCACCGGCCCCCGAGCGCCACCAGCACCTTGTTGGTGCGCTCGTAGAGAGGCCGCGCGAGCTGCGCGCCGAGGAAGAGCTTGCAGCCGTCGATGCGCGCGTCGTCGAGGACGCGAACCACGTCGGGGTCGAGCTTCATGACCACACCTCGGCACGGAGGACGGGGGCCGTGGGGACGAAGGGGCGGCGCGCGGCGGCGGGGGTGCGCGCGTAGCGCGCCCTCGCCTCCGCCACGCCGCACCGCCCGATGAGGTGGAACGGGCAGGGGTCGGGGTAGAGCGTCGCGTCTTCGTCGGGGGCGTCGGCGGCGTGCGCCTCCTGGTGCGCGCGGGCGTCGTCGTGGTGCGCGTCGGCGAGGGTGGCGGCCTCGAGCGCGAAGGCGCGGCAGTCGCGGCACGGGCAGCCGTCGACGTAGCAGGGCGCGTGCTCGGGGGACGCCGCGGGCGCGTCGGCGGGGATCTGTGCCAACAGCGCGCGCTGCACGAGGGTGAGCAGCGGGAGCTCGAGGTCGAGGCCGAAGGTCGCGGCGCTCACGACGCGAACTCCGCGATGACGAGGGAGAGGTACCCGCAGGTGGGGTGCCGCGCCGCCTCAGCGAGGACGGACGCGGGGACGGGGGACGGGGCGGGCTTGAAGAGGGGCCGAGGGCGCCACGCGGGCGCAGGCGTGGCGATGCGGGTGCGAGGGAGGGGCGACATGACGGACTCCACGCGCGCCGGGGGTTGAGTACCGGAGGGCGAAGATGAATGTATGACCTCATACGTTCGTAGTCAAGCGCATAGATACATTTGGTATGAGCGACTTGTCGCCGCCCCATCACCCCCAACACCCATCGGCCACGCCTCGGCGCCGAGTTGGTCTCGGTGGGACCGCCCGGTGCGCAGGACGGTGGCGGCGCCATCGGCATCGTCGACCTATCGGAGCGGGTGGACGTCGCCCGCGGGCCCAGTCGTCGCCCGCGTCATCCATATCGGCCGGCTGCGCAGGACCCCACGTAGGGCCGAGGCCGCCTCCGGGGGGCGGGGGCTGCGCGCTGCGGCCTCGGGGCGGTGGTGCGGGAGGCGAGGCTCGCGGGGACGTCGCGCGGCCCGAAGCCGCCCGCTTCGTCGCTCTGTCGGGGCGCTGCGGGGGCCGCGCGCTGGGGCCTCGGGGCGGTGGTGTGGGTGTTGTGGCCCGGCGGGACGTCGCGCGGCCCGAAGCCGCCCACTTCGTCGCTCTGGTGCGAGCCGGAGAGGGTGCCGTTGAGCGAAGGGAGCCGGGCGGGCGTCAGTGGGTGTCGGTGAGTGGTCTGGTGCCTCCCCAGAGATTTCCTTTGGAGCGGCGCCCCCAGCTTCCGAGCGGACCGCGGCGTGGGTCGGTGGGGTAGAGAGGCCGGGTCCCGCGCGCGGAGCCACGCGCAACCCCGCGAATGAGCTCGGTGCCCTCAGTGCCGCGGGGTGAGCATGGCGAGCAC
>JBILLV010000310.1:0-11049 GCA_044375895.1 Polyangiales bacterium | reverse complement strand
GATCGCGGGCGACCAGCGCGGCGCAGGCTGCGCGGCGACGGGTTGCCACGGGAGCCCGGCGGGCGTGTGGTCGCGCAGGGTGAGGTAGAAGAAGTCCTTGGGCGAGTGGTAGAGGAAGCGCTCGCCGCTCGAGTGCATCCCCGACGCGAGGGCCGCGTACTGCCACTGCCGCGCGCGCAGGTCGTCCACGCGCAGGAAGTGGAACATCGCGTGCCCCGGGTTCATGTCGAGGTGCATGCCGTAGGAGCAGCCCGCGAGGCGCATCGCGCGCCCGAGGAGCCGCGCGGTGGTCTCCTCGCCCCACACGTACATCAGCGCCCCGTCGTCGCGCATGCAGAGCCCCGAGCGCACCGTGGGCATGTGCTCGATGCCGCCGAGGACGAAGCCCCAGAGGCCGCGGCGGTTGGGGTTCTCCACGCCGTCGGCGACGAGGGGGTCGAGGTTCTGGCGGAGCGACACGACGGGCGACGGCAGCGCCGGGGACTCGGCCCACGAGCCCATCGCGACGCGCCCGTCGTCGAGCGTCGCCACCGTGGCCGAGCGCCGATGCGGCGGCAAGAGCACGCGGCGATCGACCACCATCCCGTACTCACCGTGCTCGGTCTTGAAGGCCCCGTTGAAGGCGCCCACCACCCGCTGGAGCACCTGCGGCTCGCGCGGGATGCGCCCGTCGCCGCGCGGCCCCACCAGGGGAACCGGGTCTTCCACCCCCGCCTGCATCGAGAGCCGGAGCTGCCGCATGTCCATCGCGAGCAGCACGATGCGGGTGTAGGGCCGCTCGGCGTCGAGGCGGAGCGACGTTCGCACGAAGGCCGCGGGGGCGCCGGGCGTGCGGCGGAGCCACGGCGGCGTGGCGTCGGTCCACACGCCCTCGTTGCGCTCGCGGCCGAGGGAGCGCGCGAGGGGCGCCTCGATGTCGGGCGGCGGCCACGTCGGGTCGCCCTCGTCGCGCGGCGCCGCGGTGATGACCCGCCCCGACTCCACCACCGCCTCGGCGCTCGCCCGCGCGGTGGTCGTCTGGCTCGCGCCACCGAGCCAGCGGTAGCGCAGTTGCCGCGCGACGTCCCGCGCGTGAAACACCTTCTCCTCCAGCCACGCGATGGGCGCCGGACCCACCCACGACACCGCCCGCACCGTGTCCACCGCCCAGTGGACGAGCGCCTTCTCCACCTCCTCCTGACGCACCAGCGTGGCCCCCGCCGCGGGCATGATCTCCGCCCGCTCGACCACCGCCCGCCATTGTCGGCCCGGCGCGCGGAGCGTGAGGGCGCCGTGCTCGAAGCCCGGCGTGAGCTCGGCGACGGGCGCGTCGAGGCGCACGTCCCAGCGCGCGACGCCCTGCCAGGAGAGGGTGTTCTGCACGTTGGAGACGCCCGCGGTGAAGCGATGGGGAGCCTCCGTCCCCGGGTCGAGCACCGCCGCGCTCTGCACCACCCCGAACGCGCGCGTCACGAAGGCCACCCGCCGCGTGACGCCCTCGCGCGCGGGCTCGACGACGAGGGGGCCGTCGTCCCCGAGCGGGCTGACGGTGAGGTTCACCGGGCCGCGCAGCGAGAGGAGCCGACCGCCAGGCGTCACCCGCACCCGCGCGCGCCAGACGTCCCGCGGCGCACCCGCACGTTCGGCGGCGGTGAAGAGCACGGTGCATCCCGTCACCGCGTCGCGCCACGTGAGCGCCCCCGCCCGTTCGAACACCACCGCGTCGAGGTGGAGCCCGGTGGCGCGGGCGATGGAGGCTCCGAGGCGGGCGGCCGGGTCGTCGTGGCGCGCCCCCTCGCGCGGAGCCCCCGCCGCCGTGGCGAGGGCGGTCGTCGCCACCAGGAGGGAGGCGGCGCGCGCGCGCGAAGGGGGTCGGAGCGCTCGGGGCACGGCCGCGTGCTTAGGCACGGACGGCGGTGTTTCGTCAAATTCCGGGCGTCACAGCACGGCCGCGACGGCCCCGAGCTTCTCCCGCAGCGCCGACAGGGCCCGCGCGTGAACACGCCCCGACCAGCTCCGGCTCATCCCCATGGCCTCGCCCGCCTCGGAGACGCTCTGGCCCTGGTAGTACACGCGCTGCAGCATCCCCCGCTCGAGCTCGGGGAGGCGGTCGAGCGCGGTGGTGACGTGGGCCCCGCGCTGCGCGTCCACCGCGGCCGTCTCGGGGTCGGGCGCGGGCGGCGCGGGGGCGGTCTCCGCGGCGAGCTCGGCGAGCGTGAAGGCCGTGGCCATCTCGCCGAGGAGCTCGTTGAGCGCATTGGCCGCCGCCGCTTGCGAGTCGTCCTGCGGCGGCGCCCCGAGGCGCTCGGTGATGAGCGCGTCGACGGCGGCCTCGGCGTTGAAGCGGGCGCGCGTCCCCACGTCGTCGCGCGCCGCGGCCCGCACAAAATCGAGGATCGCCCCGCGGATGCGGTAGTGCGCGAAGGTGGTGAAGCGCACGCCGCGGGCGGGTTCGTAGCGCGCGGCGGCGTCGACGAGGCCCGCTCGGCCCGCGGCGATGAGGTCGTCGAGGGGAAAGTGCGGCGGGAGCGAAGCGGCCATGCGGCGCGCCACGACGCCCACCAGCGGGAGGGCCTCTTCGATGTACCTCGCGCGCGCTTCGTCCATCGCCGGTGTGAGCCGCGGAGCATCCCACAGAGGGACGGGAGAGCGTCAAGGCGTTCGCGCGGCGATCACCTGATCGAGCAGCGCCGCGAGCGCGTCGAACTCGAAGGGCTTCTCGATCCAGCGCCCCGGTGACGCGTCGAGCAGCCCGATCGCCCGGTCGGTGTACGCCCCGCCCGTCATGAACACCATCCGATCGGCCACCCGCGGGTCCCGCGCGCGGAGCCAGTCGTGGAGGTCCATCCCCGACACGACGGGCATGAGCAGGTCGCACAGGATGATGTCCCACCCGTCGTCCGCCGCGAGCACCGTCTGCGCCTCCTGGCCCGTCGCCACCGCGGTGACTTCGAATCGCTCGCTCAGGAGCGTGTCGAGCACCGTCCGCATGTTGCGCTCGTCCTCCACCACCAGCACCCGCCGTCGCACGACGTCACCGCGCGCCACGGGCTCCTCCTCGTCCACCGCGGGCGGCGCGGAGCTCAGCGCGTTGGCCGGGAGGATCACCGTGAACGCGCTCCCCACGCCGACCTGGCTCGTCACCTCGATGCGACCGCCGAAGGAGGCGACGATCGAGTGGCAGATGGCGAGCCCGAGGCCCGTCCCCATCCCCGGCGGCTTGGTGGTGAAGAAGGGGTCGAAGAGCCGCGGGAGGAGCTCGGGCGAGATGCCCGCCCCCGTGTCGCTCACGGCCACGCGCACGAGGCCCTCGGACTGGCGGGTGGTGACGCGGACGACGTGGTCGTTGGCGCGGCCCTCGGGGAGCGCCTGGGCGGCGTTCATGAGGAGGTTGACGAGCACCTGGGCGAGCCGGTCGGCGTTGGCGAGGACGCGGGCCACGGGCGCCGACACGCGCTCGACGCGAGCGCGCAAGCCGAGCTCGTTGCCCACGAGGTGGAGGGCGGTCTCGACCACGGCGTTGACGTCAACGGAGCGCACGTCATCCCCGGCCCCGCGGGCGAAGGTGCGGAGGTCGCGCACGATGGTCTGGACGCGCCGGGCGCCATCGGCCGCGTCGCGCACCGCCGCCCGCACGGCGTCGAGGTCGGGGGCCTCGGCGGCGAGCTGACGGCTGGCCTGCTCCAGGTTGAGCAGGGCGTAGGCGAGGGGGTTGTTCACCTCGTGGGCGACGCCCGCGGCGAGCATCCCGACGCTCGCGAGCCGCTCGGTCTGGAGGAGCTGCTGCTGGAGCCGATCGCGCTCGGTGACATCGCGGGCGACCGCGACGAAGGAGGGCTTCCCCTCGAAGCGCAGGGGGAGCGCCACCACCTCGGCGTCGAAGCTCGTGCCGTCGCGGCGCACCATCCGCTCGCGCTGCATCGCCACGGGGGTGCCGGTGGCCATCATCGTGCGAATCCGTTCGAGCACGACGGGCCGCGAGTCGGGGTGGACGGACTCCATCAGCGGAACCCCGACGAGCTGGGCCGGCGACTCGACGCGCATCACCCGGGCGGCCGTGGCGTTGGCGTAGACGACCCTCCCCTCGCGATGCACCACCACCCCGTCGGGCAACAGGTCGAGGAGCGCGCGGAAGCTCTCCTCCGCGCTCGAACGAGGCTCCTCGGGCGTCGGTGCGCCGCGTGTCCCTTCGCGATCACTCATCGCAGGGAGCGATCCTACCCCAAGAGAAACGTCCGCGTGGCAACGACCGCTGTATGATCCGGCCCAATCCCCCGATGCGCCCTACCCTTCGTCTGATTCTGTCCCTGGCTCCCTTCGCCCTCGGCTGCGACCCCACCCCCGCCGCCGCGCCCCTCGACGCGGCCCCGCGTGACGCCGCCGACGCGACGGCCGACACGGCCCCCGACGTGATGACCGACCCGCCGCCGCCGATGATGTGCCGCGACGGCGCGGGCTGGGATCGGGCGGCGATGATGCCCGCCTTCCGCGGCTCGGCGGCGTCGGACATGCTGTGGGGCCTCGGCGAGGTGACGGGCAAGCGCCTCGCGACGGCGGACCTCGACAACGACGGCTACGCCGACCTCGTGGTCTGGGACGACGTGGTCAACACGCGCAGCGACCTCGACGCGACCCCTCCGCGCTTCCAGGCCCGCGTGCTGATGAACCGCCCGCGCGACGGCGGCGGCCGACGCTTCGTCGACGCGACGCGCACGTCCAACCTCCTCGCGATCCGTGGGGGCGGGTACGGGCGCACGGTGCAGTCGGCGGCCTTCGCGGACGTCGACAACGACGGCGACCTCGACGCGTACACGGGGACGATCCCGACGCGGATGCCCGCGATGGGGCAGATGCCCGACACGGGCGACCGCGGGACCATCCTTCTCAACGACGGGCAGGGAGTGTTCGCGCTCGGCCCGGAGAGCGACGCGACGCCCTCGCGCGACTCCTTCCCGCAGACCATCGGCGCGGTGTTCGCCGACCAGGACCTCGACGGGCGCGTCGACCTCTTCGTCGGGTACCACGCGGACGTGTTCGGCCTCCCCATCGGGCAGCAGTCGCAGCTCTTCCGCGGCGACGGCGCCGGGGTGTTCACCGACGTCACCGACGCGGTGGGCCTCACGCTCGCGTCGGACAACGCCTCGCTCACGCGCGTCGACAACAACCGCCCCCTCTACGGCCTCTCGGCCTGCGACGTGAACAACGACGGGCGCCCCGACATGATCGGCGCGGCCTACGGGCGGCAGTTCAATCTGCTGATGACGAGCGACGGCGAGGGGTACCGCGACGACTCGGTGGCCTCCAACGTCGGCGGCGACGCCAACCGCGACTACTCCGACAACCAGTCGTACCGGTGCTATTGCCGCACCAATCCGGGCCGCTGCCCCGCCACCGTGCCCGCCCCGCAGATCACCTGCCCCGGCCGCGGGTGGCGCGCGGGCGTCGACGACCTGCCGTGGCGCAACAACGGCAACTCGTTCTCCATCGCGTGCGGCGACGTCGACAACGACGGCGACATCGACCTCTACACCGGCGAGATCGCGCACCCCGACGTCGGCAGCACCTCCGACCGCGCGCAGCTCCTCGTGAACGTCACCGAGCCGGGGATGCCCGCGCGCTTCAACCGCATCGACCGCACGATGAACGGCCTCGTCCCCACCATCTCGCGCAGCGCGGACGAGGGCGTGCTCTCCAACGCGATGTTCGACTTCGACAACGACGGCCGCATGGACATCTGGGCCGGCGGGAGCGACTACCCGGGCAACCGCGGGTGGCTCTTCCAGCAGGGCGACGCGGGTCGTTTCACCGAGGTGTCGCAGCGCGCGGGCATCGTCCACGCGTGCCCCATCGGGATGGCCCTCGCGGACTTCGACCTCGACGGCGACCTCGACGTGGTGCTCGCCACCTCCCTCGCCCGCACCTGCAACTCCGACTGGATGGGCCGCGCCGTCGTCCGCGTCTACGAGAACGTCGGCACCACCGCCAACTGGACCGCCGTTCGCCTCGTGGGCGCGGGAGAGGGCGGCGCCAACCGGGCGGCCCTCGGCGCGCGCGTGCGAGTCACCGCCGGGGGCGTCACGCAGACGCGCGAGATCCAGGGTACGTGGGGCCTCGCGGGCCTCTCCACCGAGCTCGTCGCGCACGTGGGGCTGGGCACCAACTGCCGCATCGAGCGCCTCGAAGTGCGCTGGCCCGACGCCGCGGGGACGACGGAGGTGTTCACGGACATCCCGGCGAACTACCGCCTGGAGATTCGCCAGGGCGAACGCCGCGTGCGCTACCTGCGCTGAAGGGATGGGGAGAGGGGGGGAGCGGACGCTAGATCAGCGCTGGGCGGGGGGCTGCGCGGCCACCGAGGGGGTGCCGCACTCGGCGCAGAACTTCGCGTTGGCCGCGAGCTCAGCGCCGCAGTTGGTGCAGCTCTTCTTCGCGGGGGCGGCGAGCGTCGCGCCGCACTCCGCACAGAAGCGCCCGGGGGGCACCTGCGCGTTGCAGGCCGGGCAGGCGACGAGGTTGGCCGCGACGCCAACGCCCGCGATCACGCCCGGCGCGCCCGGACGGCCCGGCATCATGCCGCCCGCGAGCCCGCCGCCGACCGCCGCGCCCACCGCGACCTGCGCCGCGAGGCCCGCCATGCCGGTGTTGCCGCCGCCGTGGGCCATGCCCGCGCCCGCGCCGCGCATCGCCTCGAAGCTGCCCAGCTTGCTGATGTCGCCGCCGGCCATGCCCACGTAGGCCTGGTCCTTCTGGATCTGCTGGTTGATGGCGAACTGGTTGGCCTGGGCGGCGTACTGCGCGGTCTGGACGTTGACCTGCGCGGCGGCCGCGGCGGCCTGGGCCTGGAGGGCGGCGCGCTGGATGCCGATCTCGTCGACCTGGAGGCCCACCATCTGCTCGGCGACCTTCTGGCGCATCTCGTCGAAGCGCTTGATGTCCTCCTCGGGGACGTCAACCTCGAGCTTGGTGACCTTGGCGATGCGGATGCCGGCCTGGGCGAGCTCGGTCGCGTTGGCGATGCACTGCGCCGCCAGCTCGTCCTGCATGTCCATGATGTCGAGGACCGAGCGGCGCTGCTCGCGCGCCATCTTCCCGATCGTCGTCTTCACGGTGTTGAAGAAGGCGTTGACGAACCAGTCGAAGATGTCGGGGTGCTGCTGGTAGGTGCGCATCCCGAAGTACTGGTAGATGAGCGTCTCGGGGTTCTCGACGCGGAGGAGGATCTCGCCGTGGCACCGCGCCCGGAGGCGGATGTTGGTCATCGGGTCGATCATGTTGCCGAGCGACCCGCCGAACTTCTTCGGGAAGGGCGTGCGCTTCACGAAGAAGAGCTCGGTCATGAGGAAGTTGCCGCCCGTGTACTGGTCGATGAAGTTCGACAGGAACGGGATGTTGGCGGTGGAGAGCGTGCAGCGCCCCGCGTCGAGCGTGCCGACGGGCCGGCCCTCCTTGGAGAACACGCCCCACTCGTCCGCCCGGACGGTGCACTGCGCGAACATCGGGATCGTCTGGTCGGGGTGCTTCCAGATCAGGTCGTTGTTGTCCTGCGGCCGCGCGATCATCATCTCGCGGACGCCGTTCTTGACCGTGTCGCTCCCGAGGAAGCTGCCCACCTTGTCCATGATTCCCATTGCGTGTCTCTCCGTTGCGTCGCTGTGTGGTCGGGGGTGAGGTCTCGTCCACCGCGGCGCGGCGATGGTACGTAGCGTGTGCCGTAGAGTTTCTCCCTCGGCGGCGGCGACGAAACATATGCAACCTTTTCCTTCGCAGCAACGCCCACAAGAGGGGCTGCGGTTTTCCTCCGCCTGAGTGATGATCCATCGGTCACTGACGGCTCCCGGAGGACGAACCACCCGATGCTCCGCCTACTCTTCGCCGCCTGCGCCCTCGCCGCGCTGCTCTTCGCCCCCGCCGCCTCCGCGCTCAACCAGCCCCGCGGCGGCCCGCGCATCCCCGTCGGCGCCAGCCTCCAGAGCCTCCTCGACGCCCAGCGCGAGACGCTCCGCGGCCAGGACGACGCGGCGGTCACCCCCGAGCGCTTCGTCCCCGGGTGCACGCTCACCTTCACCCTGGTCTCCCGCGGCGACGCGGCCTTTCGCAACGTGTTCGGCTGGTACAACGTCCGTCCGGGGATGGCCCCCGACCCGGCCGACCTGCACCCGTTGATCCCCTGTGACGCCGCGACGGGGGCGCGCTTCACGCTCAACCTCCGCGACAACCCCGACTACCGCGGCGGCGAGATCGGCTTCTTCCTCAAGACCCCCGAAGACGGCACCTCGGGCCGCTGCTCGGCCTGCTGCGCGCGCATCGGCGCCGGCGCCCCGGGCCACGCCTTCTTCTCCGAGCGCCAGTACAACCCCGACTCCATGGGGGCCGACTCGTACATCCACCTGCTCATCTACGACTCGCGCGTCACCCCCAACGCCTTCTACTTCGCCTGGGAAGACCTCTATTCCGGCGGCGACAACAACTTCACCGACTTCGTCGCCCGCGTCGACTCCATCGTGTGCACTGGCGCCGGCGGGAGCTGCGACACCGGCCGCCCCGGCGCCTGCGGCCTCGGCGTGCGCCAGTGTCGGGCCGGCATGCTCGCCTGCGTCGGGACGGTCACCGCGTCGGCCGAGCGCTGCGACGGCGTCGACAACGACTGCAACGGCCGCGTCGACGACGGCGACGGCCTCTGCGGCGCGATGCGCGTGTGCGACCGCGGCGTGTGCGTCGACCGCTGCCGCGCCGAGCTCGGGTGCTTCCCCGGCGAGGCCTGCACCGACCGCGGCACCTGCGTCCCCACGGCCTGCGCGACGGTCACCTGCGAGGCCAACCAGCGCTGCGAGGGCGGCCGCTGCGTCGGCGCCTGCGAGGGGATCACCTGCCCGCGCGGTCAGGCCTGCCGCGTGGGGCGCTGCGTCGACCCGTGCGCGGGCGTGATGTGCGACAGCGACTCGGTGTGCGTCGACGGCGTGTGCTCTCCCCGCTGCGAGTGCCGCCGCTGCGCCGCGGGCGAGACCTGCGGGCGCGACGGGCGCTGCCGAACCAACGACTGCGCGACCGTCACCTGCCCGATGGGCCAGAGCTGCGCGGGCGGGACGTGCCGCGACAACTGCGCCAGCGCCGTCTGCCCGCGCGGCGAGCGCTGCGAGATGGGCGCGTGCGTGGCGATCCCGGTGATGGACGCGGGGCCCCGGCCCGACGTGGCTCTGCCGGACGTCGCCGTGGCCCCCGACGTGGAAGAGCCGCCGCCCGACGTGACCGTGATGGACGCTGGCGTCGACGCCGACCGGCTGCTGGTGGATGACTCTGTGGGCTGCGGCTGCCGCGCGACGGGCGGTGCGCGCGGCGGGCCGTGGGCGCTCGTGGCCGTGGCGCTAGTGGCCGGGCTTCGTCGGCGCCGACGCTGAGAGGAGCGCCTGCTTCGCCGCGGCGAGGCGGGCGCGGAGGCGTGCGCCGTATCCGAGCTTGTTCTCCTGGCGGGCCCGGCTGATGGCGAGGGCCTCGTCGGGGACGTCCTTGGTGACCACCGAGCCCGACCCCACGTAGGCGTCGCGGCCGATGGTGACGGGCGCCACGAGGGAGCTGTTCGACCCGACGAAGGCCCCTTCGCCGATGGTGGTCGTGTGCTTCTGGAAGCCGTCGTAGTTGCAGAAGATGGTGCCCGCGCCGATGTTCGCCCGCGCGCCGATCTCGCCGTCGCCGATGTAGGCGAGGTGGTTGGCCTTCGCGCCGGGGCCGAGGCGGGTCTTCTTCAACTCGACGAAGTTGCCCACGTGGGCGCCGTCGCCCACCACGCTCTCGGGGCGGAGGTGCGCGAAGGGTCCGATGCTCGCGCCGGCGCCCACCTCGCTCCGCGTCACGATGCTGTAGGGCTTCAGCGTGGCCCCGGCCGCGACGCGCGCGTCGTCGAGCACGCAGCCCACGTCGACGGTGGCCCCCGCCGCGAGGGCGGTGCGACCGCGGAGGACGACGCTCGGCCCGAGCGTGACGCCCGGCTCGATCGTCACGTCGCGGTCGATGAGCGCCCCCGCCGCGATGGAACTCCCCGCCCGGCGGTGTCGATCGGCGATGCGGGTGTGCAGGGTGGACTCGACGGCGGCGAGCTCGGCCCGGTCGTTGACGCCGCGGAGCGAGAGGGGCTCCCAGGGCAGCTCGGCGACGCCCTCCTTCGAAGCGCGCGCGGCCAGCGCCACGAGGTCGGTGAGGTAGAACTCCCCCTGCGCGTTGTCCGACGAGATGGAGTTGAGGGCGAGCGCCAGGAAGGCCCGGTCGACCGCGTAGAGCCCGGGGTTCACCGAGCGGACCTTGCGCTCCTCGGGGTTGCAGTCCTTGTGTTCGCGGATGGCCACGGGGCGGCCGCGGCCGTCGCGGATGATGCGGCCGTAGCCCGTCGGGTCGTCGACCTCCGTGGTGATGAGCGAGAGGAGCGCCCTCTGCGACGCGCGGAGCGCCGAGAGCTGGGCGAGCGCGTCGGCGGGCACGCAGGGGACGTCGCCGTAGGTGATCACCACCTCGGTGACGTCGTCGCGGACGGCGGACATCCCCGCGCGGACGGCGTCGGCGGTGCCGCGCTGCTCGGTCTGCACCGCGAAGCGGACGGCGTCGCCGAAGCGCAGGCGCACGGCGTCGATCACGGCCTCGCGGGCGTGGCCCACCACGAGGACGATGTCGTCAGCCCCCGCGTCGCGCGCGGCCTCGATGGCCCAGGCGATGAGCGGGATCCCCGCGGCCAGGTGAAGCACCTTGGGGAGCGGGCTCTTCATGCGGGTTCCCTGGCCGGCAGCCAGGATCATGGTGCATCGTCGGGTGGACATCGTGCGCTGTAGACCTCCGTCACCGGGCGCGTCGGGCGCCGTGGCGTGCAGAAGGTACAGCGCGGGATGCGCTCCGTGGAAGATGCTGTTTTAGGTGGGATGAGGGGCGGAGGCTGGCGAGTGCGCGAAGGTCAGACGGTGATGCCCTTCAGCACGTTTTCGAGCCTGTTGAAGAAGGACATGTGCGTCTCCCCCTTCGGCAGCTCGCGGACGCGGATGGAGATCGTCTGGCCAGGCTCGTCGAACGTGAGGTCGGCGAAGAGGCCCG
>JBILLV010000661.1:0-2645 GCA_044375895.1 Polyangiales bacterium | reverse complement strand
GGGACCATCGAAGCAAACCGGTCTTCATTGTTCAGTCCTCCGAGTTCAGTGGAAGAGAAGCGGTCACGAGGCCTTGCGCGCCTGCCACGCGAGCGCCCCGAGCGCGAGCACCGCGACCAGCGAGAGCCCCACCGTACGAACCGGCGACGGCGCAGGCGCGCTGGTGGAGGCGGCGGGCGGCGGCGGGAGCGCGACCGGCGCGGCAGCAGGCGTCGCCGCGGGTGCCCCACGGAGCATGGTGGCGGTCGCCTCACGCGAGGTGAGCGACTCGTATTCACCGGCGCCCACCAGCGTGAGAACGCCCGGCGTCGAGACCGACTCCGCCCGACTCGCGAACACCGTCACCGGGTGCTGCGTCACGAAATCGCAGCGCACGCGCAGCCACGCAGGCGGCGTCGGCCACCGCAGCACGACCGTCGCCCGCAGGTAGTCGCGCCCCAGCGCCTCGTCGGCGTCGTCGCTCCGGGGCACCGACACGTCCGCGCGGTCGAGCGTCCCCCGGCGCCCTTCGCCGTCGGTCACGTCGAGCGCGGCGACGAGGGCGCGCACCACCTCCTCGCGGTGCGCGCTCACCTCCGCCACGGTGAGCCGACCGTCGTGGTTGGCGTCGTACGCCGGCAGGTAGTCGCTCGGCGGCGTCGCGACCACCTCCGCCACGCCCTCGTGGAGCACCACCTGGATGCGGTTGGCATCGAGCCCATGGGACCGCACCGCAGGCGCCCACGCCAACCCGACGAGCGTCGTGAGGACAGCCGAGAGCGACACGGTGCGTGACCTGAGGAGGGATCGCGTCATGACGTAGCAGCCGCCGGTGAAGGGGAGCACCAGCGAGTGAGTTCCCGAGGCCGCGCGAACCTCTGATGGATTCGAACGACCCAGGGGCGATTTCTCGCCGTCAGGGCAGGCAGAGCCCGGTGCGACAGAACAGCATGCCCCCCATCGGCCCCGGCGGGCACTCCGGCGTCATCATGCACGTCGGCACGCACCGCAGCCCCATCGGCGTCGTCGCACAGACACAGGCGCGCGCGCCCGGCGGGCACGCGCCGACGCACTCCATCGTCGTCATGCAGACCCGTGGGCCGAGGGGAGCGTCCGGGGCTGGAGCGTCCGGGGGGATGACTGGTGCGTCCGTCAGCGCGTCGTTCGAAGGCGTCGCGGCGTCGACGCGCTCGGCTCCGATCGAGATGTCACCGTCGCTTCCGCAGCCCGCGAGCACGCCGCCCGCCAGCGCCCATCGCAGCGCGCAGCGCAGGCTACTCATCCGCGCAGGCCCTCTCCACGCGGGCGGCGAGCGGCGAGTGGGGGTGCGCCCGCAGGAAGCGCTCGCCCGCGGCCCGAGCCTCGACGCGACGGCCCGCCCGGCACAGGGCCAGCACGCTCGCCACGGCGTGCTCTTCGCGCAACACCCCGTGCGGAAAGCGCCCGCGGTAGGTGTCGAGCAGCCGGAGCGCGCGCGCGGCGTCGCCTTCGTTCATCGCGCGAGAGGCCTCGCCGAGGAGCTGACTCTCCGCGCGGAGCGACTCCACCGTCGACGGCGCGTCGCGGTGGGCGCGCGCGACAGAGCGCTCGGGCTCCACCCGCGGCGGCACCACGACCGGCGCAGGAACCATCACGGGCGCGGGCGCCGGCGCGGAGGGGGTCTCCCGCACCACCGCGGTGACGGGCACGGCGGGGCGAGCCACCACCCGGGCAGACCGCGCAGTGACCGCAGTGGGCGCGTGAGGTGCCCGTTGCTTGACGTGCCACACCGCGCCCGCCGAAGCGCTGATGAGCGCCGCGGCGACGACCGCACCCTTGAACACACCCGTCGCGACCAACGACGTGCCCGCCACGCTGGCGGCCTGCGCGGCGGTCGGCGCGAGGGCGGCGATCCCGAGCGGGACGGCGAGCGCGCGGGCCACCCGCTCCTGGTCGCCGGGCGTCGGGTCGTCGGCGTGGGTGGCATCATCGAGGAGGCGACGCGCCTCGGGGCTCAGGTCGCTCATGGCCGACTCCAAGGGTCACGGGCGCGCTGCCGCGCCACCATCTGCTCGAACTGCTGCCGCGCCGTCCGGATGCGCGAGTGAACGGTGTGGAGGTTGACGCCCGTCGCCGCCGCGACCTCGGGGGCGGTCATCTGCTCGAGCTCCGACAGAATGAAGGCCTCCCGCAGCCCCTCGTCGAGCCCGTCGAGGAAGGTGTGAAGCACCGCCGCGGCCTGGGACTTCATCGCGGACTCATGGGGCCCCGCGCGCTGCGTGTCGATCACCGTCTCGGGCAGCGGGTCGGTCTCCAGGCGGCGTCCGAGGGAGCGCCGGTGGTGGCGGGCCGTGTTGCGGAGCACGCCGAAGATCCACGTCTTGAGCGACGACCGCCCTTCGAACTCCGCCAGCCGCCGGTGCACCGTGATGAACACCTCCTGCGCGGCGTCGTCGAGCGAGTGTTCGGGCACGCCGAGGCGCCGGAGGCTCCGCCAGACGAACGCGAAGTGAACCCGATAGACAGCGACAAAATCGGGCGCCGTCACGCCGCTCACGGCACCTGGCAGATCGGCTTCAGCGGCCGTCGCGCGCTCCACGGGGACGGGACGCATCGAGGCTGTGTGCCCGCTCCCCGCTGGATCTCTGATCAAAACCGCACCTCGACCCCGAGCGACGCCCGCCCCA
>JBILLV010000051.1:0-39318 GCA_044375895.1 Polyangiales bacterium | reverse complement strand
CGCGGCCTCGCGGGCGAGGGTGAGGGCGAGCGCATGATCGCCGCGGTCACGGGCCACCGCCGCCCGCTCGATGAGCGCCCGACGCGCGGGGGCGGCGTCCTGCGCGGCGACGACCGCGGGGGCGGCCAGGAGGGCGACGACGAGGGCGGTGCGGCGCACGGGCTACTCCACCACCGAGCCGCCGGGGGTTCGGACCACGGCGGGCGCGGTGGTCAGCGCGCGCCGGGCGGGCGCGGCGCGGGGCGGGCGCGGCGCGACCTCGACGGCCACCGCCGCAGCGGGTGCGGCAGGTGACGCCGCGGGTGGGGCGACGGACGACGCGGACGCGATGGGCGTCACCGGGATCGATGGCGCCGGCGAGGGCGACGCGGGGCGCGGCGCGACGACGGGCTCGCCCTGCGGACGGGCGGTCGCCTGCGACGCAGGTGTCGGGCCGAAGAGGTGGAAGAGGAGGGTGCCCGCGGCCAGCGCCCCGACGAACGCGAGGGCGTAGTGAAACGCGCGCGGGCGGCGCGGACCCCGAGCGGCCGGCCGCACCGGCGGGGCTTCGGGCGGGGCGGGCGCTTCGGGCGGGGCGGGCGCTTCGGGCGGGGCGGGCGCTGCTTCGTCCGCGGGGCGGGTGACGGCGCGTTCGGCCCCGGAGGAGCCTTCCGAGGGGCCGAAGCGCGGGGCGAAGATCACCCGCGTGCGCTCGCTCGCGAAGGGGAGCAGGGCTCGCCCGAGGTCGCGCATGGAGGCGAAGCGGTCGTCGGGGCGCTGGGCCATCGCGCGGACGACGACGGCCTCGAGCGGCGCGGGCAGCTCGGGCCGCAGCGCGCGCGGCATCGTGAAGTTGCCCTCGAGCGTGCGGGCGAGGAGCACCATGGGGTCGTCGTGCGCGAAGGGATGCGCGCCGACGAGGCCCTCGTAGAGGGTCACGCCGACGGCGTACTGGTCGGACCGGGCGTCGACGCCCGCGGCGCCTCGCGCCTGCTCGGGGGCCATGTAGCCCGGCGTGCCCATGACGGCCGAGGCGGCAGTGCGCATGCGGCCGGCGTGGGTCGCGGGGAGGCGCGAGATCCCGAAGTCGACGACCTTGGGCAGCAGCTCGCCGTCGCGACCGCGGGCGAGGAGGATGTTCTCGGGCTTGAGGTCGCGGTGGATGACGCCGCGCTCGTGGGCGGCCAGGACCGCCGAGCAGACCGGGAGCAGCAGGTCGACGAGCGCCGCGGCGGGCACGGCGCCATCGCGGTAGAAGAGCTTCCGGAGGTCTTCTCCGGGGAGGTACTCCATCACGAGGTAGGGCACGTCGTCGGCCATGGTGCCGACGTCGAAGACCTCGACCACGTGGGGGTCGCGGACGCGCGCCGCGGCCTGCCCCTCGCGGAGGAAGCGCTCCCGGGCGTGCGGGTCGCGCGCGAGCTCGGGCTTGAGAAACTTGATCGCGACGGGGCGGCGGAGCGCGACCTGCTGCGCCTTCCACACCGAGCCCATCGCGCCCTCGCCGAGCGCGCACTCGAGTTCGAACCCGTTGAACGAACGTCCGGCGTGGAAGAAGAACTCGTCGATCATCGCGCTCCGGGGGGCGTCATGGTGGCGGTCAGCGAGCGGGGACGGCGCAGCGGAACCCGGTCGCGTCGGAGCGCTCGTCGTCGCTCCGCTCGAGGCGCGCGGCCCCGCGGAGGGCGGCGGCCTCGGCGGTGCGCCACGACCCCCCACGGGTGGTGCGCTCCCCGGAGGCGGTTTCACAGCGCGGGTCGGTCTGCGAGCGGTCACCCCAGCACGCGGCGTCGTCGTAGGGGAGGTACCAGTCGGCGACCCACTCCTGCACGTTGCCCGCGAGGTGCCACAGCCCGTCGGGGGTGCGCCCCGCGGCGAACGCGGCCCCCTCGATCGAGCAGGTGCCCTCGCAGCGCCCCGCGCAGCGGTCGAAGCATGCCGTGGTCGACGAGACGGTCGCGGCGCCCCAGGGCCACGGGCGCGCCCCCGCGCCGCGCGCCGCGAGCTCCCACTCGGCCTCCGTGGGCAGCCGCCCGCGGAGGTCGTCCCACGCGCAGAAGGCCGCGGCGGTCTCCCAGTCGACGCAGTTCATGGGGTGGCCCTCGCGGTCTGCGGCGGCGAGGGTCCAGTTGCAGTGCTCGTGCGAGGCGTCACGGGCGTCGAAGCCGGCCGAGCGCGCGGTCGCCATGACGAAGCGTCGGAAGCGAGCGACCGTCACCTCGTGCAGGTCCAGTTCGAACGCGCCGACGCGGATGGCGCGTTGGACCGGGAGCGCCCGCCCGCCGCTGGCGCCCGGGTCACTCGCCTCCGCGTCGCCGAGGGTGGTCGCGCCGCCGGGGAGCCGAACCCGGCCGCACCCGGGCGGCGCGGGCAGCGCACAGCTCCGCGACGCCGCGGGCACATCGGGCGCATCGGGCGCATCGGGCGACAGGTCTGGCGCGGCGTCGCGCACCGCATCGAGGGTGACATCGCCAGGCGCATCCTTCGCCCCATCTGCCAGACGATCTGGCGTCGCGCTCACGTCCGTCGGCGAGGGTGCGTCGAACGAAGGGCGATCCGCCGTGGCCACGTCCCCACCCCCCGCGTCCGGGTCGAGACGGATGTCGACACGATCGATCGAACACGCCGCAAACATCCAACTCAGCACTACGATGCCGCAAACCTTCGATCCGTCGCACAGACGCATGCCGGTGGGCACGTAGCGCGGCATCTATCGATTGTCCATCCCTGCGGGTGGCTGTCCAAGGTACGAAGAATGATGCCGGATGAAGTGGCCCTGATGCCGCTCCGTGCGTCGACGAGGCGGTCGACCGGGTCGCGCTCCGCCGCGGGGACGATCCGCACCGCGCGCTCGATACGGATCTTCGATTTAATCGCATCATTTTTACGAAATTCGAGTGTTGTGTACGATTGGGACACAGGGTTTCGCAAGCGCGTACCCTTGAATCAACCAACCGGCACCAGTGACCGCGTCGCCGTCGCCTCACGGTCGCGTGCGCCAAACCGAAGGAGCGAAAGTCATGATCTCACCGGAGCATCAACTCGTGGACGCGCTGATGGCGGAGGGTGTCGCCAACGGTCTGATCCACCTGCTCACCGAGGACACCGTCTACGACGGCCGCACGATCAAGCTCGAAGGCCGCGCGGTGCTCAACTTCGGCTCCTGTAGCTACCTCAACCTCCAGCACGAACCCGCGCTCGTGGACGGCGCCATCGACGCGCTGCGACGGTACGGCACGCAGTTCTCGTCGTCGCGGGCCTACGTGCGGACGACGCTGTACGGCGAGGTGGAGTCGTTGCTCGGCGACCTCTTCGGCGCGCCCCCGATCGTCACCCCGAGCACCACGCTCGCCCACTTGTCCGCGATCCCGGTGCTGCTCGGCCCCGACGACGCCGCGCTCATCGACCGCCAGTCGCACCACAGCCTCCAGACGGCCGTGAGCCTCGCGGCCGTCCGCGGCACCAAGACCGAGACCGTCTCCCACAACGACCTCGACGCCCTGCGCGAGCGCGTCGCGGCGCTGTCACGCACCCACGACCGCGTGTGGTTCCTCTGCGACAGCCTCTACAGCATGTACGGGGATTTTGCGCCCCTCGGCCTGCTCATGACGCTGGTCGACGAGTTTCCGCAGCTCCACCTCTACGTCGACGACGCGCACGCCAGCGGGTGGTTTGGTCACCACGGGCGGGGCTACGCGGCCGAGCGGCTGGAGCGGCACCCGCGCACGGCCATCGCGACGTCGCTGTCGAAGTCCTTCGCGGCGAACGGCGGCGCGCTGATCATCCACGACCCCGAGCTCCGCCGCGCCGTTCTCCACTGCGGCGGGCCGCTGACGTTCTCCGGCCCGCTGCCGCCGCCCGTCCTCGGCGCCCTCGCGGCCTCGGCGCGCCTCCACCTCTCCGACGAGCACGGCCTCCACCAGCGCGCCCTCCACGACCGCATGGCCTACGCCGCGCGCCGCTCGGCCGACCTCGGGCTCCCGATGATCAACGCCCCCGGCTCGCCCGTTCGCTTCATCGCGCTCGGCGACGAGGGCGTGATGCACACGATGGCCCGCGGCCTCCGCACCGCCGGGTACTGGACCAACTCCGCCGGCTTCCCCGCCGTGCCGCAGGGCCGCTCGGGCATCCGCTTCACGCTCAACAACGGGCTCACCCTCGACGACATCGACGGCTTCCTCCGCACCGTCGCCACGCTCTACCCGCAGTGCCTCGACGCCGCGGGCCAGACCCCCGCCGCCGCCGAGCAGGCCTTCGTGAAGGTGCGTCAGCGGCTCAACTATTCCACACTTCCGGCGCCCCGCATCGAAGAGGGCTGACCGCCTTCCGTAGAAGCGATCGATCCCACCGTGGTCTCGAAGTTTTTCGACGGTGGCACGCAACGGCGCAGGATACCGTCGTCCTCGGCCATGACCGAGGCGCTCCCCGTGCTCGACTCTCCCGACGCTGTCCGCGCGTGGCGTGAGGCGCATGGCGAGTTCATCGAGGTGGTGCTCCGCGGCGCCGCCCTCCCCAAGGAAGACCTCACCCACGCCCGCTTCGAACGCGTTCGCTTCGAACGGGTCGACCTCACCGGGGCCTCGCTCGAAGGCGCCGTGTTCGACACCTGCGTGCTCGACGGGGTCACCCTCACCGACGCGACCCTCGACGACGCGATGCTCATCTCGTGCGACCTCTCGGGCGAGGGGGAGCGCCGACTCGTCGCCGAGGGGGCGAGGTTTCGTGGCACGATCTTCGGCGGCGCCAACCTCTCCCGCGCGCGCCTTTGCCGCGCCGACCTCACGGGCGCCGACCTCTCCCGCGCGCGCCTCGTCGACGCCGACCTCACGGGGGCCACGCTCGTCGGCGCCGACCTCCTCGAGGCCGACCTCACGCGCGCCACCCTCCGCGACGCCAACCTCACCGAGGCCACGCTCAGCCGCGCTGATCTCACGGGCGCCACGCTCGCCAACGCGCGCCTCGTCGACGCTCGCCTGCTCGGCGCGGGCCGCCTGCAGGAGCCGCCGCCACCCGCACCCGCTGCCGTCACCGCGATCGCGGACGAAGACGACGAAGACGAAGACGCCGACATCCCGATGACCGTCCAGGGCGTCGGCACCTTCGTCCTCCAGAACCTCCGCGCCGGCGCCATCCCCGGCCGCATCGGCGTCGACACGCAGCGCATCGACCTCTCCGGCGCCGACCTCACGGGCGCCGACCTCACGGGCGCCCGCTTCGAAGACTGCGGCTTCCCCAAGGCCACGCTCGTCGCCGCCACCTTGAGCGAGGCGGTGTTCGATCGGGCCGAGCTCTCGGGCGCCGACCTCGCCCGCGCCCGCGCCCACGGCACGTCGTTTCGAACGGCCGTCCTCCGGCGGTGTGACCTCAGCACGTGCGACTTCACGGGGGCGTCGCTCGTCGAGGCCGACCTCCGTCAGGCGAAGCTCGAAGGGGCCATCCTCACCCGCGCCGACCTGACGGGCGCACAGCTCGAGGGCGCTACGCTCCGCGGGATCAGCTTCGAAGGGGTGAAGCTCCCCGGCGCGAAGCTCGCGAAGGCCGACTTCGAAGGTCGCGACCTCACCGGCGCTCAGCTCGACGGGGCCGACCTGCGCGGCGCGACGCTGCGCCACACCGTGCTCGACGGCGCGAGCCTCCGCCAGGCGCTGCTGGCGGGCGCCGTGGCGCGCGGGCTCATGGCCGTGGGGGCCGACTTCACGGGGGCCGACCTCACGGGCGCCGACCTCACCCACGCGATGTTGAAAGACGCCCGCTTCGACCGCGCGAAGCTCACCGGGGCCGACCTCACGAGCGCCGACCTCGACGGCGCCGACCTCCGCACCGCGGCCCTCATAGGGGCGACCCTGGTGCGCTGCTCGCTCGTGGGCGCGAAGCTCGCGGGGGCGACGCTGCGGGGGAGCGCGTGCGACGACGTCGACCTCTCCAAGGCCGACCTCACCGGCGCGACGCTCGACGACGTGTCGCTGCTGCGGGCCAACCTCGGCGGGGCGAAGCTCGCGGGGGCGCGCTTCACGAAGGTGCGCGGACGCTTCGCCGACTTCACCGGGGCCGACCTCACCGGGGCCGACCTGCGCGCTGCCGACCTGCGGCAGTGTCAGCTCGCGGACGTAAAGGGTGCCGGGGCGCGCTTCGACGGCGCTCGCCTCGACACCTCGTACGCCGCGGGCGCGGGCCTCGAGGGAGCGACGCTCATCGGGGCCAACCTCCGCGACGCCGACCTCTCGAAGGCCGTGCTGCGCCGCGCCCGGCTCGACGGCGCGGTGGCCGCGGGGGCGAAGCTCCATGACGTCGACGAGCTCGGCGCGGACTGGTCGGGGGCCGACCTGACGCGCGCGCGGCGCACGGACCCGAAGCGCCTCGAGGCCGAGCGGTTTCAACGAGCGACGGCGCCGAAGGAGGGATGAGGGATGTTCCCCGCAGCCACGCGCATGGGCGGTCAGTGCTTCGCGTTCCCCGACGTGTGCATCATCCCGCCAGCGCCCCCGAAGCCGCCGACGCCCGCGCCGTTTCCCAACACGGCGATGTGCCCGATGGCGCTGCCGTTCACCTGCTCGCTCATCGTCAAGATCGTCAATCAGCCGGTGCTCCTGCAGACCTCGGTGATCCCGCGCTCGGACGGCGATCAGCCGGGGGCCAACGGGGGCGTCACGTCGGGGATGATCATGGGGCCGGTGCAGTATCGGGTGGGCTCGGCGCGGGTGAAGGTGGAGGGGATGGGCGTGGTGACCGTCTTCCACCCGACGGGGCACAACGGGGCCTCCGCCAACGCGCCCGCGGGGACGCAGGTGGTGCCGAGTCAGTTCACCGTCCTGGTGGCGTGGTGATGGGGGCGCGTGGTCCGACGCGCCGGAGGAGGAGCGACGCGTGTTTCCTGTAGCGACGAAGATGGGCGGGATGTGCTTCGCGTTTCCCGACGTGTGCAACGTGCCCGACCCCTCGACCGGATCGCCCGTGCCCACGCCCTTCCCCAACACGGGGCAGGTGCCGATGGCGCTGGATGTCACCTGTGCGCTGATCGTGAAGGTGCTCAACCAGGCGGTGCTCCATCAGATGTCGGTGATCCCGAGCTCCGACGGCGATCAGCCGGGGGTGTACGGCGGCGTCACGTCAGCGACGATCATGGGGCCGGTGCAGTACCGCACGGGGTCGACGCGCGTGAAGGTGGAGGGCATGGGCGTGGTGACCGTCCTCCACCCCACGGGGCACAACGGCGTCTCGGCCAACGCGCCGGCCGGCGCGCAGGTGGTGCCGAGCCAGACCACCGTGTTTGCCGGTTGGTGAGGGGAGCACGTACGTGATGATGAACCCGGTTCAGTTTCACCTGGAGACGCGCCGCTGGGGCGAGCCCGCGGGCTTCACCGTCGTCGCCGTCGAATTGCGCGAGGCGCTGTCGTCCGTGGGCGGCGCCACCATCACCCTCCTCGGTGAGCCCGGCCACGGCGCCCCCTTCGACGTCGTCGAGCTCCTCGGCGAGCCGGTGACGCTCACCTTCGACGCCGCCGGGAGCCGCGCCTACCACGGCCTCGTCGTCTCCGCGCGGGCCGAGCTGCGCGAGTCGATCCACGCGCTCGTGCTGGAGGTCGCCCCGCGCCTCTGGCGGGCCTCGCGCTCGCGCCGGTCGCGCGTCTACCTCGGCCTCACCGTCGCCGACATCGTGCGGCGCGTCCTGCAGGAGAACGGCTTCATCGACGACGACTGGTCGTGGCGCTGCGCGTCGCCCATCCCCCCGCGGCCCTACGTCGTCCAGTACGAGGAGAGCGACCTCGACTTCCTCCACCGCACGCTCGAACGGGAGGGGGTGTTCTACGTCGTCACGCACGAGAAGGGCCGCGACCAACTCGTCTTCGCCGACCACAACAACGCCTTCGCGCCCCTCGCGGAGGTGGACGGCGCGCTCGGGTTCGCGCCCCAGGGGGGCGGTCACGACGGCGTCGCCGGGGTGCGCGAGTGGAGCCGCACGGCCCGCCTCCAGCCGCGCGCGGTCGCCGTCCGCGACTACCAGCCCGGGGCCGCCAACGTGGTGATGAACACCCGCCTCGCGCCCGTCATGGCCGACCGCTGGACCGTCGCCGAGAGCGGGCTCCAGAGCTTCTACGGCGACCACGTCACGACGCCCGACGAGGCCGCCCGCATGGCCCGCCTGCGCGCCGAGCTCCAGCGCTGCGCCATCGACCGCTACGACGGCGTGACGCAGGTGACGGCCGTCCGCGCGGGCGCCACCTTCACGCTCCACGACCACCCCGACGCGACGTGGCAGCGCGAGTACGTGCCCGTGCGCGTCACGCACCGCTACCTCCTGGAGCGCACGCCCGGCTCCAGCGCGGCCAACGCGGCGCCCCGCTACGACAACCTCGTCGAGGCGATCCCCACGGACGTCGCGTTCCGCCCCGAGCGGGTGACGCCGCGGCCGCAGATGCCGCCGTGGATCCCGGCGGTGATCGACAGCCCGGCCAACGTCGCGCAGATCGGGAGCGGCGCCCAGGAGAAGCTGGCGTCGCCGCTCGACGACGAGGGGCGGTACTTCGTGGTGTTTCCCTTCGACACGGTGGCGGCGACGGGGGTGGCGGCGAGCTGCCCCATCTCCCTCGCGCAGGGCTTCGCGGGCAGCGGCTTTGGACAGCATCACCCGCTGCACCAGGGGACCCACGTGCTGGTGGGCCACGTCCACGGTGACCCCGACCGCCCCGTCATCGTCGCCGCGCTGATGGACTCCGTCGTGCACGCGGTCGCCTCGGGCGGCCTGCTGCGCACCCGCGGCGGCGTGATGGTCGAGTACGAGGACCACGCGGCGCCCTGGGCCACCCTCGCGCGCCGACAGACCGCCGCCAAGGCCCCCGTAGACCCCCACCCGAAGAAGTGACCCGATGCCGCGACCGGAAGAAGATCAGCCCAACTGCGAGCTCCCCGCGTCGATGCCCTTCCACTCGGAGGGGCAGTTCTGGCGGGTCCAGGTGCCGTACCCCGACACGCGGCTGCTGCTCGGCCAGCGGGTGAGCCCGTCGCCCGCGCGGGGCCCGGCCTTCGGCTACCCTGGCGTGACCCTCACCACGCAGGCGGGCTTCTTCGCCGACATCCAGGAGCCCACCGTGTGGCAGGGCCACGATGTCATCGCCTTCCAGGCGAAGGACAACACCGAGCTGCACAGCGGCCACGCCGTGGTGCTCGGCGCGACGAAGTGGAAGGACGACCACGAGCGCAACGCCGGGGACTACCTCGGGCGCACGCACGGCCAGACGCGGCTCTACGGGCAGCTCCGCGACCAGGCCATCGGGCTGAAGTCGGCGTCGCTGGTGCGCGGCGCGCTCGGCGTCGTCAAGACGCTGCTCAACTACCCCCTCGCGCGCATCCCCGAGCCCCACGTGCTCATCAAGAGCGGGCTGAAGGCGGGCGCCAAGACGCTGGGGGGCGTCGCGAAAGACGGCATCGGCGAGGGGGTCAAGGCGATTCCCAAGGACCTCGGGCTCATCGCGGGCGTGAAGGGGATGGTCAGCAACAGCCAGGACCTGAAGTCGCTCACGCCCGCGGAGGTGGAGCCCGAGCCCGGGGTCCACATCTCCAGCCACGACGGGATCTTCCTCGCGTCGAACGGGAGCACCAACATCCTCGCCGCCCAGGGCTACAGCCTCATCACGGGGACCTCGTACAGCGCCCACGCGGGCGCCACCGCGTCGCTCTCGGCGACCTTCAGCGTCGACGTCTTCGCCCTCTTCACCTCCTCCATGTCGGCGATGTGGTCGTCGGAGGTGTCGGCCTGGCGCAACGCCTCGCTCATCGCCAAGAACGGCGAGGCGAGCGTCATCGGCAAGACCGTCAACATCGGGCGCATCCTCCCCGGCAAGGAGGCCGCCATCCCCAACATCCCCTCGTGGGTGCCGAAGGCCGGGGGCGTCTCCCTCGCGCTCAACCGCACGCGCCCCACCGACACGCTCACCCTGGAGGCCGTCAAGAAGATCGAGGCCAACGTCGGCGGGAAGTTTGTCATCAACGCGCCCCTCGGCGAGGTGTCGAGCACGTCCCGCAAGGCCAACGTCAAGGCCGTCGAGAGCGTCACCCTGGAGACGGTCTTCGGGAAGGTGGAGGTCACCATGTCGGGCATCTCCATCTCCGGCCCGATGGCGAGCGTGAAGATCACCATGGCGAGCGCGGAGGTCTCGTGCGCCGGCTCCAAGGTGCTCGTGAGCCCCGCCTCGGTCAGCGTCGAGAGCCCGGGCGCGAGCGTGCAGGTGCTCGCCGGCGGCATCGTCAACGTGCAAGGGGCGCTCATCAAGCTGGGGTAGGATCGGGCACCGACCAATGACCACCGAGACCGTCGAAGATCGCTTCCGCGCCGTGGGGTTCACCCTCAAGGACGAATTTCGCATCGACCGCGTCGTCGCGGAGGGCGGCTTCGGGCTGGTGTATCAGGCCACCCACGTCGGCCTCGACCGCCCCGTCGCCATCAAGGTGCTGAAGACCCCCGAGGAGTACAACGAGAACGCCCGCCGCGCCTTCGTCGAGCGCTTCAAGCAGGAGGCCCGCACCGTCCTCAAGGTGAAGCACCCCGCGGTGGTGCAGGTGCTCGACTTCGGCGCCAGCACCTTCCCCAGCGGCGAAGAGGCCGCTTGGACGGCGATGGAGTGGGTCGAGGGGACCACGCTCGAAGACGAGCTGCGCCCGCGCCGCAAGCAGGGGGGCCGCCACCCGGTCGACGTGATGGCCCTGCTCCGCCCGGTGATCGAAGCGGTCGCCGTCGCCCACGACGAGGGCATCGCCCACCGCGACCTCAAGCCCGCCAACATCATGGTGGTGCGGGGCAAGCGCGCGGTCACCGTGCGGCTGCTCGACTTCGGCATCGCGAAGCTGATGGACCCCGGCGAGGAGGCGGGCAGCGGGCGCACGCGGACGGCGTCGCAGATGGTCGCGTGCTCGCCGCGCTACGCCGCCCCCGAGCAGCTCTCCAGCGCGCGGACGGGGCCGTGGTCGGACGTCCACGCGCTCGCGATGATCCTCAGCGAGATGCTCACCGACCGCGCGGGCTACGTCGGCAAGGACGCGACGAGCATCTTCGCCGAGGCCCTCTCGCCCACGCGCCCGACGCCCGCCAAGCGCTCGATCGACGTCGGCGCGTGGGAGGCCGTCCTCGCGAAGGCCACCGCGATTCGCCCCGACGACCGCTACCACAACGCGGGCGAGCTGCTGGCCGCGCTCGACGAGGCGCTCCCGCGCGCGACGCACCCGAAGCCGCCGGGGAGCGACGTCGTCTCCGCCATCACCGCGCTGCAAGGGACGCCCGTCAAGAACGTCACCAGCCCCGAGGCCCTCGCGCAGACCGCGGCGTCTGTCCCCGACGTGCGCCCGCCCGCGACGAGCGATGACGACGACGACGACGCGCCCGCCGCTTCGACGCCGGGCACCGCGGCGCCGTCGGGACCGTGGGCGTCAGGGCCGCTCGCCACGCCGCCGCCGTCGCCGCTCCTCGCGGGCACACAGGCCATTCCCGGGATGGGCGGGACGCAGCCCCTCGCCGTCGGGATGCCCCCCGCGGCGCCGACGGGCAACACCACCCTGCGCGGCGTGACCACCGACTCGATGGCCGCGCCCGCGCCCATCCCCGCGGCGAAGCGCAGCGCGATGCCCCTCGTGGCCGTCGGCGCGGTGCTCGCCGTCGTCGCCGCGCTCGCCTTCGCCTTCACCCGTGGCAGCGGTGCTCCTCCCACGCCCGCGGCCGCGCTCACCGCGCCCCGCGTCGCTGCTCGCGCCCCCGCGCCGTCGCCCGTCGTCGCACCCACGCCCGCACCAGTCGCCGCGCCCGTCGCTGCGCCCATCGCTGCGCCCGCCGCCGAAGACGCCGGGGCGCCCGCCGCGGCTGTCGCGCCGGTGGACGAGTCGGGGGGCAGCCGTCGACGGAGCCGTCGATCACGCAGGACGAGGAGCCACGGCCAGGATTACAACGTCGACTGAGACCCACCCCATGCGCCCTTCCACGCCCCGTACCGCTTCCGTCGCCGTCACCCTCGCGCTGCTCGCGGGCGCTTCGTCCGCCGCCGCGCAGACCTCGTCTCCGGCGCTCGCCGGCGCGCGCCGCGACCTCATCGAGCAGGCCCGCGCCGCCCGCACCGCCAACGACCACGCGCGCGCCCTCGACCTCGCCCAGCGCGCGGGGCAGATCGAAATGAGCGCCTCCCTCCGCCGCTTCATCGCGGAGGAGCAGGAGGCCGCCGGGCGCGTCGCCGAGGCCATGAACAGCGCCGAGCTCTGCGTCCGCGAGGCGGGCGCATCGCGCGACAACGCCCCGCACGCCGAGGCCTGCCGCGCGATTGCGGGCCGCGTGCAGCCGCGCGTGGGTCGCCTCACCGTCACGGCGCCCGCTGCCCCGCCGCCCGGTCTGCGCGTGCGGGTCGCGGGCAACGAGGTGCCGGCGGCGCTCTGGGGCGTCCCCGTGATCGTGACGCCGGGCGCGGTGGCCGTGGACGCCGAGGCGCCGGCGTTTCGCCCGTTCCATCAAGAGGTGAACGTCGCCGCGGGTGCCACGGGTGCGCTCACGATCGCGCTCGAGGCCGCGCCTGTCACCGCAGCGCCGGCGATCCCGGTCCCTGTCGACACGGCGCCGACGCCCATCGTCGCGCCGCCTCCGCCTCCGCCTCCGCCGCCTCCGCCTCCGCCTGCGCCGACGGGTGGCAACAGCGTCGGTCCCTTCGTGCTGATGGGGGTCGGTGCGCTCGCGCTCGGGGGCGCCGCGGCCTTCCTCGCGCTCTCGTACACCGACGCGGGGGAGCCCTGCGCCGATGACCCGTCGATGAACTGCGCCACCGCGTCCGCCGATACCTTCGGCACGCTCGGCTGGGTGAGCCTCGGGGTGGGCGTGAGCGCGGTGGTGGGTGGCGTGGTGTGGTTTGTCCTCGACCGGCGCGCGCCCGCCGCGGCGCCGCGCGCGACGCTCACGGGGGCGCCGCTGCCGGGCGGCGGGACGCTCGGTCTCCGGCTCACGTTCTAGTCACAACCAGGCAACGAGGAACTCATGACGGCAGTGACGAGGGTGGTGGTGGACTCGCCCGGGATCCCGGGATGCGCGCGGGCGACGGTGCTCTCCGCGGCCGACGACGGCGCCCTCACGCTGTGCCTGCCCGCGGGCGACGTGGTGGTCGCGCATCCCGTGCTCGGGCTCCCCGTGGCGCCGCAGGCGGGCGACGCGGTGCTCTGCGCGCCAGCGCTCGGCGCGGAGGGTCGCACCGAGCACTACGTGGTGGCCGTGATCGCCACGCTCCGTCCCGCGGAGGCGTCGCTGCGGGTGACGCACGACGTTGCGAACCGACGCAGCGTGGTGCAGCTCCCGCCGGGCAGCGTGCGCTTCGAAGCCGAGGGCGACCTGGAGTTTTCGGCGACGAAGACGGTGCGGGTGGAGGGCGCTCGCATCGAGGCGAAGGCCGGCGACGCCGACGTGACCATCGACCGCGGCACCCTCCGCGCGCGGCGCTGGGAGACGGTCGCGGCGGTGGCGGTGCAGACCGTCGACGTGCTCGAGACCCGCGCCACCCGCGTCGTCACCCGCGCGAAGAACCTCTACCAGCAGGTGGAGGAGCTCGCCCAGACGCAGGCCGGTCGGCTCCGCCTCGTGGCCGACGGGGCCTTCCATCTCCACGCGCGCCGCGTCCTCGTGAAAGCCGAAGAGGACGTGAAGCTCCGCGGCGAGAAGATCCACCTCGGCTGAGCGAGACACCCCGTGGAACTCCTCCGCGACACCCCCTTCGAGGTGGCCTTCGTCACCACGCTCCTCACCCCGCCGCGCTCGACCTTCACGGTCGTGGTGAAGGCCACGTTCGCGCTCCCGGCCGAGGGGGTGTGCGCCGTCGCGTCGGAGCAGCTCCCGGTGTCGGCCGACGTGCACGTCGACGACGACGTCGCGCGGCCCCTCCTCGCCGAGAGCGACCTCGCGCCCGTCAAACCCCGCGGCGAGTGCTTCGTGCGTGGCGCCTCGCCGGCCGTACCAGGCGCCGTCGCGGCCTTCGCGGTGGGGGCGGTGAAGAAGGTCGTCGCCACGCCCGAGCGCCCGACGCCCATCGACTGCGGCCCGATCGTTCGCACGGCGGCGTCGCGCGTCGGGCTCGCGGGCTCCTTCGACGGCACCTGGCACCGCGACCGCTGGCCCTTCCTCCCGGCCGACCACGACATCGCCTACCACCTCGCGTCGCCGCTCGATCAGCGCGCGGAGGGGTACTGGTCGGGCGACGAGGAGGTGGTGCTGCGCAACCTCGTCCCCAAGCGCGACCTCGTGCGGGCGCGGCTGCCGGGGCTCACCGTGCGCGCCTTCGCCCTTCGAAGCGCCGAGGGCGAGCCCGAAGCGATCGTCATGCGGCTCGACACGCTGACCGTGGACATCCCCGCGGCGCGCGTCGTCGCCCTCTGGCGCGGCGCGACCACGGTGGCCTCCGAGCGCCTCGAAGACCTGCACGGCCTGGTGGTGTGGCACGAGCCGCTCACCGCGCGCAGTGACGTGTCCCACGCGCGGGCTCGCATCGCCGCCATGCGCGCCAAGGAGAAGGCCGAGCTCGCGGGGCACGCGCCCGAAGCCATCCCGGCGCTGGACGACGACGACGAGGACGCGCTCCGTGGGACGGTGAAGTTTCAACCGCCCGACGACGCGGCCGCGCGCGAGGAGGCGGCGGAGGAGAAGGCCATCGAGGCGGCCCTCGCGGACATTGCGAAGGACGCTCCGCCCGCCCCCGAAGACCCGCCCGCACCCCCGCCGACCGCCGACGAACTCCGCGCCGCTGCGGTCGAGCTGGGCCTCCCCCCGGACGCCTTCGCGGAGCCTCCGCAAGCGAAGCCGGAGCCGCCGCCCCGCGACCCCACTTCCCGTGAATGGCTCCTCGCCGCGCGGGCCGCCGGGGCGAGCACCGCGGGGATGGACCTCACCAACGCTGACCTCCGCGGCTGCGACCTCGCGAAGGCCGACCTCACGGGCTGCATCTTCACCGGCGCCGACCTCACCGACGCCCGCCTCGACCGCGCGAAGCTCACCCGCGCCTCGCTCGCCAACACGAAGCTCACCCGCGCCTCATTCGCCAAGGCCGACCTCACGGGCGCCGACCTTACGGGTGCGGGCGGCGAGGCGGTGGTGTTCACCGGGGCGACGCTTACGTCGGCGACGCTCACGCAGGCGATGCTCGCGGGCGCGTCGCTCGCGGGGGCGCGGCTCGACCGGGTCGAAGGTCGCGAGGCTGACTTCACGGGCGCCGACCTGCGCGGCGCGGTGCTCGACGGGGCCGACCTCTCGGGGGCGCAGCTCTCGGGGGCCAACGCCGCGGGCGCGTCGCTCGTGGCCACCTCGCTCGAAGGCGCCCACGCGCCCAACATCGACCTCACGAAGGCCGACGTGACGAAGCTGCGCGCCTCGGAAGGAGCCGTGCTCACGGGCGCGAAGCTGCGCGAGGTGAAGGGGGCAGGGGGCATCTACAGCGACGCGTCGCTCGAAGGGGCCGACCTCTCCTACAGCGACTTCGGGCGGGCCGAGCTCTCGCGGGCGAAGCTCACGGGGGCGTGCCTCGACGGGTGCGACCTCCGCGGCGCGCGGGCGGTGGGGGCGACGATGGCCCGCGTCCAGATGCGCCGCGCCAACGCGATGGAGCTCAACCTCGAAGCGGCCGACCTCGCCGACGCCGACCTCCGCGGCACCAACCTCTACGGCGCCAGCCTCTGGAAGGCCCGGGTGGTGGGCGCTCGCTTCGAACAGGCGCTCCTCGGCGGGACGCTCCTCGCGGCCACGGCGGCGACCCTCGGCGCCCGCTGAGGTACAGTGGCGACGGATTCGCCAGGGTCTGATACCGTCCCCTCCACTCGATGCCTCAGGCACTCGCCCTCTCCCCGCGCGGTCTCCGCCGAGGCGGCACCCTGCGCGAGCCCTTCCTCCGCTGGCTCCGCACGGGCATCGCCGAGGACGGCCTCGCCACCGCCGCCGACCTCGCGGCCTTCCGCGCGCACACCGACACGAACGCCCGCCCGTTGCTCGGGCTGATGACGGCGCTGCTGACGGTGTTCAACGTGGGGTTCTGGTTCACCGACGCGTGGGTGTTTCGGACGCTGCCCGGCGCGGCGGAGACGCTGGCGCAGGCGCGGCTGTGGCTGGTGGGGGTCGCGCTGGTGGTCGGCATCGGGCTCAAGCTCCCGCGGGTGCCGGTGTACCCGCTGGGGATGCTCGGGGGCCTCGCGGTGAGCTTCATCACGGCCCGCTCGCTCGGCGACCTCGGGGGTCCGAGCGCGCCGTGGTTCCACTTCCTCCACGCGTACCTGCTCGCGCCGGCGCTGGCCATCTTTCTCCCGGCGCGGCGGCTGGTCTTCACCCTCACGGTCGCGGCGGCGTGTCTGCTCGGCTACTTCGGCCCGCACCCCGAGTACCTCCGCGACCCCTACGCCGCGACCTCGCTGGCGCATTTCTCCTACGTCGCCACGCTCAGCGTCGCGGTGGGCTGGTACGCCGACTCGCTCCGCCTGCGCTACTTCCTCTCGCAGCGGACGCTCACCGCCGAGCGCGAGGCCCTCGCCGCGCGCGTCGCCGAGGCCACCCGCGCCCTCCGTCGGCTCGCCCGCCACCGCGACGAGGTGCAGGACGCCGAGCGCACCCGCGTGGCCCGTGAGCTCCACGACGAGCTCGGCCAGGGGCTCACCGCCCTCCGCATGGTGCTCAAGACCTCGCGCGACCGCCACGCGCGCGATCCGGCCGCCATCGCGCCCAACCTGGAGCAGCTCGCCGAGCTCCTCCACCAGCTCACCGACGACACGCGGCGGCTCGTGAGCGACATGCGCCCGCGGGTGCTCGACGACCTCGGCCTCGCCCCCGCCCTCGACTGGCTCGCCGCCCGCGCCACCGAGCGCGGCATCCCCTGCACCGTGACCTGCTCCGCCGAGGTCTCCGCGCTCCCCCCGGCCGTCGCCAACGCGGCCTTTCGCTGCGCGCAGGAGGCGCTGACCAACGTCGCGAAGCACGCGGGGGCGTCAGCGGCGACGGTCACCGCGGGCGTACACGAAGGGGCGCTGGAGCTCACGGTGCAGGACGACGGCGTCGGCTTCGACCCGGCGACCGTGCGCGACGGGGCCTTCGGTCTCGTGGGGATGCGCGAGCGCGCCCTCGCCCTCGGCGGGAGCGTCGAGGTGGAGCCCAACGCCCCCCGCGGGACGACCCTGCGCGTGCGTCTCCCGATCGCGGAGGTGGTGGCGTGATTCGGGTGTTCATCGCCGACGATCATGGGGTGGTGCGGGCGGGCATTCGCTCGATCCTGGCGGCGGACAGCATGGTGGAGGTGGTGGGTGAGGCCGGCGACCTCGACGCCGCGCTCGCCTTCCTCGCGCGCGACGACGTCTTCGCCGACGTGCTCATCCTCGACCTGTCGATCAAGGGGCAGAGCGGCATCGAGGTGCTGCGTCAGGCCCGCGCGCTTCGGCCACGGCTCGCGGTGCTCGTCCACTCGATGTACGCCGAGGCCCAGTACGCCGACCGCATGGTGGCCGAGGGGGCCGCGGGGTACCTCTGCAAAGACCGCTCGGAGGAGCAGCTCCTCGACGCGGTGCGCTCGGTGGCGCGGGGGAAGGCCTACTACACCAAGCGCTCCGATCCGGCGGTGCGGGCGACGCAGGGCCACCACAGCCTCACGGCGCGCGAGCTTCAGGTGTTCATGATGCTGGCGAGCGGGCAGTCGGTGAGCGACGTGGCCCACGGGCTCGGGCTGGGCATCAGCACCGTGAGCACCCACGTCGGGAAGATCCGCGAGAAGCTCGGCGCGCAGACCGTGGGCGAGATCGTCGCCTACGCGCACCGTCACGGGCTGGTGGGCTGAAGGGTCACGACGGGAAGCAGTAGCCCGACGCCGTCGGGTTGTTCGCGCTCATCATCCCGCTGCAGGTGGTCCCCATCAGGCAGGCGTTCTTCATGTCGCAGATGCGTCGGCAGGCGAAGGGCTCGGCCCCGTTGCGGCGCGCGCAGGTGTGGTTGGCCGCGCAGTCACCGCTGCTCGTGCACAGGGTCCCCTCCATTCCCATGCCGGCGGCCTGACAGGTCGACGCGATGAGCGCGGGGGCCGTGTCGCGCATCTCGGCGCCCCAGGTGTTCACGTAGCGACAGGTGCCCGCGCCGCAGTCGGTGCCGAACGGCGTGCAGGTCGCGCGGCAGACGCCGCCGCGCGGCGCGTCGCTGAAGGACACGCACGCGGCGCCCATGCAGTCGGCGCCGCTGCGGCACACGCGCTGGCAGGTGCGAACGCCGCCCGCCATGTCGCCGCTGAGGATGCAGCTCAGCCCGGTGGCGCAGGTGTCGGCGCCGGGGCGGCCGTCGGCGCGCGTGCACACGGCGCCCTCGGTGAGCGTGCCCGCGGGGACGCACGCGGTGAGCGCGACGGCGTTGTTGGTGCCGGCGCCGACGATGTTGCAGCGCTGCCCCGCGCCGCAGTCCTGCGCGCCGAGGTCGCAGCACCAGCGCGTCGCGCCGGGGAAGGCCGCGGGCGTCCCCATCGCTTCGCAGGTGGCTGCGCCGCCGCCCGCCTCACAGCGGACCATGAGCGCGCCGCCCGCCACCCGCGTCGCGGTGCAGGTGAGCGGGATGCCCGAGACCATCGAGGTGAACGTGAGCGTGTTGCCCGCGACCGTCCCCGTGGTGGGGCCCGTCGCGACGACGATCTGCGCGTTGCAGCCGGTCTGCGCGATGCACGCGGAGGGGAAGGGGCTGAAGCCCGGCACGCTGCACGTCCCCACGAGGGTGTAGGCCCCAGAGAAATCTTCGCACGCGCCGCCGTCACCCGCGGGGGCGTCGGGCGTGGCGGGCGTATCGGGCGTCGGGGTCGCGTCGGGAGTCGCCGCGTCGGGCCTGGCGTCTTCGGGCGCGGCGTCGGCGCCGTTCATGGCGGGAGATGAGGAGCAGGCCGCGAGGGCGAGCGCGGCGAGCAGCGCAGCGGCGCGGCGCGGGAGGCGGTGCAGCATCGTGAGGTTCCTTCCGTGGGCGACATCGCGGGAGGCGACGTGACCTGAGGAACCCTACGGAGCCAACGTCCTACGCACCATCGAACTACTTCGAAGTTGGCGGAGAGAGCGCGCGGTGTTCATCGAGGCGTCACGTCGAAGGCCGCACCTTGGAGCGTCCACTGCGTCGGCGCGCCCATCGGCCGCGCGAGCTCGACGAGCGTCCCCCACGTGTAGCGCGCGCCCGTCATCGCGCGCATCTGGGCCGCTCCCGTCGCGGTGAACGCGCCGTCCCACGTCGCCGTCGTCATCGACGGATCGGAGAGCCACCAGGGTTCGATGTTCGTCGGCGCGGGTCCGTACACCGCCGCGCGCGCCATGAGCCCCGCGGGCGCCGCGAACATGAAGCGCGCGGGGAGCGTCACGTCGCCCCGCGGCTGGTGTGCGTCGTAGGTGAGAAACGCGACGTCGAGCGCGGGCACGGCGACGTCCGCGCTGAGGAAGAAGGGCGCGGTGTAGGCCCGCCGCGCGACGCGGCCCCCGAGCGACTCGCGGTGGATGTCGTCCGTCGAGAGCGTGCTCGGGTGGAGCAGCACGACGCGATACTGTCCCACCGCGACGCGGAAGGTGAAGCGACCGTCCGCGCCGAGGGTGACGCGGTCGTCGAAGGCCGGGCTCTGCGCGGGCTCGGCGCGTTCGATCACCGCGAGCCATCCCTCCGCGGCCGCGGGGCCGACGGTGGCCTGACCCGACACCGTGAACAGCCGCGGCGGGGTGTCGGACTGCGGCACGAACAAGATCGAGCACGGCGCCCGCGGGTCGCGCATCGACGGGGCGCTCCCCGCCGCGCAGAGGCCGCTGCGGAGGTTGGTGACGTCGTGGATGTCGCGCGTGAAGGTGGCCGCGCGCCCGCCCGCCTGCGCGTCGCCGGTCACGCGAAACTGATAGGAGTACGTCCCCGGCAGGAGCATCGCGGTGCCGCGCCAGGTGTCGCCGTCGAGCACGAGCGTGACGAAGGGCATCGCCCAGTCGTCCGCGCGCCCGAAGCCCCCGTGCACTGCCACCGTCGTGACGCCCGCCCAGCTCGGGCGAAACGCGAAGCGCACCGGCGCCCGCGGTCGCGTGTCGACATCGGGGGCAACGACATCGGGCGCGACGTCGGGCGCGACGTCGGAGAGCGCGTCGGCCGCGACGTCGGGCGCGGCGTCGAGGAGGTCGCTCGCGGCGTCGACGGCGGGCGAGGGGGCTTCGCTGCATCCGAGGGCAGTCAGGGCGACGAGAAGGAAGGTGCGCATGACCGCGCGAAGTGCATGACGTGGGCCGGAGATGCAGAGGGTGTCAGGGCGAGCAGAGCGCGCAAGGAGGGCAGGGCATTGCACTGCGTGCGCGCACCATCCGCCTCGAGCTACGGCGAGAGCCAGAGCGTTCAGAGGCTGTCGTCAGCGCCGAGGGTGTCCGTGAACTCGTGGCCTGAGGCGCCCCGGTGGCGACCTCAACGCGGCACCTGACGAACGGGCAGCCCGGTGTCACGGGGCAGTGAGGGGCACCGCGGTCAAGGGCGGGCGGTGGTGCAAACGATCGCGAGCCCACGTACACTCGCCGCATGAGTCGCACGCTGACCACCGTCCTCGCCGACGCCATGACGCTGCCCGTCGAGGAGCGTGAGCACGTCGCGCTGATGCTTCTGGACAGCGTCGGCAAGGCGCCGCCCGATGATGCGCTCGATGAGGCGTGGAGCGAGGAGGCCGAGCGTCGCCTCACCGAGTGGCGGGACGGCGTCGCGTCGACTCGATCGTGGGAAGAGGTGCGCGCCGACCTTCGAGCGAAGCTGCGAGGGCCGTGAACCGCACGGTCGTCGTGCTCGCGGAGGCCGAGCGGGAGCTGCAAGAGACCGCCCTCTGGTACGAGGCTCGACGTGAGGGGCTGGGCGGTGAGTTTCTGGGGGCGGTCGAACGCGTGATCGCAGACGTTGCAGGCGGATGGTGCTTGCGTTCGCGCACCGGCGCCGCTCGCGTACTTGCTCAGGTCTTCCCGGGCGAGGCTCCGGCGTCCGTCGTTGCTTCGTGCGCCATCGCGGCGGCGACGAGGCGCGCGGCCTCGCTCTGCGCGGCTTCGCTCTTCGCGGCGGCCTCCTTGCGTTCGCTGTAGCGGCTCACGAGGTAGTCCGCCCGGTCGCGCACCAGGAGGGTGAACTTGAAGAGCTCCTCCATCACGTCGACGACGCGGTCGTAGTAGGCCGACGGCTTCATGCGCCCCGCGTCGTCAAACTCTTGAAAGGCCTTGGCGACCGACGACTGGTTGGGGATGGTGACCATGCGCATCCAGCGGCCGAGGACGCGCAGCGCGTTGACGGCGTTGAAGGACTGCGACCCGCCCGACACCTGCATCACGGCGAGGGTGCGCCCCTGGGTGGGGCGGAGGCTCCCGAGCTCCAGCGGGAGCCAGTCGATCTGGCTCTTGAACACGCCCGTCATGGCGCCGTGGCGCTCGGGGCTGCACCACACCTGGCCCTCCGACCAGAGGGAGAGCTCGCGCAGCTCGACCACCTTCGGGTGCGTGGCGGGCTCGCTGTCGGGGAGCGGCAGGCCGCGCGGGTCGTAGATGCGCGTCTCGGCGCCGAGGCGGTCGAGGATGCGCGCGGCCTCCTGCGTGAGCAGACGGCTGTAGGAGCGCTCGCGGCACGAGCCGTAGAGCAGGAGGATGCGGGGCGGGTGCGTGGCGCGATCGCGCGGCTCGAGCCGGTCGAGGTCGGGGAGGGCGAAGTGCTCTTCGGAGAGGTTGGGGAGGTCACTCATGGGCGGGGCTGTCTCCTACCACCACGGCGGGGCGCCGGGGTGACCCTCAGGCGACGGCTCGCAGGGCGCGGGTGAGCCTGCGCTCCATCTCGCTCCGGCGACCCCACGCACGATCGCTACGACGGCGGCGCGGCCTCGCCAGGCACGCGCGCTCGGACCGCCCACCCCACCCACACGATCGCGAACAGACCGACGAGCGCGTAGCCCGCCAGGCCCAGGTCGACGCCCCGAACCCAGCGCAGCGCCACCGCGCGCGAGTCGGTATGGCGGGCGAGCACCTGCGCGAGCTCGACGCCGCCGATCGTCCCCGCGGCGACGACCGAGAGGCCGGTCACCGCGAGGTTGTATCGGAGGCGATCGCGCTGGTTGCGCTGGGTGGTGCGGTACAGGCGGGCCATGAGCACGCCGTCGAGCGTATCGACGAGGCTCATCCCCGCGGCGAAGAGGAGCGGGAGCGCGAGCACGCCGAACCACGGCATGCCGCGCGAGGCCGCCCCCGACGCCATCGCAAGCAGCGACACCTCGCTCGCTGTATCGAAGCCCAGACCGAACAGCACGCCGACCGGGTAGAGGCGCCATGCGCGGTCGGTGGCCGCGGTGAGCGGAGCGAGGAGTCGCCACAGCGGGCCGCCCGGCGGGGTGGCGTCGTGCGCGTCGGCTGCCAGCCCGCGGACGGCGCGTCCGTGCAGGTGCCACAGAGCGATCCAGGTGCGCGCGTTGAGCGCCGCGACCCCGAGCAGGAAGAGCCCCGAAATCGTGGGGCCGACATGACCTCCCAGGCGCGTGAGCAGCGGCAGGTGCGCGCGGGCCTCGCGGGCGGCGAGGGCCGTCACGATGGCCATCACGAACACCACTGTGGAGTGACCGAGCGAGAAGTAGAAGCCCGCGCCGCTCGGGTCGCGCGCGCGGTCGACCATCCGCCGGACGCTGTTGTCGATCGCCGCGAGGTGGTCGGCGTCGAAGGCGTGCCGCAGCCCCAGCGAGTACGCGACGAGCCCCATCGACAGGAGGGCCGGGTGCGCGTGGCGAGCGGAGAACAGGCTCACCAGGCCGACGAGGTGCAGCCCCACGATCACAGTCGCGTAGGGAACAACGGGGTGTCGGCGAGCGGTGACGCGGGCGGGCTTCTCATCCATGGGCGGCCTCCGGGGCGTAGTGGCTGAGGCGTCCCGACCGGAACACCTCCAGGGCCCCGCCTACGGCCCCAAAGGGACCGCCATCGGACGGGTGGGTGGCTCGCGACTCCGTCCGTAGCATGATTTTAAAAAATGTGTCACGCATCGCCTGGAGAGGTGAGCACGATTCTAAAAATCGTGTTACGAGGCACCCGATGAGCTTCGGGAGAGCACTTCTGGCCGTGTGTCTGCTGCGCGCGGGTAGCGTCGGCGCGCACGACTACTGGCTCCTCCCCGACCCGCTGCGGGTCGCCCCGGGGGGCCGCGTGGCCTTGTCGCTCTGGGTGGGCGACGACTTCGTCCCCGACGAGGCGCGCGGCTGGCAGCCCGAGCGCACGCCCCGCTTCGTGCACCTCACGGCGCGGAGCACGGCCGACCTCCGCGCGCTTGCCACGGCGGACGCGCGGCCGTTGGTGGCCTTGCCGCTCGCGGTCTCTGGCGGACACCTCTTCGCGATGGAGCGCAACGTCGCGCGGATCGAGCTTCCCGCCGAGCGCTTCGAGCGGTACCTCCGGGACGAGGGCCTCGGCGCCGTCGTGGAGGCTCGGCGGGCGCGGGGCGAGAACGCGGCGCCCGGCCGCGAGCGCTACACCCGCTACCTGAAAGCCTTCGCGCAGGTCGGCGGCCGCCGCGACGATGTCTCTACGCGCGCCCTCGGGCAGACGCTGGAGCTCATCCCCGCGGACGACCTCGCGCGCGTGCGGCCCGGACAGGCGCTGCGCGTCGCGGTTCACTTCCGCGGGGCGCCGCTCGGGGGCGTCCTCGTCGAGGCGCTGTCTCGCGTGGGCGACGACGTGCGGCGCGTCGGGGCCGTCTCCGACGTGCACGGCGCGGTGACGTTCGCGGTCGACCGCGAGGGGACGTGGCTCCTTCGCGCGGTGCACATGGCCCGCTGCGAGGGCTGCGCCGACGCCGACTGGGAGAGCTGGTGGACGTCGTACACGTTCGGCGTGTGCGCGCCCCGCGAGCGGGTGTGCGCCGCCGCGCCGATGACGCTCCGCGCCGCCTCCGCCACGACGACTCCCCGCGCGCCCATCGGCGCGCCGACCCTCGCACCCCGCACCGGAGAGCCTGCGCCATGAGAAGTCCGTCCCTCCCGCCGCGTCGGGCTTCTGCGCGCGCCGCCCCGGTGCTGGCGCTGCTCACCGCGGCCCTGGTGTCGGTGGCGTCGGTGCAATGCGGAGACGACGCGACCGGGCGGCAGCGCGTCACCTTCGACGTGTCCGCCCGCGGGGTGCGCCTCGAAGGCGACACGTCGCTCGGCTGGCACGTGCGCGTCGAGTCGGCCTTCGCGGCCGTGGGTCCGATCCGCTGGTACGAGGGGGCGCCGCTCTTCGGCCGTCTGCTGCGGGGATTCTCGGGGGTCGCGTGGGCGCACCCGGGTCACTACGTGCCGGGTGGCGCGCTCGCCGACATCAACACGCGCGCGGTCGTCGACCTGACGAGCCCGAGCGCCACCCTCGTCGGTCACGCCGGTGGCGTGTCTGGCACCTCACGCTCGGCCCACTTCGAACTGCACGGGCCAGAGGTCGACCTCGGACCCGCGCGGCAGGTGCTCCGCGGTCGCACGCTCATCGTCCGTGGCACCGCGACGCGCGGCGACGCCACCGTGCGCTTCGACGCCTCGCTCCTCCTCGACGTGAACATCGAGGGGATTCCCGCGAGCGCCGTGTTCGACGGATCCCCCGGCCGCTGGGCGGTGGACATCGACCTCACGAACTGGCTCGACCGGGTCGACTTTACGATGGTGCCGCCGCCCGCGGACCCCGGCGGTGTCTCGACGTTTTCGGAGGGGAGTCAGCCCGCGAACGCGCTCTACCGCGGCGTGGTGTCGGGCGCCTCCTACCGCTTCACCTGGACCCCTGGCGCCCCCGATGGAGGGGCACGCTGATCAACCCGAAGGAACCCAATCCCATGCGTCACCTCTTCACCCGCGGCGTCGCCCTGGCGGCGCTCTCCCTCACCGCCTGCGGCGACGACAGCCTCGGCACGAGCCCCGGCACCGTCACCGCCCTCATCTGGGGCGAGGACTACATTCAGGATCGCATCCCCGCCGCCGCCACCCCCGAGGCCGAGGGCTTTCAGAACGGCTGGGAGATTCGCTACACGAAGTTTCTCGTGAACATCGGCGACCTGAACCTCGCGTCGACCGCCGGGGGCACCTCCGGGCGCCTCGAAGCCGTGCGGGTGTACGACCTGCACACGCTCACGGGTCCCCTCGAGATCGGTCGGATGCCGTCACTCCCCTCGCGTCGCTACGATCGGGTGTCCTACCGCATCGCGCCCGTCGACGCGCAGGTCACCATGGCGAACGCGACCGCGGCCGACGTGGCCCTGATGCGGGCGGGCAACTTCTCGGTGTACGTCGAGGGGCAGGGGACGCGGATGGGGACGACGGTCCGCTTCCGCTGGGGCTTCGGCGGCGCGGTGAGCTACACCAACTGCCAGTCGAGCGAGACCGAGGTGGGGCTCGCGGTGCCGTCGGGGGGCACCGCGCGCGCGCAGATCACGGTGCACGGCGACCACCTCTTCTACGACGACCTCCAGTCCCCCGAGGCGAAGCTGCGCTTCGACGTCATCGCAGGCGCCGACGCCGACCGTAACGGAGAGGTCACGCTGGAGGAGCTCGCGCGGGTCGACCTCACGACCGCCCCGATGGGTCAGTACGGCACCGGGTCGCGCTCGGACGTGCGCAACCTGCGGGAGTTTGTCACGGCGCTGGTCGCGACCGTCGGGCACTTCAACGGCGAGGGGCACTGCGACGAGCGGCGGCAGTAGTCCGCGGTTGTGTGGGGTGCACCACGCGCAGCTCCGCCGTGGTGCGGGGCGGTGACCCGCAGGGGCGTCGAAGCGCGCCGATTCACCTCCCCTGGTGACGTTGGGACGTTGCACTCTCTGCGCGCGGTCGCGCTCTACCTCGGCGCCGGCCTCGCGCGGGGTGGCCGGGTCAGCGCGCCAGGGCGCGGTAGCGCGTCACGAGCTCGAGGATCTCCCGCATCGCTGGGTCGGTGGCGGACTCGGGTGCTTCGCGCACGAGCCGCTCCACGGCGTCGAGGTCGCCGACGTCCCGGCCGCCGCGCGCGTCGATTCGCTTGAGCGCCTCCGCCCAGGCGACGATCGCTCGGCCCCGGCGGAGCGCGCCGTCCTGGGCATCGAGCAGGTCGCGGAAGCTCGTCTCGATGCGCTCGGCGGAGGCGACGCGGTCACGCGACGCGTAGGTGGCGCGGGCGACGATCCGGTCGGCCGGGTCGATCGCGGACGGTGCGCAGGCCTGGAGCACCTGGTGGAACACCATCGCGTCATTGGGCGCGAGGTGTTGCGGGTCGACCTCGCGCGGGTTGGTCGAGATGTGTTCGCCGTGAAACTCCGCCACGCGCATGTACCAGGGGAGCGTGAGCTCCAGGCGCACCGCCCGCGCCGCGATGTCCATGGTCTCGGCGAAGCGGCGGCCGAACACCTCGGTCGCCTCCGCGTCGCTGTCGATGAACACGTAGGCCCCCCGCCCGCGGTCGGTGATGGTGTTCATGAGGGTGTCATTGAAGCCGTCGCCCACCCCGACGCCCACGAGGTAGATCTCCTCACGCTCGGCGTAGTGGGAGGCCTCTGCGATGACGCGCGCGTCCGTCTCGCCGACGTTGGCCTCGCCGTCGCTCACGACCACCACGCGGTTGAGCCGGCCCTCGCCGTAGTGGGTGCGGGCGAGGTCGTAGCCGGCGCGCAGCCCCCCGGAGAGGTCGGTGCCGCCGCTGGCGATGATCGACGACGCGAGCGCCACGAGCGCGGGGTCGGACGGGCCGCTCACACGGTGGCCCGAGAGGACGACGCGCTGGGCGGTGTTCCAGGTGACGGCCGAGACGATGTCGCCGGGGCGGAGCGTCGCCGCGACCGAGCGCAGCACGGCCCGCTCGCGCTCAATGCGCCCGCCGCCGGCCATCGAGCCCGAGGTGTCGAGCACGAAGGTGAGGGTCATCGGACGAACCTCCGCGGCCGCGCGGCGCTCGGAGGCGATGCCCACCTGCAGCTCGTAGCTCCCGGGCACGAGGCCCGGGCGCATCTGCGGAACGATGCGCACCCGCCCGGCCGGCGCGGCCTCGTAGGGGACGTTGTAGTAGTTCAAGAACTCGTAGGTGCGCACCACCGCGGAGGGGACACGCCGGCCCGTCCGGATCATGCGCCGCACGATGGTCGGCGAGGCCATCGAGTTGGAGTCGTCGGCCGAGAGGTAGAGGGTCACCGGCGTCCGGTCGACGATGCGTTCGCAGGTGAACGCGGCATCGTCGCCGTCCGGCACGTCGCCGTCCGGCACGTCGCCCGTCGGCACGTCGCTCGTCAGCACGTCGCTCGTCGGCACGTCGGCGAGCCCGGCGTCGGGCGCAGCGCCCCCGTCTTGCGGGGCAGCCGGGCGATCGGAGGGGGCGGGGAGATCGGGCGCGGGCGGGGCGTCCGTGAAGGGCGGAGAGGAGGGGGCGAAGGAGTCCGCTGCGACGTCCTGCGCGCCCTGCCACGTGCCGCTCGCGGCATCGGCGCCCTCGATCACCGAGGGCGGCGAGGCGCCGTCCGCGCAGCCGACGAGACCCCACAACACACCAAGAAAGATGGTCCTGCTGCGCATCACAACCTCCAGATCCCCAATGGATCGATCCTGGCTTGTAGCAGAGGTTGTGCCGCACGAAATTGTCGCGAATCGAGGGGGTAGCCCGACGAACGAACGTGGCCGCAGGTCAGGGTCTGGCACACTCGGCACAGATGCCTGACACGCGTGGCCCGGCTGAGGGGCGAAGGTCACTCCACCGGTCGGCGCTGGGCGTCGGGGATGCCGTCGTGCGGACCGAGCTCGCGCGGGGGGACGTCGTGCCACCACTGGCTTGCGGTCATGTCGTCGCGTCGGCCGGGATGCAGCGGATAGTAAATGCGGCTGTGCGCCTTGCCGGCCTCGCCGCCCACGAGCAGCGCCGCCTCACGCTCGCTGTTGTTGATGAAGGTGTGGCAGATGCCGGTGCCCGCCGGAAACGCCGCCAGGTCGCCCGCCCGCATGGGATGCAAGGTGCCATCGACCCAGCAGTCGACCTCGCCCTCGAGCACGAAGACAAACTCCTCCTCGTCCTCTTCCGCGTGCGGCCAGGAGCTGCGAGTGCCCGGGGGCAGGCGCTGCAGGTTGACGCCGAGGCGCTCCAGCCCGGCGGCGTGCCCGATGCGTCGCGACGGCCCCATCGGCTCGTCGCTGTGGGGGTAGCGGTGCGTGCGCTCGGGCACGTCTTCGGCGCGGAGGATGAACGGCGGCTTCGTGGACATCGGTTGCATGTACAGCCAACGGCCAGGCGAGGGAAGCCCCGCCGTCGCTGGCAAGCTCATGGCGGGGCGTACCAGAACGCGGTGGTCGCCCACGCCGCGTGATCGCGCGCGATGATGGCGTTCGCGCCCGCATGTCCCACCGCCTCGACCTGGACCTTCACGCTCCTTTGGAACTGAAACGCGTCGTTGAGATGGAACGCATCGATGGCGACCAGGAGCGGCTGGTACGTGATGAAGCCCGCGGTCGCGAGAGGGCATCGCGCTACGTCCTGTGTCGGTCTCACAGCCGTTGATCGCGTCGGCGTCGCAGTTGGCTCCGTCAGCATCGCAGGCGTCGAGCAGGCAAGCTCCGCCTGCTCAGACCGCTCGCGCTCCTCGCGATACGGTCCGTCGTCCGTCGCCGGGGGCCATACGGTCGCCCCCAACGAGGCGACGCGCATGGACTCGATGACTCGTTCGAGAGCGGCCGGAGGGCCTCGGTGAAGGACGACGCCGCGCCCGGGTGGTCGAAGCCGCGCGGCACCGACGAGCGAGGAAGCGGGACGGGCGCTTCTCCGCACGGCGCGACCGGCGCTGGGCCCCCGACGACCTTATGGTGACGCCATGACGCACGACCACGACCACGACCATGCGCCCGCGGTGGAGCACGACCACCGCCACGACCACGACCTGCGCAGCTCCCCCGCGCGGCGCCTCGGCGTGGCCCTCGCGCTGACGGGGGGCTTCATGCTCGTCGAGGTGGTCGCGGGGCTCTTCACCCGCAGCCTCGCGCTGCTCTCCGACGCGGGGCACATGGTCACCGACGCCGCCGCCCTCGCGCTGGCGCTGTGGGCGCAGCGGATGGCGCAGCGCGCGCCGACGACGCGGCGCACCTACGGCTTCCGTCGCGCGGAGACGCTGGCCGCTTGCGCCAACGGCATCGCGCTCGGCGTCACCACCGTGTGGATCGTCGTCGAAGCCGCCCGCCGCTGGCAGCACCCGCCCGACGTGCGCGGCGGGTGGATGCTCGGGGTCGCGACCGTCGGGCTCGGCGTCAACCTCCTCTCCGCCTGGGTGCTCGCGCGCGGCGAACACCACGGCGCCAACACCCGCGCGGCGCTCGCTCACGTGCTCGCAGACGCCGCGGGGTCGGTGGCGGCGATGCTCGCGGGGGGGCTGCAGCTCCTGTGGGGCTGGCGCCGCGCCGACCCGGTGCTCTCCGTGGTCATCGCGGTGCTCATCCTGGGGAGCGCGTGGCGGCTCGTGCGCGACGCGATCGACGTGCTGATGGAGGGGGCGCCGAGCGGCGTGGACGTCGCGCGCGTCGAGGCGGTGGTGCGAGGGACGCCGGGCGTCGCCGGGCTCCACGACCTCCACGTGTGGACGGTGGCAGACGGCTTCCCCGCGGCGACGGTTCACGTGGTGCTCGACGGCGCGGCGCACGGGGTGGACGTGGCCCGTGAGGTGGCGGCGCGGCTGTCGCGCGAGCTCGCGATCGAGCACGTCACCGTCCAGCCCGAGGCGCCTCCGGCCAGCGTCCTGGTGCCCACCGAGCGCCTGCTGCGGCGCGGCGCCACGCGCGATCCCGCGTGACTCCCGCTACTGCTCGGTCACCGACAGGGCGAAGGTCCCCTGCGAGTCCCAAAGCTCCCGCGTCGCGTGGAGGAAGCCCGACACCACGATGTACACGGGCTCTCCGGCGCGCACGTTCGCGTCGGTGACGAAGGTGGTGGCGTGGTCGCGCGGCGGGTCGCCCGTGTCGTCGCTGCACCCCAGCGCCGTCGCCCCATCGGGCACGGGACCGCACGTCAGCGTCGCGAACACCACCGTGTCGAGCCGCGCGTCGGTGGCCTCGTCGTTGGTGCTCACCCGCAGCCGCGTCGTCGTCCGCGGGACATACCGAAACACCACCTGATGCCCCACCATCCCCCGCGCGCAGGGCGCGTCGAGGGGCCCCAGGCGCCCCACCGAGCGGTTGTCGGCGACGACGCGGGTGGTGGCGCCCGTGCGCGTCCCGAGCGCGTCGAGGTCGCGGATGGCGCTCGCGGCGCAGGGGTCGTAGGGCCGCAGGTCGGCGTCGGGGGCCGCGTCGGCGCTCGCGTCGGGGGCCGCGTCGGCGCTCGCGTCTGGGCGCGCGTCGACGGGGACGCCGTGCACGACGTCCGCGTCGAGGCCGGTGGGCACGTCCGTGGGCGGATCGGACGCGCGGCAGGCGGCGGTGACGAGGGCGGCGAGGGCCAGGCGGGCGGCGGGGCTCATGGCGTCTGGGTGCCGGCGATCTCGACGCCGTCGCGGGTGTAGCGCAGGAAGGTCATCGCGCGGGTGAGGGTGCGGCGCGCATCGACCGCGAACGACCCTGCCACGGCGTCCTCGAGGCGGCTCTGGAGGAGGGCGTCGCGCAGCGTGCGGGCCTCGAGCTGACGCACGCGGAGGGCGGTCTGGATGACCCAGCGGGCGGCGTCGTGGCCGAAGGCGGCGAAGGTGCCCGGCTGCGCGCGGTACCGCTCGCGGAAGGCCGTGACGAACGACTCCACCTCGGGGCGGGTGGAGGCGTACGTGAACGCGTCACAGAAGATCACCCCCACGGCGGCCTCCTGCGCGAAGCGCCGCACCTCGCCGCTCGACCAGCCGTCGGAGCCGAGCACCTGCGCGGCGACGCGACCCTGACGGAGGGCGACGGCCATGCGGCCCGCGTCGGCGGCGTCGGCGGGGATGTACACCGTGTCGGCGCCCGACGCGCGGATGCGCCCGACGAGGCGGACGAGGTCGGCGTCTTCGTCGTAGGACTCGCGCAGCACCAGCTCGCCGCCGGCCCCGCGAAACGAGCGCCCGAACTCGTCGGCCATCCCCACGTGGAGGAGCGAGCTGCGGCGGTACACCGTGGCCGCGCGGCGCTTCTGCAGCGTCTGGCGGGCGAAGCGGGCGAGCGCGGCGGTCTGCTCGATGTCGAGGAGGGCGGTGCGAAACACCATGTCCCCCGCGCGCGTCACGTCCCGCGCGGTGGTGGCGGGCGAGACGAACACCGCCCCGAGCCGCTGCGCCGCCGTCGCGGCCTTCTCGGACGCCGCGGAGGAGGGCTCGCCGAAGAGCACCATCGCCGACTCGCGCTCGATGAGGCGGGTGGCGAGCGTGGTGGCCCGCTCGTCGCGGCTCTCGTCGTCGGCCACCACGAGGCGGAGGGTGCGGCCGTTCATCCCGCCGCGGGCGTTCTGCTGGGCGATGGCGAGCTCGATGCCGCGGTGGAGGTCTTCGCCCCAGAGGGCCCGCGGGCCGGTGCGGGCCGCCACCTCGCCGAACACCACGTCGTTGACGCGCCGGAAGCGGTTGCACCCCGCGGCCCCGAGGCAGAGCGCGGCGCGGAGGAGGTCGCGGCGGGTGGGGGGCGCAGGGCTCATCGCGGTCGCCGCGGGTGTAGACCACCTCGCGGCGCGCGCGCAACCATTGCCACCGGGCGCCCGTTGCGGCTATGGCCTTCGGCGCCATGCAACGCGTCACCCTCGTCCTCCTCGCGCTCCACGTCCTCGCCAACCTCCTCTGGGTCGGGAGCCTGGTGAGCATCACCCGCGTGATCACCTCCGCCATCGGCGAGCCCGACGCCGTCCGCGCGCGCTTCGCCGCCGTCGCCCGGCGCATCTACCGCACGGTGTCGTCGCCGTGGATGGGAATCGCCACGCTCACCGGCCTCGCGATGATCGGCGTCGCGCAGGGGGCGTACTTCCGCTTCGGGTGGTTCCACGGGAAGTTCACGGTGGCGCTCGTGATGCTGGGTCTCCACTTCGTGCTCGGCGCGCGCGTGAAGGCCGCGGAGGTGTCGGGCATCGACGAGAAGACGGCCGCGTCGGCGCGCGGGCTCCAGCTCGGCGTGCTGGGCGCGGCGGCGCTCGCGGTGCTGTTCGTGGTCGTGCTGAAGTCGTGGCGGGTGTGATGGTGGCGTGATAGGCCCGGGCGATGGGAGTTCCTGCGCTCGAAGACCCGATCGCGGTTGGCCTCGCGATTCGGGCCCGCCTCCCCCTCTCACTCGCCCGCCGTCTATGCCTCGTGGCGGGGGCCTTCGACGAGGCGATGAAGCTCGCCCTCGGGGGGACAGTGGCCGTCATGGACGCCCGCGCGAAGGCGTACTCCAACGACCTGCTCGTCTACGCGCGGCCTGTCAGCGCGAAGCGGCTCGTCAAGGGCCTCGCGGCGCAGGGGATGAAGGTTCGCTGGGTCACCGACGCCCACGCCATCGCCTGGCTCGACGAGGACAACGCGGCGCTCCCTGCTGTCCGTGAGATGCCGGAGCTTCGCGTCGACGTCCGCGGGACCATCACGGAGCTTGAGGCCGACGCGATCCGCACGGCCGTCGCGCCGAACACGCTCGGCGTCCCGATGAAGGTGGTTCGCCCGGACTACCTCGCGGCGATCAAGTTCGTCGCCGGGCGGCCGCAAGACTTGTTGGACTTCGACGAGATCATGCGCCGCGGCACCGACCTCGATCGCGTGCGGTACCTCGTGGGCACCGTGGACGAGTCCAAGGTCGCCGCAGTCACCGCCCGCGTCCGCAAGATGAAGAAGATCTGGGGCGTCGGCGACCGGCGTGGCGTCTACCTCGCCCGCGACGAGTTCGAACGGCGCCTCGCTGCCGCGGCCGCCGCGATGTACACGCCGCCCGCTACGTAGCCGCGCGCGCCAGCACGTTCTTGGTGACAGTTCGCGGGGGGGCGGCTGGTGTAGGCCCAATGCCGGTCAGTTAGCGCGCGTCCAGCGTTCCCAGGGTTCGCAGGAGCTCACGCCTGGGCTGGATTTGGATCGCCCGCAGAGCCGGGCTCAGGGAGAGCCATGGAGGGTCCGCGACGAGGGAGCCCGGCTTTGCGGGCGATCCGATTCGAGCCCAGGCGTGAGCTCCTGCGAACCCTGGGAACTCCCGATGACGCTTGCCCCACGCTAACTGACCGGCATTGGGTGTAGTCCCGCGTTCGCCCCACTGAACGGTCACCACCGTGAAGCGCTTCCTTCCCCCGCCTCCTCCGGCCCCCTCGCGGAAGCCGCGCCGACTTCGAGCCGCCGACTCCGAGCCGCCGCGGGGAGGGTGATTCACTTTCCACCCTGTCCTCCCACCTCTCCCCCGAAGGGTGATTCACTCTTGCCGTCCCGTCGCGACTCCATCCCGAAGGGTCGTTCACTTCTGGGATCTCCTCGCTCCCGCTGCCCGAACAAGCCGACCCTTCTGCCTGCCCCTCGCACCCCTCACACGAAGCCTGGCTGAAACGCCGCGCCCCCTGACAATCCCCCTGCACCCGCGTCTGCAGCGCCCTCCGTCTCAAGCTGCCGGAGGGATAGAATCGGAGGACCCCGATGGCACCCAGGACCGACATCACATTCACCGAGACGCCCGACGGGCGCCTCCTCGCCTCGAAGCCCCGGCTCGACGGCCCGAAGGCCGAGAGCTACCCGGTGCCCGGCGAGCTGGGCGCACTCCTCAACGAGGCCGGCTACTCAGCCGAGATCGTGGTGCGGCGCCTGGACGGTGGCGCCATCGTCGAGGGCGACCGGGCCTTCGTCGGGGACGCCATGCGCGCCGCCCAGGAGCACGGCACCCACTCGCCCCAGGTGCGCGAGCGGACGGCTGCCGGGCACTTCGCACGCGTGCGGGAAGAGCTCGCGCAGAAGGCCCCGCAGCGCAAGGCCGGGTAGCGCCGCCGCGGCCGCCGCGATGTACACGCCGCCCGCTACGTCGCCGTCCGCACCAGCACGTTCTTGAGGTAGTCGCCCTCGGGGAAGGCCATCAGCCGCGGGTGATCGGCTGGCGCGCCCCACCGGTCGACCACCTGCAGCACCTTGCGCGCGGACGCCGCCGCGTCCTCGATCGACGCGTCGAACATCGCCATCCGCACGTGGCTCGAGCACGACCCCGCGAGGTAGAAGCCCCCCGGCGCCACCAGCGCGAGGCAGGCCGTGTGGAGCGCGCGGTAGCTCTTCATCGCCACCTCCACCGTGTCCTCCCGCGGCGCGAAGCTCGGCGGGTCGGCGATCACGAGGTCGTACCGCGCGCCGCGCTTCGACTCGGCCGCGAGGTACTTCGGCACGTCGGAGGTCACCGCGAGGTGCCCCTCGGCCGCGAGCCCGTTGGCCGCCCAGGTCTCCGTCGCGAGGCCCGTCGCCCCCTGCGACAGATCGACCGTGGTGACGTGGCGCGCGCCCCCGAGGCCCGCGGCCACCGAGAAGCCCCCCGTGTACCCGTAGAGGTTGAGCACCCGCAGGCCCTTCGCCATCGCCCGCACGCGCGCCCGTGACTCCCGCTGGTCGATGAAGAGCCCCGTCTTCTGGCCGTTGGCGAGGTCGACGAGGAGCGTCATCCCGCGCTCGCGCACCGCCACCGTCCCCTCCGGGAGCTCGCCCCACGCGGCCGTCACCGCGCGGCTCTCCCCGCGGCCCGTGCGCGACAGGAGCGTCGTCACGCCGCACTCCGGCAGCACGCGCTGGAGCACCGCGAGCATCACCGGCCGCCACGCCTCCGCGCCCGGCCCGTCGCACACCAGCACCGCGCGGGTGCCGTACACGTCGCAGACGAAGCCCGGCAGCCGATCGCCCTCGCCGTGCAGGAGCCGCCAGCAGTCGGTGTCGGGCGCCGCCACCTGCCGCCGCAGCGCGAGGGCCTGACGGACGCGCGCTTCGAAGAGCGCCTCCCCCACAGCCTCGTCGCGCGTGGTGAACACCCGCACGCCGATGGGGGCCTCGTCGACGATCCCGCGGGCCACGAAGCGGTCGCGCGCGTCGCGCACCGTGGCGATGTCACCCGGCTCGGCGTGCACGGGGGCGAGCGCGTCGGACCACACCCACGGGTGACCGCGGTGGAGCGCGGACTCGATGCTCTTGCGGAGCGACACGGCGACGGGCTTCGGCATGGCGCGCGAGTACCCCATCGGGGGCGTCGGACGCCAGCGCAGAGCGCGCGCTACGGCTGCAACAGCCCGCCCGTCGCGAGGCGGCCGAGGGTGCCCGCGCCGCCCCAGACCAGGAGCTCCGAGCCCGTCCACACCATGGGGTGCTCGTTGCGGCGGGCGGGGGCGCCGAGCGTGTCGATCTCGCGCCACGCGAAGAGGTCGATGTCGAACACCGCGCCCGTCTCCGTCCGCGTGATCATCGCCGGGACGGTCGAGCGGTCGGAGCCGCTGCCGCCCCACACCACCACCTCGCGGCCCGCCAGCGCCGCGGCGAAATAGGCCCGCGGGGACGGGGCGCCGCGGCTCGGGAGCGGGCGCCAGCGGTCGGTCGCCGGGTCGTAGAGCCCGCCGACGTCGCGCTCGTTGCCGCGCCCGTCGAAGCCGCCCCAGACGAACACCTCGCGCCCCGTCCACACCGTCGCTCCCTGGCTCCGCACCTCGGGGGCGCCGTCGACGCCGATGGGCCGCCACGCGTCGGTGCGCGGGTCGTAGCGGGCGCCGTCGGCCGCCGCGCCACCCTCACCGGCGCCGCCGAACACGATGAGCTCGCTCCCCGTCCACGCGAAGAACATCCCATAGCGGGCGGAGGGCGCGCCCGTCGACGACATCGCCCGCCACGTGTCGGCGCGCGGGTCGTAGCGGGCGCCGTCGCCGAGCGGTCCGAGCCCGCCAACGCCGCCCCAGACGATCACCTCGGCGCCCGTCCACACGGCCAGCGCCTCGGCCCGCGCGGAGGGCGCGCCCGTCGCCGACACCGCCCGCCACGCGTCCCTCGCGGGGTCGTAGCGCGCGCCGTCTCCGAGCACACCGGTTCGTGCGCGCCCGCCCCACACGAACATCTCCGTGGCCGTCCACAGCCCGATGGGGCTCATCCGCTCGCTCGGTGCGCCCGCGTTGGTCATCGGTCGCCAGCGCGAGGTCGCCGGGTCGAAGCGGGCACCGTCATGGAACAGCGCCGGGTCGCCGAAGCCGCCCCAGACGATGGCCTCCGTCCCCGTCCACACCAGGCGGTGGCGCGAGCGAGGGGAGGGGGCGCCCGCCATCGGGACCGCGCGCCAGTGGTCTTCGCAGCGGCCGTTGACGCACATGCGACCGTACACGCAGCGCGCGGTGCACGGCGGCCCCGCGTCGACGACGGCGCGGTCGAGGGGCGGAGCGAGGTCGACGGGGAGGTCGGGGGCGGCGTCGGCCGCAGCGTCTAGCGAGGGCGACGCGGGCGAGGCGCAGGCGAGGGGGAGGAGGAGGGCGAAGGGGATCCACGGGGCCCGCATGGCGCGAGGATGCGCCCGCGGGGCCCGCGGAGGGAATACGCTCAGATGGGGAAGCGCGAGATGTACGCCTGGCAGGGCGCCGTGTTGGTCGCGCAGCCCGACGCGAGCGGCGGGTTGAACGAGCCCGTCAGCGAGCACGCCCCCGCGGTTCCGTTGTCGACCGCGATGCGGATGCGGCCCATGCCGCCGTCGCCGCCGACGGAGCTGGCGACGATGCCGCAGGAGTCGTTGGTGAAGCGACCGCCCGCGCCGCCCACGGCCTGGACGCGCCCGCTGATGGTCATCTGCGGGGCGTAGAGGTAGACGAGCCCGCCGGAGCCGCCGCCGCCCGATCCGCCCGTGTCGTCGTTGCAGTCGTCGGCGCCCGGCGAGCTCGCGCCGCCCGCGCCGCCGTTGGCGAGCACCGAGCCCGTGATGACCAGCCGCGTCGTCGTGGCGATGCGCACCGCGCCGCCGCCGCCGCCGCCGCCGCCGCCGCCCGAGTACGAGTCGTCGTCGCCGTCGCGCCCGCCGCCGCCGCCGCCGCCGCCGGAGCCCGCGCGGAAGGTGGTCTCAGCCGCGAGGTCGGTCGAGGCCGCCGCGCCGATCGAGCCGCCGCCGCCGCCCGATCCGCCCTGCGTGTCGCGCGTCGGGAGCGCGTTGCCCGACCCGCCCGCGTAGCACGCGTTGGAGAGCGTGCCGCCGGTGGGGGGCGTGCCGTTGCACCACGCGTTGGAGGTGTTGCCGCCGCCGGCCTCGGTGCCACCACCGCGCCCCGAGCAGCCGGAGCCCTCGGAGCCGCTGCCGCCGACGCCGCCGGAGAACCCGCCGCCGCCGCCGCCGCCGCCGCTGTGCGCGCCGCCGCCGCCGCCGAAGCCGCCCCCAGTGCCCGCCGCCGAGCAGCACGCCGTGCCGCTGCCGCCCACCGACCCCTGGCCCCCCGCGCCGCCGCCGCAGGCCCCGCCCGAGGTGGCGCCGCCGCCCGTCGTGCCGGTCTGGCCGCCCGTGCCGCAGGCGCCGATGCCGCCCCCCGCGCCGCCGCCGCCGCTCACGTTGATCGTGCCCGCGATGGTCACGTTGTCGGTCGCGCGCAGCTCCACGACGCCCGTCCCGCTGACCGTCACGGTGACGCCCGCCGGGATGTTGATCGTCGTGAAGTTGTGCACGCCCGGCGTGAGGGTCGTATTGGTGGTGGGGTTGAAGGCCCCTTCGGTGCCGTTGGACGGGAAGCGCGTGCACACGCCGCTCTGGCACGTCTGGCCCGCGCCGCAGGCCGCGCCGCAGCCGCCGCCGCAGCGCGTCCGCGAGTCGACCTCGCAGCCGTTGGCCGGGTTGCCGTCGCAGTCGGAGAAGTTGGTGAGGCACGCCACCAGCGCGCAGCGCCCGGCCGCGCAGGCCCCGACGCCGTTGGTGAAGGTGCAGGCCGTCCCGCACGCGCCGCAGTTGCTCGCGTCGCTGGTGAGGTCGCGGCACGTCCCCGAGCAGTTGGTGAGCCCGGCGCCGCACGTCACCACGCAGGCGCTCCCCGAGCACACCTGACCGGCCGCGCAGGCCCGGCCGCACGCGCCGCAGTTGGCGGTGTCGGTCGCGGTGTCACGGCACACGCCCGAGCAGTTGGTCTGCCCCGGCGGGCAGCTCACGACGCACGCGCCGCCGGTGCACACCTGGCCCGCCGCGCAGACGCGCGCGCAGGCGCCGCAGTGGTTGCGGTCGTTCACGAGGTCGCGGCAGAGGCCCGCGCAGTTGGTGAGGCCCGAGGCGCAGGTGACGCCGCAGACGCCGCCGATGCACGCCGTCCCCGCGGCGCAGGGGCGCCCGCACCCGCCGCAGTTGGCGTTGTCCGTCGTGAGGTCGCGGCAGACGCCCGCGCAGTTGGTCGAGCCCGCGGGGCAGCTCACCACGCAGGCGCTCCCCATGCAGAGGGTCCCCGACGGGCAGGCGATGCCGCACGAGCCGCAGTTGTTGTTGTCGGTGGACGTGTCGCGGCACGTCCCCGAGCAGTTGGTCTGGCCGGCGGGGCAGCTCACCACGCAGGTGGCGCTGGTGCAGGTCTGACCCGAGGGGCACACGGTGCCGCAGCGGCCGCAGTTGCGCGGGTCGCTGGTGAGGTCGCGGCAGACGCCGGTGCAGTTGGTCTGGCCCGCGGCGCAGCTCAGCTCGCACGCGCTGTTGACGCAGGTGGTGCCCGCGGCGCACACGCGGCCGCAGACGCCGCAGTTGTTGTTGTCGTTGGTGAGCGTGCGGCACACGCCCGAGCAGTTGGTGTTGCCCGTCGTGCACGACACCGAGCACACGCCCGACGAGCACACCTGACCGGCGGGGCACACGCGGCCGCAGGCGCCGCAGTTGGCGTTGTCGGTCGCGAGGTCGCGGCAGACGCTCCCGCACGCGGTCGACCCCGTGGGGCACGACACCTCGCACACCCCGGCGTTGCAGCGGTTGCCCGCGGGGCAGGCGCGGCCGCAGGCGCCGCAGTGGTTGGTGTCGGTCTGGAGGTCGCGGCACGTCCCCGCGCAGTTGGTGGTGCCCGAGACGCACGACACCACGCACGCGCCCGCCGCGCAGAGCTGGCCCGCGGGGCAGGCGCGGCCGCACATGCCGCAGTGGTTGTTGTCGGTCTGGAGGTCGCGGCACGTCCCCGAGCAGTCGGTGAGGCCCGTGACGCAGGAGGTGACGCAGCGGGCGCCGGTGCACACCTGGCCCGCGGCGCAGGCCATGCCGCACATCCCGCAGTTGAGTCGGTCGGTCTGGAGGTCGCGGCAGATGGCCGAGCAGTTGGAGAGCCCCGCCCCGCACGACACCACGCAGGCGCCGCGCGAGCACACCTGGCCCGCGGCGCACGCGCGGTCGCACGCGCCGCAGTGGGCGTTGTCGGTCTGGAGGTCGCGGCAGACGCCCGAGCAGTTGTTGAGGCCCGCGCCGCAGCTCACCTGGCACACGCCGCTGGAGCACACCTGGCCCGCGGCGCACTCCCTCCCGCACGCGCCGCACTGGATGTGTGCGG
>JBILLV010000308.1:0-11093 GCA_044375895.1 Polyangiales bacterium | reverse complement strand
CGATGTGCTTCGAATGGTCGGGGCGACTGGATTCGAACCAGCGACCCCTTGACCCCCAGTCAAGTGCGCTAACCAGGCTGCGCTACGCCCCGAACCACACCCGCGGTGCCCCGCGAGGGAGCCGGACAATACACCCACCATTCTGGGGCGCAACAACAAACGTCACGGCCCACCCATCCCACCCGGCACACCGAACGCGCCGGGGGCGGCCGCGCCCGCTGCGCCGCGCTGATCGGGGAGGCACGCGGGCGGGCGCGCGAAGGTGCCGGTGCAGCGGAAGCCGAGCATGCCGTCGGGGCGACGCGCGCGCTGGAGGTCGGGCACCATGTCCATCACGGTGAGGATGCGCCCGGCCTGCTCGTTCTTGTTGCGGTAGACGTCCGTGAGGCGGAAGCGCACGCCGATGTTCATCGCGCTCTCGGCGAGGTTGGGGCGCAGGTCGATGCGGCCGTCCATCTGCAGCGCGAACTCGTTGGACTGGGCGCCGACGCGCTCGAGGGTGGCGACGCCGCGCCGGATGTTGACGTTGAAGCTGAGGTCGCCCGCGCGAATCTCCGCGATGGTGACGCCGCCGAAATGCGGGATCTGGTACTGCGCGCGCCCGTCGCCGACGGTGAGCCGCGCGCAGGTGAGCTCCACCTTGCCCTCGGCCTGGTTCACCTGGCCCTCGGGGACGGTGAGCTCGATCTTGCCGTTGAGCGTGCCGCCGAGGGGGAGCCCGACGGCTTGCACGAGGGGGCCGGCCTCGCCCGCGTTGACGTTCTCGATCTCTACTTCGAGCGAGCGCAGGCCCGGCGCCGGGTCGGTGCCAAACGAGTAGCTCGCCTCACCCTCGATCTCGCCGCCCATGCCCTCGAGGTCGAAGCTGACGTTGGCGTGACGGAGGAGCAGCGAGAAGAGCGAGACGTGGACCACCGCCTCGTCGATGCGCATGAACGTGGGCCGTCCCCCCGCCGTCGTCGGCAGGTAGGTGACGCGGATGTCCTTCGCCTTCAGGCCCGGGAAGAAGGTGGGGCCGAGGCTCCCGATGGTGACCTCCATGCCCGAGGGGATGGTGCGCCCGGTCGGCGTCACGCGCGGCGCCTCGATCTGCGCGATGATCACCTCCTTCAACCGCTCGTAGGGGAACGTGACGTAGAGGAAGGTCACGAAGAAGAAGAGGAAGAACAGCGGGTACCCGACGACGCGGAGGATCACCGGGCGGAGGGCCAGGAGGCGGTCTTTCACGGCGCCCTCCCCTCGCGGCGGTCGCTGTTGGCGGCGCCTTCGCGGGCGGTGGGAGGCACCTGATCCCAGGTGGCGATCACCATGTCGTCGACGTCGTACCGGTTGGCCTCGCCGAAGCGCCGACGGATGCGCACGGAGGTCACCGCCACGGGAAACTCCGCCGCCTCGATGCGATCCATGAAGTCGGCGAGCGCGTCGATGCCGACGGCGCGCAGGCGGATGGACACCGAGCGCTCGGTGAAGCGTCGGCCGGCGGGCGTCGGGGGCCGGTCTTGCGACTCGGAGACCTGCACGTGGGCCGCGCGGGCCTGCTCCTCGACGAAGCTCGTGAGGGCCGGCGCGCGCGCGTGGTAGCGCATCAGCAGCGCGTCGCGGCGGGCGTTGCGCGCGGCGATGCGCGGCCGCATCCGCTGGATGGTCTGCAGCGCGTCGATGGTGTCGGCCCGCTCGCGCTCGATGGTGTCGAGCTTGACGGACGACCACCAGTACAGCCCCGCGAACACCAGCGCGCCGAACACGACGGCCAGCATGATGAGGAGCCTCTTCTCGCGCGGTGACAGCCCCGCGAGGGCCCCGCGCACTACATTAAGCGCCGCCGCCACTTCGGCCTCCCGTCTCACTCCCGCTGCCGTTGCTCGATCCGCTCCCGGTGGTGCCCCCGCGGCCCGTGGTGCGCCCGCGCGTCGTGCGCGTCTGCGTCTCGGGGCAGCGAAACTCCACGTCGAGCGTGTACTTCTGCCGGTTGTCTCCGGGGTTGGTCGTCGACCGCCCGGGCCTCACGTTGGGGAAGCACGCGTACTGCTGGAGCGCCTCGACCACCTTGTCGCGGTCGGCCAGCGTGTCGACGATCCCCTGCACCGTGACGTGCTCGCCGTGGATGTCGATCTGCTCGACGTCGTGGCGCACGTTGTCGGCGATGCGCGTGGAGAACACCCCGAGCACGTCGTAGGCGTCGGCGGGCGGCGCCGGGTCGACGTCGTCGCCGTTGCCCTCGCCCCGCGCCAGGCTGATGGCCCGGGTGGGGTCGAGCACGCGCTCGCTGAACACCTCCTGCGTCACCGCGCCGAGCGTGTCCTGGAGGCGGTTTCGCTCGGTCACCAGGCTCTGGTACCGCGCCCACGTCGCCATCGCCCAGAACATCACCACCACCACCGCCGCGAGCAGCAGGAAGGGCGCTCGTTCACGGAGCACCTGCGCGCCGCCCGACACCGCGAGGGGTCCCTTGCGGAAGTCGATGCGCTTGTTGCGACCGAGGCCCCGCGCGGCGAGGGCCACCGCGACGGGCGCCTCCCAGAGCGCCGTCTCCCCCGCGGAGGGCGCCATTTCGAACTGCCCCGCAGGCATCCACGTCACCGCGTCGGCCCCGAGCCCCGTGGCGGCCATGAGCCCCTCCTGCACGAGGTTGGCGTCTTCGCCGCAGAGGTACACCGCCGTCAACGGCCCGCCGCCCGCCGCCCGGTACGCCGCCACCGTCTGGCGGATGCCGCGGTCGCGCGCCGCCGGCGTGGTGAGCGCGTTGAGCGTGCGAGCAAACCGCACGACGCCGCCCTCCAGCACCGTGAACTCCGCGCGCCGCTCGTACGCGTACACCAGCGCCACCGGGGCGGGCGAGGCGAGCGCGGGGATCGCCGTCGCCAGCTCGCCGAGGGCCACCGGCGCGACGCCCACCTCGCGCGGGTCGACGCCCGCCGACGCGAGCGCCGCGACGAAGGACTCCACCCGCGACTGGAGCACCGCCGCGGCCAGGAGCTCCACGGGCTCGCCCGCACGGATCTCCTGCGCGTCGACCATGGCGTGGTCGATGTCGAAGGGGACGGCACCCTCCAGCTCCGCGGTGAGGGCCTTGTCGCCGCGGCGCAGCACCGCGCGGGGGAGCGAGATGGGGCGGAGGGAGACGTCCGTCCCCGGGAGGGCCGCGTACACGCCGTCGAGCTCCTGGCGCTTCACGCCGGGCACGATCGAGTGGGTGTTCACCATCCCCGAGAGCTCGCGGGCGGCCTGCGCGAGCCCCTCGGGGCCGGCGCTGCGGTAGACGGTGAAGACGCCCTCGATCGTGAGCTTCTTGTACGCCGTCTTGAGCAGCGCTCCCTTGATCTGCGTCTCGGTGACCTCGATGCCGAGGTAGCGGGCCATGGTCTTAGTCCTCGCGCCAGTAGATGAGCGTGCCGCCCTGGGAGCTCACGACGCCGAGCTGACCGGAGCCGGTCGGCGCGAGCGTCGCCCCGGAGGCGCGCATGAAGGTGGAGGGGAGGGCGGGCTGCGGGCGCATGTCGATGACGGCGTGGACGCGCGTGTGCGCCTGGCCGACCGTCGCCTCTGCATACACCGAGAACACCTTGCTCTCGACGGCGATGTTGCGCTCGAGGGCGCCCGTGTCGGGGATGGTGAAGGGCTGGAAGCCGAGCTGTTGCAACATGGGGCCGAGCGGGGGCCTCCCCTGGAGGGTTCCGATGAAGTTCTGCGCGTTGGTGAAGAGGGGGATGCCCATGGAGAGGGTGAGGGCCTGCACCATGGTGATCGACGTGATGAAGCGCGACGCCTGCTGCACGTCCTGGCACTGCGGCGCGTTGACCGCGAAGGCGCAGATGAGCGCGAGGAGCGTCTGGGCGTTGGCCGTGTTGACGTTGAGCCCGCCCTGGCCCCACACCGTCACCGTGCGCCGCAGGGGGTTGCCCGGGTCGGGGTCGATGATGCGCGCCCAGAGGTCGTCGTCGCCGAGGCCCCGCACCATGCGGAGCTCCTCCACGGAGTCGAGGGGCGCGTTGCGGCGGCGGTACGGCGGGCGCAGGGCGGCGTAGAAGGTCGGGTCTTCGGGGCCGGTCGTGCTCTGCGACGCGTTGGCGTTGAGCAGGTTGGCGTCGAACATGTTCTCGTCGAAGTCGATGAAGTCGACCAGCGACGTGAAGAAGGTGGCCCGGTCGGTAAACTGCCCGTCGGCGTCGCGCTGCTCGAAGAAGGGGTTGAGCTCGGGCGAGGCCACCAGCCCCTGAAACTGCCGCGCCGTAAAGATCGACGCCACCGACGAGCGCACCAGCGTGTTGACGTTGATCTTCGCGTCTTCGTCCACGATGCGCAGGTTGTCGAGCCCCGTGAGCCCGCCGAGGTTCTCCGCGGTGGAGAAGTCGACGCCCGCGAGGTCGCCGAGCTGCGCGCCCTCGTTGCCGCCGCGGAAGGGACCGAGCAGCAGGTCGGCCTGCTCCCAGATGGGGAGCTGCGGCGGCGCCGAGAGCCCGCGGCCCATCAGCGCCATGATCGGCGCCAGGATCGGCGTGATCGCGCGGCGGATCGTGGGCTCGGCGTGCAGCACCACGCGCGCGAGGTTGACCGCGCTCTTCGCCTGGTACTCCGCGATGAGCTGGTCGCGCCCCGCGAAGGCCGAGAGCGTGTAGACCTCCACCTCGTCGCGCGACTGCTCGGCCAGCACGTAGAGCAGCGCCACCGCCGCGAGCACCATCAGCAGCGCCACGCCGCGCTGACCCTTCACGGCCCGCGCGCGCACCGATCCGCCGCGGGCGCGGCCGTGGCGCTTGATGGGAGGCGGTCGTCGGGGCTTCGGGGTGTCCATGTCAGTAGATCGGCAGTCCGAAGGTGAGGGGCCGCGTGACCTGGATCGGCGTCTCCGTCGTGTACACCCGCTCCTCGCGCGACGCGCCCTCCTCCAGGGTGAGCGTGACGCGGACGCGCGGCGGCAGGCGCCCCACCTGGCCCGTGGACTGGGTGGTGTCCCAGGTCTCCGTCCACTGCTCGGTGACGTCGTCGAAGAAGCGCACTTCGAAGCTCTTCACGCCCGGGATGAGCACGTCGATCACGCCGCCGCGCTCGGGGTCGTTGTCGACGCGCGGGCTCTCGCGGCGCACCAGGTCCATCCCGCGCACGTCGTCGTCGCCGCGGTGCTCGAGGAGCTGGTAGCCGACCTCGCACGCGTCGCCCTCGTGGGTGCCGCGGCGCAGGCGCCGATGCGTGAAGGTGGTGAAATCCAGCCGCGACCCGCCGTTGCCCGAGCGGCCCTTGAAGGTGGTGATCACCGCCGCCACGCGCTGCTCCTGGTTGACGTGCAGCGACAGGAAGGCCGAGCGCAGGTCGCGCGTGATGCGCGTGATGGCGACGCGCGCGAGGTGGTCGTGCTCCTGCCGCTCGGAGAGCTTCGTGCGCATCTTGCCGGTCTGGTCGAAGGCCACCCAGATCATCGACGCCACGAGCGAGAGGATCGCCGACGCGATGAGCAGCTCGAGGAGCGTGAGACCCCGCGCGTAGCGTCCGCCGCGCCTCACCGCACACCCCCGAAGCGCGTGATGCCGCCGGGCACCTGCGTCGCCGAGATGGGCGGCGGGTTGACGCCGCCGGTACCGCCAGCCCCGCCGGGGAGCCCGCCAGCCCCGCCCGGGAGCGCGTTGAGCTGCTCCGCGGTGGGCAGCGTCTGCCCCGGGTTGGTCACGTACTCCACGACATCAAACGAGTACTCGCGGCTCCCCTCGTGCCACACGACGTGGACCGTGAGCTTGCGGATCGCCCCTTCGAGCAGGGGCTTCACCGTGGGGTACACCGACGTGAGCAGCGAGCCCGCCATCTCGCGCGGCGAAGGCGCCCCGGAGCCCGCGAGCGAGCCCCCTCCCCCGGCGCCGCCAGAGCCCATGGAGGTCATCGCCGACGCGAGGCCCGCGAGGCCGCCGTCGCCGCCGCTGACCCCGCCGGGGCCGCCGAACGAGGTCCCCGCCGCCGCGCCCGCCGCGCGCCCGAGGAGCTGATCGCCCGCGGCGGTCTCCACCGACGACTGGTCGGGGAGGGAGATGCGCTGGACGTTGGCCTCGCACGTGACGCCGTCGGTGCAGCAGGGTTCGGCCCCCATGGCGGGCGGGTCTTCCACCACCATGTCCGCGGGGGGGAGCTGGTTCTTGACGAGGTACGCCTCGACCTCGGTGATGCGGCACCGGGCCATCATCGTGGCGCGCGTGATGTGGCGCGCGTGGGCGGCGCTGCGCGCGCCACCGATGTTCGAACCGAACACCGTCACGAGGGCCATCGAGAGGATCGCGATGGCGATCATCACCTCGATGAGCGTGAAGCCGTTTTCATCGGGGGTGCCGCCCTGTCGCGACCTCCGTCGCGAGAGCGGGCGCCCCCCCCGAACCCCCTGGGTGCCGCCCCTTCGCGTCGTCATGGCACCACCGTCGGCTGCTGGCGGGCGTCGATCTCGGTCTGGTCGGTGACGTCGGACTCGTCGGTCTGCGGGGGCTCGACGGCGCGGTCGTAGATCTGCGCGCGGCCGGTGAGCGGGTGCAGCACCACGGAGTACACCTCGCCCGAGACGCCGCGGAGCTGCACCACCGCGCGCTCGCCCATTCCCCCGGCCCAGAAGTACACGTAGCCGTTGCCCGAGTCGCGCGCCTCGGCCTCGTGCGGCGCGTACAGCCGCGTGATGGAGACATCCTCCGAGAGCGACCGCTCGCCGTACCGCGACCCCTGCGGCCGGCTGAACTCCGCCCGCGGCGCCCGCGGCCGCTGCTGCGCGATGTCCTGCGCGGCGTCGCGGGCGGCGGCCTCCGCGGACTCGGCCGTCTCGGCAGAGCCCCCGCGCCGGAGCGGGTCGACCGTGTCGAGCACGTGGGCGTCGTCGGTGTCCTCGATCCAGTAGCGGTTGGAGCCCACCGCCAGCACGAGGCGCGTGGTGCGCCCCGTGGTGAGGGCGTGCACGTACGCCCGCCGCATCGCCGAGGCGACGTGGGCCGAGCCCGCGCGGAGCCGCCCCCGCCGCAGCGACGAGAAGCCCACCGCCGCCGAGGTTGCCATCAAGCCCGCCAGCGCGAGGACCATCATGATCTCGATGAGCGTGAAGCCATGCTGGGCGCGGCGGGGGGGCAACGTCGTGTCTCCTTCAGCGGCGCGCGCGGGGCACGTCGTCGTCGGTGCCCTCCTGCCCGTCAGGACCCTTCGAGCGGACGGTCACGTCGCCGTTGTCGCACGAGACGATGTAGTCGTTGTCCCACGGGTCCTTCGAGCGCGAGTGGCTGTCGAGCACGCGGTCGGCCTGGAGCTGCGCGACCGTGGGGCAGCCCGAGGGGTGGTCCTGCTGCCAGAGCTGGACGGCGTGCTCGATGGCGCGCGTCTCCTGCTGCGCCGTCTGCTCCTTCGCCTTCTTGGCCTGGCTGAACACGCCGATGCCGACGGCGCTGGCGATGAGCCCCATGATCACCACCACGATCATGATCTCGATGAGCGTCATGCCGCGCTGGGCGCGGCGGGCGGTGCGGGTGATGCGGCGGAGGGAGCGCGTCTTCATGAGCTTCTCTTTCAGTCGATGGGTTCAGCGGGAAAGAGGAGCCCGTCGGGGGCCCCCTGCGAAACAACGTCAGCCGAGGTGGGATGCTTCCCCCCGGGGCAGGAGAAGGTCAGCGGGTTGCCCCAGCCGTCGACGCGCACCTCGGCGAGGTAGCGCCCCGTCACCCCGGCCACCTCGGCGGGGCGCGCGAGCTCGTCGATGCCCGTCGGACACCGCCCGTGGTCGGCGCGGAAGGCCTCCGTCGCCACCATCACGCTTCGAATGGCCGCGCGCGTCGCGCTGGTGCGCCGCCGCCGGTCGTCGACCGAGAGCACCGACCACGCGCCGAACACCAGCAGCGAGACGAGCGCCAGCGCCCCCGCGCGGCGCCGCGACACCCACGCGAAGGCCGGGGCCGTGCGCTCCCACGGGAACACCAGCTTCCGCTCGCGCGTGTGTCGCCGCCGCTTCTTCACTGCGCAAACTCGTTGAGCTGGAGGAGCGGCATCAAGATCGCGAACGCGACGCCGCCGGACAGGCCCCCCATCACCACGATGAGGATCGGCTCGAGGAGCGAGGTGAGCACCGCGACGCGCCCGTCGATGGCGCTGTCGTACGACTGGGCGACGGCCTCCAGCATCGACTCGAGCTCGCCCGAGCGCTCGCCGATCGCGATCATGTGCGTGACGATCGGCGGGAATCGACCCGAGCGCTTCAGCGGCTCGGCGATGCTCTCCCCCTCCTTGATGCTCACCGCGGCCTCGGTGATCACCGCCTCCAGCACCTTGTTCTCCATCACGCCCTTGACGATGTCCATCGCCTTGAGCAGCGCCACGCCGGAGGCCAGCAGCGTCGCGAGCGTGCGGGTGAAGCGCGTGATCGCCACCATGCGCACCAGCTCGCCGAACACCGGCACCGACAGCGTGAAGGCGTCCCAGCGGTACTGCCCCTCGGGCGTCTTCTTCCACCGCAGGAAGAGCGTCACGCCCCCGGCCACCAGCCCCAGGATGAGCCACCAGAACGTGCCGAGGATGCGCGACGTGGTGATGAGCGCCGACGTGTACCAGGGGAGCGCCGCCTTGAAGTCTTCGAAGATGGCGCTCACCTTCGGCACCACCACCACCATCATCACCCAGAGGATCACCACCCCCATGATGGCCATGAACGCGGGGTAGGCCAGCGCGCCGACCACCTTGTTCTTCAGCTTGACCTGCGCCTCCATGAAGTCCGCGAGGCGCGCCAGCACCGCCTCCAGCGTGCCCGAGGCCTCGCCCGCGGCCACCATGTTGACGAAGAGCCCCGGGAAGAAATCCGGGTGCTGCCCCAGCGCGACCGCGAAGGACGTCCCCTCGTTCACCTTGTTGCGCACGTCGGCGTAGGCGGCGCGGAGGTCCTCGTCCTCCACCTGGTCGATGAGCGCCGAGAGGGCCTCCACCAGCGGGATGCCCGCCTTCACCAGCGTCGCGAGCTGCCGCGTCGTCATCGACACCGCCGCGCCCCGGTTGGCCGCCAGGCCCTTCACCGTCTTCAGCAGCTTCGCGAACGCCGGCGCCTTCTCCGCGAAGGTGAGCGCCTCCGTCTGCGCCGTCGCCGCGCCGCCCGTCGCCTTCAGGACGGGCTTCGCCGCGTTGCCCTTCTCCGCGAGCTGCGTCGCGCTGTCGAGGAAGACGCCCTGCTTGCGCAGCGACTGCCGCACGCCCTTCACGTCGTCGGCGTCGATCGTCCCGCGGACCGTGCGCCCCTTGCCGTCGACCGCTGTGTACGCGAAGTGGGCCATCGCGGGCTACACCTCGTCCTGGGTGGCGGCGAGCACCTCTTCGATGGTCGTGTGGCCCTCCAGCACCTTGCGCGCCCCGTCGTCGCGCAGGGAGTCCATCCCCTCCTCCATCGCGCACCGGTGAATCGTCGGCGAGTCGCTGTTCTTCAGCACCAGGCCCCGCACCGCGTCGGTGATGAGCAGGAGCTCGTAGATGCCCGTGCGCCCCTGGTACCCCGTGTTCTGGCACGCCGCGCAGCCCTTGTTGCGGTAGAGCGTGATGGGGTAGCCGTTCATGATGTCGGCCGCGACGCGCGCCGCGGGCGAGCCGCCGAAGGCCGACTTCGAGTAGCGCGAGGCGGGGCGGTTGAGCCGGGCCGAGAGCCGCGTCCGGTCGAGCCCGAGGCGCCCGAGGTCGACCTCCCGCGGCGTGTACGGCTCCTTGCAGCGCGTGCAGAGCACCCGCACGAGGCGCTGCGCGAGGATCGCCAGCAGCGAGCTCGTGAGGTGGAAGTTCTCGATCCCCATCTCGACGAGGCGCGTGACGGCGCCCGCCGCGTTGTTGGTGTGGATCGTCGAGAGCACCAGGTGGCCCGTCAGCGACGCGTGGACGGCGATCTCGGCCGTCTCCTTGTCGCGGATCTCGCCCACCATGATCACGTCCGGGTCCTGCCGGAGGAAGGCGCGCAGGCACGACGCGAAGGTGAGCCCGATCTTCGGGTTCACCTGCATCTGCCCGAGGCCCGCGATGTCGTACTCGATCGGGTCCTCCGCCGTGAGGATGTTGATGTCCGGGCTGTTGATCTTGTTGAGGCCGGCGTAGAGCGTGGTCGTCTTGCCCGAGCCCGTCGGCCCCGTCACCAGCACGATGCCCTCCGGGCGGTTGAGCAGGTCGTGCATGAGGTCGAGGCGGTCGGGCGCGAAGCCGAGGTCGGTGAGCTCGAGCATCACGCTCGACTTGTTCAGAATGCGCATCACGATCCGCTCGCCGGCCCCCTGCCCCACGGGGATCGTGCTCACGCGAATGTCGACGTCCTTCTGCCCGATCTTGAAGCCGATGCGCCCGTCCTGCGGGAGGCGCTTCTCGGCGATGTTGAGGCCCGACATGATCTTGATGCGCGCCACGATGCTCGGCAGCACGCTCTTCGGGGCCGAGCGCATGGGGTACAGCCGCCCGTCGATGCGGTAGCGCACCACCACCTGCCCCTGGTCGGGCTGGATGTGAATGTCGCTGGCCCGCTCCTTCACGGCCTCGACGAAGAGCGAGTTGACCCAGCGGATGATCTGCGCGTCCTCGTCGGACTCGAGGATGTCGGCCCGCTCGTCGGAGGCCTCCTGCTGGCCCTGGCTCTTGAGCTCGTTGGTGCGGTTGATCTCCGCCTGCGCGCGGTTGATCGCGTCGAGGACGGCGTTGGGCGTCGCCGCCACCGGCTCGACCTCGCGCGAGAGCACCATGCGCAGGTCGTCGAGGGCCACCGTGTCGAGGGGGTTGGCCTGCGCCACCTGCAGGGCGCCCCCTTCGAGCTCGCGCACCGGGATGACCCCCCGTTGACGCGCGAAGCTGAAGTCGAAGCCCATGTCGCGCAGGAGCTGGATCGGGAGCTGGTCGGTCTTCGGCAGCTCCGACCAGAACTCCACGCCCATCTCCGCCGCCAGCGCCTGCGCGAGCGGGGTCTCGTCGACGCCGCCGCGGGAGAGCACGTCGAGGAGCGTCCCCCCGCGCTCGCGGTCGGCCGAGGTGAGGGCCTCGGCGAGGCGGTCGGGGTCGACCACCGCGGCGCGGCGGAAGACATCGGCCATGTACTGCGCCATGCTCATCGGTACGCGCGCTCCACGAGGCTCAGGGAGGGACGG
>JBILLV010000660.1:0-2656 GCA_044375895.1 Polyangiales bacterium | reverse complement strand
GTTCTTCGCGTCGATGAGCCAGAGCTTCGGGAGGATGCCGATGAGCGGCAGGGCGATGAGGGTGACGGGCACCTCGAGCACGACGTGGGCGGTCACCGCGGCGACGGCGAGGCCGATCTGCCAGTTGACGATGTAGCGCCCGGTGGGCTCCTGGATGAAGAGGGCCTTGAGCTCGCCGTCGAGGTGCTTCGCGTAGTCGTGGTAGAGCTTCGAGAGGGGGCTCTCGGGGTCGGTCATCGAGATGTAGATCGCGAGGGCGACGCCGCCCGCGAGCATGAACACCGAGAGCCAGCCGAGGAGCGTGGTCTGCGCCGAGGGGTTCACAGGTAGTCCCTCCCTTGCACGAGCCCGAGCGAGATGAAGAGGTCGAGGAAGGACGGGAGGTACCCCGTCGGGCGGTACTCGCCGAGCACCTTGCCGCCGTCGCCCGTCCCCGAGCGCACGAACTCGAAGATGGGCCGAAGCATCACCTGGAAGTCGTCGTCGAGGCCGATCACCTCGGTGATGGCCGTCACGCGCCGCGACCCGTCGGAGAAGCGCGACTGCTGCACCACGAGGTGCACGCTGTTGGCGATCTGCTCGCGGATGGCGCGGGCCGGCAGGTCGAGGCCCGACATGAGCGCGAGCACCTCCAGGCGGTTGACGGCCTCGCGCGGCGAGTTGGCGTGCGTCGTGGTGAGCGAGCCGTCGTGGCCGGTGTTCATCGCCTGGAGCATGTCGAGGCACTCGCCGCCGCGGCACTCGCCCACCACGATGCGGTCGGGGCGCATGCGGAGGGCGTTCTTCACCAGGTCGCGGATGGTGTACTCGCCTTTGCCCTCCATGTTGGCGGGGCGGGACTCGAGCGACACCACGTGGGGCTGCGTGAGCTGGAGCTCCGCGGCGTCCTCGATGGTGACGATGCGCTCGTCCTTGGGGATCGCGCCCGACAGCACGTTGAGCAGGGTGGTCTTGCCCGACCCGGTGCCGCCCGAGATGACGATGTTCTTCTTCGCGATGACCGAGCGCGTGAGGAAGCGCGCCATCTGGTCGGTGAGCGAGCCGAAGCCCACGAGGTCGGTGAGGGCCAGCGGCGTCTTGGAGAACTTACGAATGGTGATGCACGCGCCCTTGATGGCCAGGGGCTTGATCACGGCGTTGACGCGCGAGCCGTCCTTGAGGCGCGCGTCCACGAGGGGCGTGCTCTCGTCGATGCGCCGCCCGAGGGGCGTCACGATGCGCTCGATGCAGCTCCGCACGGCCTCGTCGTCGGTGAAGCGCGCGTCGGCCCGCACCAGCTTCCCGCGGCGCTCCACGAAGATCGTCTGCGCGTCGACCACCATGATTTCGGAGATGGTCCCCTCGGCGAGGAAGCGCTCCAGGGGGCCGAGGCCCAGCGCCTCGTCGGCCATCTCCTGCATGAGCTGCTCCTGGTCGGTGCCAGGCGGGAGCTCGTTGGCCAGCGTCCCGACGATGCGCTTGAGGGCCTCGCGCACCTTCGGCCGCATCATGTTGTCGGCCATCTTCGAGCGGTCGAGGACGGCGAGATCCATGTTGTCGAGGAGCTGGCGGTGGATGCGGCGGCGGAGCTCCACCGAGACGTGCATCGTCCCCGACGTGCTGAGCGCGGGCGGTGGCGGCGGACCGCCCGACACCTGGCCGGGCATCACCGTCGCCGCGCGCCCGCGGCCCGCGCCGTTGGGCGGGGAGGCCATGGTCGACGCGAGGGGGTTGGGCGGCGGCCGAGCCCCCGGGACGGGCGGGATGTTGGGGACGCCGGGCGGACCCGCGGCCGCGGCGCCGTTGGCCCCCTGACGCACCACGCGGATGACGTAGGGGCCCACCTGGACGGGCGTGCCGTAGGGGACGGGGAGCTCGGAGCGGAAGACGCGCTGGGTGCCGACCTGCGTCCCGTTGCTCGACGAGTCGCGCACCACGATGGCGTTCGGCTGGATGTTGATGGTGACGTGCTTGCGCGAGATGTCGGGCGACGCGAGCACCACCGTGCAGGTCTCGTCGCGCCCGATGGAGATCTCGCCGCCCGACGGGACCATGTAGGTCATCGGCGGGGCGTTGGGCGTCTCGATCGAGAGGAGGACCTGTTCCATCATTGGGGCCGTGATCGATTCCTACCGACCGCAGCGGGTCGAAGTGCACTGGAACGCGGGCATGTCTTCCTCCAGCGGGCGGAGCCGCGCCACGGGGAGCGTCAGCGTGCGGCTGCCCCCCGTCGCATCGTTGATCACGATACGAACAGACAGCCCGAACTGCATCGAAGCCGGGAAGCGACCGACCCGAATGCCGGTCATGAGCGAGCCCTCGGAGTTGCGCGAGCGGGGGCACACGTACGTCCCGCCGGGGTCGGACGAGAAGTCACGGTACCGCTGCGGGGGCGAGATCACCGTGCCGTTGTTGATCACCGAGATGGTGACGCCGGTCGCCTCGAAGGGGTCTGAACCGAAGACCCGCACATAGATCACCGGGTTGACGTACACGGTGAGCATGCCGTCGTCGGAGAGGTACTTCGACCCGTCGACCTGGCAGATCGTGGTCTCCGGCGCGCACCCGGCCAGCGCCAGCGCGGCGAGCACCGGCGCGGCGAGGCGGAGCGGAGAGCGCGGCGTTCGCTTCATCGGTACTGCGCTCCCGTGGGGTCGTAGAGGCGCACGTCGTCCAT
>JBILLV010000307.1:0-11099 GCA_044375895.1 Polyangiales bacterium | reverse complement strand
GGCAGCCAAGGCCGCGACCGACCGTGACGCCGCCGCCCGCGCCCACGAGAAGGCCGCGAGCGACGCGCGGGTGGAGCACGAGCGCGCCGTCGCCGCCCTCCGCGCCGAGCACGCGAAGGCCGTCGCCGAGCAGGAGGGGCGCTTCCGCGACGCGCAGACCGCGCACGCGAAGGCTGTCGCCGACCTCGACGCGCGCTTCAACGAGGCGAAGGCCGCGGCGGAGAAGGCGGCGGGCGACGCGAAGGCCGCGCACGACAAGGCGCTCGCCGACGCGAAGGCCGCGCACGACAAGGCGCTCGCCGACGCGAAGGATGCGCACGAGCGGGCGCAGAGCCAGGAGAAGGCGGCGCACGACAAGGCGATCGCCGACGCGCGGTTCGCGTCGGAGAAGGCGGCGGGCGAGGCGAAGGCCGCGCACGACAAGGCGCTCGCCGACGCGCAGGCCGCGCACACCCGCGAGCTCGAGGCGCTGCGCGAGACCGGAGCGGCGGCGGCGCTCGCGGCTGCTGCTGCGGCCGCGGCGGCGTTGGCGAAGTACGAGTCGGACACGAAGGCGCTGCGCGACGCGAACGCCGCCGCGACGACGAAGCACGAGGCCGACCTGAAGGCGCTGCGCGACGCGAACGCCGCCGCGACGGCGAGCGCGACGCGCTCGCACGGCGAGCTGGAGGGGCGGTTCCGCGCGATGACCGGCGAGCGGGACCAGGCTGCGCAGCGCGGCGATCAGCTCGCGCAGGAGCTCGCGCAGCCGAGGGGCGAGCTGGAGCGGGCGCGGGCGCTGGCGTCGCGCAACGCGGCGCTGCTCGAGCGGGCGCGGCGGGCGGCGCTCATCGCGGCCGGGCTGGTGGAAGAGACCGCGCGGCCCCTCGACGAGGGCGGTTCGGCGTCGGCCGGCAACGCGGAGTAGCGACGGTCCGCGAGCGACGCCATTCGGGCGTCGCTCTCGTCGGCCAGCGTTCAGAGGGAAGGTTTGATCGGGGGGTGGCGCTACTTGCCGCCGCCGCCGCGGCTTCCGGTGTGGCGGGTGACCACCACCGGGCTGCGGTTGCCGGTCGGCGCGGGGCCGCGGCCGGGGTTGGGCGCGGGGCCGCGTCCAGGCGCAGGAGCCGGACCACGCCCCGGGTTCGGCGCGGGACCACGCCCGCCACCACCACCGCCGCCACCGCCACCACCGCGGGCGTTCTTCGCCGCCTGCTTCTCCTGCGCGCGGCGGCGCTCGTCGGACTTGCGCGCGCGGATCTCCGCGATGCGCACGCCGATGGGGATCTCCAGCGGCTCGCGGGGGCGCTGCTGGTAGTCGAAGCCATCGATCTTCACGCGGTTGATGCGCTTGCCGATGGCGTGCTCGATGGCGCGGACGTCGCCCTCCTCCTCCTGGCTGACGAAGGTGAAGGCCTCGCCCGTCGCCTCGGCGCGCGCGGTGCGGCCGACGCGGTGGATGTAGTCCGCGGGGACGTGGGGGACGTCGAAGTTCACCACGTGCTCGAGGTCTTCGACGTCGATGCCGCGGGCGACGATGTCCGTGGCGCAGAGCACGCGGATCTTGCCCGACTTGAAGCCCGCGAGGGCGTCGGTGCGCTGCCCCTGGCTGCGGTTGCCGTGCATGCGCGCGTTGGGGATGCCCGCCGCCTCCAGCACCTCGGAGAGCCGGTTCGTACGGTGCTTGGTGCGCGTGAACACGATCACGTTGCCGATGGCGTTGGCCTTCAGCAGGTGGATGAGCAGCGCGGGCTTGGCGGGCTCGGGGCAGGGGTAGAGCATCTGGGTGACGCCCGTCGCGGGGGCGGCCACGCGCTCGATGTTGAAGGCCACCGGGTCGACCAGCATGTCCTTCGAGAGGCGCTGCACCTCGGGGGGCATCGTCGCGCTGAAGAACAGCGTCTGGCGCTTCTTCGGGAGCTGCGCGATGACGCGGCGCACGTCGGGGAGGAAGCCCATGTCGAGCATGCGGTCGGCCTCGTCGATGACGAGAACCTCCAGGCCCGGCATGCGCGCCCAGCTGTGCTGAAGATGATCGAGCAGCCGGCCCGGCGTGGCGATGATGACGTCGACGCCCGACTGGAGCGCGCGCTCCTGCGGGGCGTGGCCGACGCCGCCGAACACCGCCGCCCCCGTGAGCCGCGTGTGCTTCGCGAGGGAGACGAGCTCCTCGTGGATCTGCGCCGCGAGCTCGCGGGTGGGCGTGAGGACGAGCGCCCGCGTCGTGCCGCGCGGCTTCGCCAGCAGGCGGTGGAGCACGGGGAGGAGGAAGGCGGCCGTCTTGCCGCTGCCGGTCATCGCGGCGGCGAGGAGGTCGCGACCGGCGAGGCCGGCGGGGATCGACTGCTCCTGGATGGGCGTCGGGCGTTCGAAGCCGAGGTCGGTGATGCCCTTGAGCAGCAGCGGGTCGAGGTTGAAATCCTTGAAATCCAATGAAGGTTCCTTTGTCCGTGGGGGGCGCAGACGGCCCCGTGAGGTCGCGCGGTGGGTACCACGTCTTCGACCGTTCGGGGTGGAAACCCTTGACGAGTCGTCGCGTCGCGTCGCCATATCCGGCGCGTTTCCTGCGCCCGCCCCACGATGACCCAAAGCCCCGCGACCGACCCGCGCGCCGCCGAGAGCCTCTCACCGTACCGCGTGTTCTCGCGCGCGGAGTGGGCGGCGCTGCGAGCGCAGACCCCGCAGCCCCTCACCGCCGAGGAGGTCGCGCGGCTCCAGTCGCTCAACGACCCCATCTCCCTCGACGAGGTGGAGGCCATCTACCTCCCGCTCTCCCGGCTCCTCTCGCTGCACGTCTCCGCCACCCAGGAGCTCTTCGCCGCCACGCAGCGCTTCACCCGCGCCGACGACGTGCTGCGGACGCCCTTCATCCTCGGCGTCGCGGGCTCGGTGGCCGTGGGCAAATCGACCACCGCGCGCGTGCTCCAGGCGCTCCTCGCGCGCTGGCCGGGGACGCCGTCGGTCGCGCTCCTCACCACCGACGGCTTCCTGCTGCCCAACGCGAAGCTCTCCGAGCGCGGCTTGATGGGGCGCAAGGGCTTCCCCGAGAGCTACGACACCCGCAGCCTCTTGCGCGTGCTCAGCGACCTCAAGGCCGGGCGCGCGCGGGTGGAGGCCCCCGTGTACTCGCACCTCGTGTACGACGTGGTGCCGGGCGCGGGCGTGGTGTTCGACCGGCCCGACATTGTCATCGTCGAGGGGCTCAACGTGCTCCAGCCCGCGCGCCTGCCGCACCACGGCGAGCACATCCCCTTCGTGTCGGACTTCTTCGACTTCTCGGTGTACCTCGACGCCGACGAGGCCCTGCTGCGCGCGTGGTACATCGAGCGCTTCATGCGCCTGCGCGAGACGGCCTTCCGCGACCCGCTGTCGTACTTCGCCCGCTACGCCGCGCTGGGCGAGTCCGAGGCGCTGGAGACGGCGAGTCGCCTCTGGGACACCATCAACCTCGTCAACCTCCGCGAGAACATCCTCCCCACCCGCCAGCGCGCGAAGCTCATCCTGCGCAAGGGGGCGAGCCACCAGATCGAAGAGGTCGCGCTCCGTCGGATTTGAACTTCAGTAGCGCTCCACGGAAGTGCGCGTCCATGGCGTCGGGGTCTACCCATGCGGAGCGGGCATGGCGCGGCGCACCTCTCCGGAAGCGGCTTGTTTGCAGGTGTTTTTTGAGGGTCGGAGCGTGCTTCGCGGCCCTCTCCCCCGCTGCCGCGCGCCCCCCTCCCGCGGGTGCGGGAGCGGGGCTTCCGCCGCCACAACGCGGGCGTTGAACTGGGACGTTGGGCGAGGGCTGCTCGTTGGCACTCGCACCACTGTGCTCATTGCGGCGGAGCGGCGGGGCGACGAGGGGGCGAAGCCGAATCCCTCCCGACGGTTTCACTCGGACGCACAACGCCCTGGATGCAGGCATCGGTGGCGCGGTTCCTGGCGAAGCAAGGCGCCTTCTGCGTCGCGCCGACAACGCGTGGCCAACGCTTCAGCGAGCGACGGAACGGGCGCAGCGGTGCGAGTGCCAACGAGCAGCCCACGCCCAACCTCCCGGTTCAACGCCCGCGTTCTGGCGTGGGAAGCCCCGCTCCCGCACCCGCGGGAGGGGGGCGCGCGGCAGCGGGGGAGAGGGCCGCGAAGCACGCTCCGACCCTCAGAAAACACCTGCAAACAAGCCGCTTCCAGAGAGGTGCCCCGCGCCATGCCCGCGTCCCGCGGGGGTGTAGGGCGCACGGCCGCGCGGGAGCGGGACCGACACAATGGACGTGTACCTCCGCGGAGAGGTACTCAGAACGGCGCCCGCACCGCCGCCCGACGGGGCACGGGGCGCGGGGCAGCGGCGGGGCGAGGCGCGGCGGCCGGGCGCACTGCGGGCTCGACGACCGCCGCGGGCGCTGGCGGCGGGCACGCAGCGCAGGGGGCGCACGGCGCGCAGATCGGTGACGGGCCCTGAACCATCCGCACGGCGGGCTCGCGGTTGGCCACGAGGGCGATGGCGTGCGCGATGCCGACGATAAGAATCGCGTTGGCGAGGAAGATCGACGCCACCACGATCGGCGAGCGCCACAGCGATTCGGGCGGGCGGGCGGGGGTGACCGGGACGGTTCCCGTGGGCTCGTCGGGGAAGGCGATGGACTCGGGCGAGCGACCGGCCCGGGGAGTGCGGTGCGTCGGCGCGTCGGCGGCCTCTGGAGGCGCGGCAGGGGCGCTCGCCTTCGGGGGCGGCGTCTGGACGCGGGGGGCCGGCGACGGGGCGCCAGGCGAGGCGAGGGGCATCGTCGCGGGCATCTCGGGCGACGGCGCCGGCGTCGCGAAGAGGTCCGACGGCGGGGGATCGCTCCGCACGGCACGCGGTCGGGGGGTCGCGGCTGCGGGCGGCGGGAGCGGCTGCGGCGCGACGAGGGGGACGGCCACGGGCTGCGGGAGCGGCTGCGGCGTCGGGAGCGGCTGCGGCGCGGGGGCGACCTGCACGACGGGCGGCGCGACGGGCGCGGGCGCTTCCGCAGGCGGCGCCGCGACGGCCTGGGGGGCTGGCTGGGCGGGGGCTTCGAGGCGCGGGGTGGGCTCGGCGGCGTCGTCGGCGAGGGCCGCCGTCTGCGTCTGCATCGTCGCGCGGAGGTCGTTGGTGAAGGGAGACGGCGCGTCGACCGTGGGTGTGCTCGACGGCGTCGGCGGGTGCATCGGCGCGGGGACGGGCGAGGGCTTCGGCGCGGGCGGCGCGGCGGGCGGGGCGACGCCTTCGAGCGTGCGGGGGCGCGGCTCCTCGGCGGCGGGCTTCTTCGGCGGCGAAGGGGCAAACTCGCGCGGGGCCGGGTCTTCGCGCAGCGTCGCGCGCGGGCTGCGCGGCGCAGGGGCGGGCCGCGGGGCGGCCTTGTCGGGCACGCTCGCCACCGACACCTCCGTCTGCTCCACCGTGTTGAGGAAGCTCCGCGACGAGAGCTCCGGCGCCGGCACCTCCTGCGTCGGGCCGAGGAGCGCGCTGCGTCGTCGCATCACCTGGAGCGGGGCCGTGCCTCCTGTCTCGGTGTCGTGGGTGACCGGGTGCTCGGAGGTGTCGTCGACGCCGAGGGCCGTGCTGAACGCGAGGGCGAACTCCATCGCGCACGACGGGCGCTGGTCGGCCGCGAGCGCCCAGCAGCCGTGGAGCACCTCGTCGACGGCCTCGGAGATCTCCGCGCGGGCGTCGGCGAGGCGCGGTCGGGCGCCGTCACGCAGGCGGCTCAGCACCTCATCGCGCGTGCCGGGGAACGCGGGGTTCCCCGTGAGCATCTCGTAGGCGAGGGAGGCGAGCACGAAGATGTCGGCCCGCGCGGTGAGCGTGGTGACCTCCGCGAGCGCTTCGGGGGAGAGGTAGGCGGGTCGTACGGGGTCGGCCTCGGGGCGGTCGGCGTCGCCCACGCCGAGGAGCTTCACCACGCCGTCGGGCGCCGTGAGGAGCACACACTCGGGGGTGAGCGCGCGGTGGACGACGGGCGTCGCGCGGCCGTGGAGGTGGTCGAGGACGGCGGCGAGCTCGCGTACGACGCGGGCCACGACGCCGAGGGGGATGGGCGCCGAGCGGTTGCTCAGGGCCTCGCGGAGCGTCTCGCCCTCGAGGAGGTCGGTGACCTCCGCGGGGCGCCCGTCTTCGAGCGTGCCGACGGCCCAGGTGCGCGGGATGTGCGGGTGGTCGAGCGCCTCCCGCAGCCAGGCCGACTTGATGAACCACTCGCGCAGCAGGTCGACCCGGTCGGCGTGGAGCACGTGCGCCGCGCGACGATCGCCGCTGGGCGAGAGCACCACGTAGGCGGCGCCGATGCGGCCGTCGGCGAGGAGCTCCTCGACGCGGTGGCCTTCGGGGAGCTCGGCGCCCGGCGCGAGGAGCGGGTCATTGGCGGGGGGGGCGTCGCTCACGGAGCGCTACGCTACACGCGGGCTTCGTCGGAACGCTAGCGGGACGTAAGGGGGCGCTACGCGGTCTTCGGGTCTTCGCGGCAGAGGGCGAAGTAGTCGTCGGAGGCCTTGCCGCCCCGCCACGCGCGGCCGATGGAGACGTGGGTCGACACCCGACGCACCCGGTCGACCATGCCGACCCAGACGAAGCGGCCGATGCGGGCGCTGTTGGGGATGATCTCGGGCCACGACGCGGGCTTGCGCGGGGGGAGCGCGCCGTAGTCGACGACGAGCTCCTTGTCTTCGATGCGGGCGACGAAATACCCCGGGCCCGTGAAGACGGAGGTGTCGGCGTGGTTGTAGCCCCAGAGCACGTCCCCCGCGCCCTCGCCGTCGGGCTTACAGAAGCGCTTCTGGAAGTTGTTGAACAGCGGCAGGCTGTTGCGCCCGTGCTGGATCACCTCGACGAGGGGTTCGGTCGCCGGGACGATGTCGTCGAGGGTGAGGGGGTCGGCGTCGGCCGAGGCTTCGAAGAGCGTGGCCATCATCTGCTTGCTGAGGCCGCGGATGGCGTTGCGCCGCGACCAGTGGCCGCAGGTGTCGAGCATCGGACGGAGGCGTTCGAGGTCGAGCTTCGGTTCGAAGAAAACCTGGAGGTACATCGCGGTAGGACGAAGCCACGACGCGAGGCGCGGCGTCAAGCGCTGGCAGCGGCGCTCAGGCGGGTTTGGGGGCGTCGTCCTTGCGGGTGATCCAGTCGCGGGTGAGCAACACGCCGATGGGCCCGAGCATGGTGGAGAGGCCGATGATGGCCCACATGATGGCGGGCTCGCGCGGCCCCGTGGGGGGGCAGTAGCGGGCGAGGAGGTAGCCCGAGGTGGGGCCGACGAGAAACTTCGCGAGGAAGTACGGGAGCGCGGCGAGGGAGACGTAGGTGGCCTCACGCCCGCGCGGCGCCACGGAGACGTTGTACTCGTAGAGGCGCGGCGACCAGAGGGCCTCCCCGATGGTGAGCACCAGGATCATGGCGACCTGGAACGGGAGCGACGACCCGAAGCAGAGGACGAAGGGGCTGAGCGACGAGATGAAGGCACCGACGAGCAGCACCTCCAGGGGCTTGCGGCCGCGCGTGAGGGCGGTGCAGAGCGGGGCGAGGCCGAGGATGAGGAGGGAGTTGACCGACCAGAGGGTGCTGGCCGGGAAGGAGTCGCCCTCCATCCGGAGCACGTACTTCGGCCAGGTGAAATGCATGTGCTGGAACATCATCCGCACCAGCGACAGCAGCGCCAGGAGGAACATGAACTTCCAGAAGGCCCGGTCGGTGAACACGGCCTTGAGGGCGACCAGGGGAGAGGTCTTCTCCACCTTGGGGAGGTTGGCGTCCTCGGGGTCGATGCGGTGTTCAAAGTCGGCGCGGAGGCCGAAGACGACGATGGCGGCGATGGCGGCGAAGACGAAGCCGAGGCCGAGGATGGCGGCGTGGGCGGTCATCACGCGCTCGCCGAGGAGGGGGACGTGGACGGGGCGGGCCGCAAGGGCGTGGGTCTGCGGGTCGATGAAGCTCCGGCGGATGCCGTCCATCATCGGGCCGATGAGGGTGCCCGAGAGGTTGAAGCTCACGTACCAGAGCGAGAACGCGAAGGCCCGGGTGCGCTTCGTCGACGCGCGCTGCACCGCCGTCTGGAGCACCGGCGAGGTGCTGGCGTAGGCGAGGCCGAAGGAGAGGAGCGCGGCGATGGCGAGGGGCTCGGTGGGGGCGAGCGACATCCCGAGGCGCGTCACCGCCGCGAGGCAGAACGAGATGATGAGCATCCGCCGCACGCCGAAGGTGTCGGCGAGCGAGCCCACGATGAAGACGAAGAGGGAGACCAGCGTGGAGAAGGTGGCGGCCCACCACCCGGCCTGCTTGTCGCTCATGTGGAAGTCGCTCGACAGCCACAGCGGGAGCGTCTGGAGGAAGGAGAAGATCCCCAGGTACTCGAGGAAGGTCGCGAGGTAGATGAGCCAGAGCTCACGCGGGCACTGCATGAGCGCCCGGAGGTCTTCGCGGAGGGTGGTCTTGGGGGCGTCTTCCTGGGCGAGCGACATGCCGCGGACGCTACCCCATGTGGGTGCGCGGCCCGCGGGGAAAATCCTCAGCGCACGTGGTCTTCGCGCTCGATCTCACCGATGGTGAGCTCGCCCGCGGCGTGGTGCTCGGGGGCCTTGTCGCCAGGGACAAACTGCGAGGTCTTCGCGTCGAAGAAGTACAGCAGCGTCTCGTCGAGCGAGTACGTCCACGCGTGGAGCTTCACCGCGCCCGACTCGGCCTTCTCGCGGACGTGGGGGTACTCGATGACGTGCGCGAGCTGCTGGAGCACGTTCTCCTCGACGAGGGTGTCGAGCCACTCGCCGCTGTCGAGGACGCCCTTCGCCACGGCCTCCTCGTACGAGGGCTCGGCGTACTTCAACCACTGCGTGAGGGGGGTGTCGGGCAGCGGTCCCTTCTCCGAGAGGCTCCCCGGGCCGAAGAGCTTGCGCACCGCCGCCATGCCGCCGCAGCCGTAGTGCCCCAGCACCACGATGTGCTGCACGCCCAGCGCCGTCAGGGCGTACTCGATCGCCGAGCCCACCGTCATGTTCTTCGCCGCCACGGGGGGCACCATGTTGGCGACGTTGCGCACCACGAACAGGTGCCCCGGCGAGGCCCCCGTGATCAGCTCGGGGATCACCCGCGAGTCCGAGCACGAGATGATCAGCGTGTCAGGCGTCTGCCCCTCCTCCGCGAGCTGACGCAGGTACTCGCTCTGCGCGCGGGCGAAGGTCTCGACGAACTTCCGGTGTCCCTCCACAAGGCGTTGAATCGGCATGCCTTGGGCATTGCCTGAACCAGGGCGACGATTCAACCCCCTCGTGGGGAGATTTTCCCCGACGAAGCCCGGGCAAGGATTCCATGAGCCATGCCGAACCATCCCTCGGGGCGCACCAGCGGGACGCCGAGCTCGCGGGCGACGAGCTCGGTGGCGTCGGCGAGGCTGGGCACGCGCAGCACGCCTGCGCGATCGACGGGGGCGTCGCGCACGGCGGCGTCGAGCGCTTCGCCGCCCACCACCACGGCCGCCGCGCCGAGCATCCGCGCGGACTCCACGATGGCCCAGAGCTCCGTGACGACGCCCGCGTCGGGGGCGGTGAGGCCCTGGAGGTCGAGCACGAGCACCCGCGCGTTGCCGCGGAGCAAGGCGGGCGAGGCGCGCTCGGCGAGGCGGCGGGCGGCGTCGCCGTCGAGCGGCCCGGCGGCGGTGACGAGGGCCACGCCGGGCGCGAGGTCGGCGACGGGGAGGGCCTCGGCGAGCTGCGCGAGGATGTCTTCGCGGGCGCGGTCTTCGCGGGCGCGGGTGTAGCCGTCGACGAGGAGCGGGAGGGCGGCGTCGACGGCCCGACGGGCGCGCTCGGTGGCGACGGCGTCGCGCCACGCGAGGAGGCAGAGCACGGCCGTCGGCGCAGGGAGCCGCTGGTCGCCAAGGCGCCACGCGAAGAGGTACACGAGCGAGCGGGCTTCGGGCGGCAGCGGGACGGCGTCCGTGGCGGCCCGCATCGCGTCGAGGAAGGGGGCGAGCTCGGCGACCAGGTTGTCGAGCGCGTCCGAGGCGAGCGACCCGAGGCCGGGCGTGCCCGCGAGGACGGCGCGGACCGCGTCGCGCGTGACGTCGTCGGGCGGGCTCATGGCGTCAGCGCGGCGGGAGGCCGACCTTCTCGCGGGTGCGACCGAGCACCTCGCGGGCCACCACGCGGGCCTTGCGGGCGCCCTCGTCGAGCACGTCGCGGAGGTCGTCGGGCCGGGCCATCCACGACTGGTAGCGCTCGCGCACGGGGCCGAGGCGAGCCTCCAGCGCCTTGCCCAGGGCCACCTTGGCGTGGCCGTAGCCGTAGCCCGTGCCGCGGAGCCCGGCGGCCATCGCCTCGGCCTCGGCGGGCTCGGCGACGAGCTTGTAGATCTGGTAGACGGTGCACGTGTCGGGGTCGACCGGGTCGTCGACGCCGCGCGAGTCGGTGACCACCAGCTTCGCCAGCTTCTCGTACGCCTTCGCGGTGTCGGCGATGATGGGGATGGTGTTGTTGTACGACTTCGACATCTTGCGGCCGTCGAGGCCCGGCACCACCGCGACCTCCGCGCGCACGAGCGCCTCGGGCCGATGGAGCACGCTGCCGTAGATGGCGTTGAGGTGACCGGCCATGTCCTGCGCCATCTCGACGTGCTGCACCTGGTCGCGCCCGACGGGGACCACGTCGGCGTCGTAGAGCAGGATGTCGGCGGCCATCAGCACGGGGTAGTAGAAGGTGCCGAGGGAGAGCTCGCCGAGCGCGTTGGCCTCGACCGCGGCCTTGTAGGCGTGGGCGCGCTGCAGGAGGCCGATGCCCGTCACGCACGCGAGGAGCCACGCGAGCTCGACCACCTCGGGGACGTCGCTCTGGCGGAAGAGCGTCGAGCGCGTCGGGTCGAGGCCGAGCGCGAGGAAGGTCGCGGTGATCTCGTTGGAGTTGTGGCGGAGCTTCGCGGCGTCGCGGCCCGTCGTGAGCGCATGGTAGTCGGCCACGAAGTAGAAGACGTCGTGCGTCTCCTGGAGCGCGATGGCCGGGAGGATCATCCCGTACAGGTTGCCGAGGTGGGGAGTACCGGTCGGCTTGATGCCCGAGAGGGCGCGGTGTCGTCGTGTCATGGCGGCGGAGGGGATTGAGGGTATACCATCGCACGAACGATGGACGCGTACCTGAAGTTCCTGCGA
>JBILLV010000659.1:0-2658 GCA_044375895.1 Polyangiales bacterium | reverse complement strand
GCCCGGCGGCGTTGGCTCGGTGCGGGGCGAACGTGGGGCGTCGCTCGGGCGAAGCAGTGGTGCAGTGTGAAGTGCGCCTCGCCGCCTTACACTGTGTCGATGGCCCCTTCCTCTGGCGCTTCCTGCGACGGAGGAAGGGGAAACGCGCGAGCGCTAGCGAGCGGGGGATGGAGGCCACGCGCGCCCATGCGCATCCCATCCGCTCGCCGAACCATTCGGGACGTTGGAGATGGAGACCCACACGTCGAACGGGTTGGCTGCGCCGCTTCTTGCACTCCCTCGAAGCGGAGGTCCTCGACCATGCTGACGACATCGCCCACGCGCTTCGGCGCGACGCCTCTTCTCCCTGGCAACACTGCGCAGGCGCTCCGCCTCGATGCGATCGCGCGCGCTGACGCCCGCGCCGTCACGGCCGCCCACGCCGACGCCGCGGCGACCCTCGACGCGCTGCGCTGGCTCCTCGCCTCGCCGCACGAGCGTGGCGCGACGTCACAGATGGGGCGCGACTCCGCGCGCCGTCGGGGGGCGTCGGCATGAGCACCATCGAGATCGTCGACGGCCACCTCGTCGCGCACTTCACGGGCGCCGACGTCGTGCGGGCGCGGCGCTTCACGCTGAAGGTCCCCCTCGAGGCGATTCGCGCGGTGAAGGTGGGCATCCCCGCGGTGGCCCTCAAGGAGCCCTCGATGCTCTGGGGCACCTACGACCTCGGCGAGCTGCTCATCGGCTCGGAGGACGCGCTCATCGGGCACCGCGAGTGCTTCTACGAGGTGAGGCACCCCGCCTGGGCCATCACGCTCGAGCTCTCCCGCGGGCGCTACGAGTACGTCGTGCTCGAGCCCGCCAACGCGACGCCCGACGTCATCGTCGGACGCATCGAGGCGGCCCTCGGTCGCCGACTCCCCGACGACGCGCGGGCGCCGGGGCTCATGTCCGAGCCCCCACCCGCACCCAGCCCTGACGCCCGCTAGGAGATCCAATCCCCATGCAGAACGGACTTCGCCTCGGTCGCGTCGCGCGCACGCACGTCTACGTCGACTGGAGCTGGCTCTTCATCGCGCTGCTCCTCACGTGGAGCCTCACGGACGTCTTCGCCCGCTGGCACCCCGCCTGGGGAACCGCGCAGAGCGTGTCGGTCGCCGCGTGCGCGACGCTGCTGTTCTTCGCGTCGATCCTCGTGCACGAGCTGTCGCACGCCGCCGTGGGCCGGGCCTTCGGCAACCCCGCGCGCCGCGTCACCCTGTGGCTCTTCGGCGGCGTGTCGGAGATGGAGTGGTCGCCCCGCACGCCGCGCGAGGAGTTTCTGACGGCGGTGGTGGGGCCCGTGACGAGCCTCGCGCTCGGCGTGGCCTTCCTCTCGCTGGGCGCGCTCGGCGCCACCCACGTCGACCACCTGATGACCGACCCGAAGGACATCTTCGCCGCCCTCGGCCCGGTCTCCACGCTCCTCCTCTGGCTCGGCCCGGTGAACCTCGCGCTCGGCGCGTTCAACCTCCTCCCGGCCTTTCCGCTCGACGGCGGGAGGGTGCTGCGCGCGGCCCTCTGGGCGTCGTCGGGCGACCTCCGGCGGGCCACCCGTCAGGCCAGCGCGGTGGGCCAGGGCGTCGCGTGGTGCTTCATCCTCGCGGGCATCGCGATGGCCTTCGGCGCGCGCCTCCCGTACTTCGGGACGGGCTTCTTCAGCGGGCTGTGGCTGTCGTTCATCGGGTGGTTTCTCTTCAGCGCGGCGTCGCGCTCGTGGCGGAAGGCCGTGATCGGTGACGCGCTCGGGGATGTCACCGTCGCCCGGCTGATGCGCCGCCCGGGCCCGTCGGCGACGCCGGGCCTCTCGCTCAACCGCTTCGTCAACGAGTGGCTCCTGCCCACCGACGAGCGCGCGTGGCCCGTCCTCGACGGCGCCAACTTCGTCGGCATGGTGTGCCTCGCCGACGTGCGCAAGGTGCCCCGCGCAGACTGGGACGTGCGCACGATCGGGGAGATCCTGACGCCCGCCGCCGCGCTCGTGACGGCCGGGCCCGACGACGCCGTGAGCGACGCGCTCGACAAGCTCACCCGCCGCGACGTCGCGCAGCTCCCCGTGGTGACGGAGGGGCGCCTCGTCGGGATGCTCGTGCTCCGCGACATCACGCGGTGGATCGAGCTCCAGCCGCACGAGCCGGCGCCGCCGTGGGGCGACGCCGCGCAGGGGAGCGTACCCCGCCACGCCGCGGGCCCGCCGCTCGCGGCGTGAGGTGGGGGGGCGGGCGGGCGGCGGGCGTCGCAGCGAGTGCCCGGTGGTCTGTCGGAGCTCACGTGGTGCGCAGCAAGCGGCGCGGCCTCCATCCCCCGCTCGCTAGCGCTCGCGCGTTTCCCCTTCCTCCGTCGCAGGAAGCGCCAGAGGAAGGGGCCATCGACGCAGTGTAGTGCGGCGGTGCGCAACCCCCGCTGCACCACTGCTTCGCCCGGGCGACGCCCCACGGTCGCCCCGCACTGCGCCAACGTCGCTGGCCGGAGCAGCGGTCGAGCGGGGGTTGCGCCTCGCCGCCAACGTCGCCGGGCGGAGCACCGGTCCAGCGGGGGTTGCGCACCGCCGCCAACGCCGCCGGGCGAAGCAGTGGTGCAGCGGGGGTTGCGCACCGCCGCACTACACTGCGTCGATGGCCCCTTCCTCTGGCGCTT
>JBILLV010000306.1:0-11136 GCA_044375895.1 Polyangiales bacterium | reverse complement strand
GCGCTTCCCCCGCCTGCGACAGCGGGCTCGTGTGCACCGGGGTGGGCGGCGTGATCGGGTGCTTTCGTGATGCCTCGATCGGGGTGCGCGGCGGCCGCTGCGCGGCGTCCTCCGTCGATGCCTGCATCGCGGGGCTCTTGTGTGACGCGCGCGCGAATCGCTGCGTCGACCCGATCCCCCTCGGCGCCCGGTGCACGCTCGCGTCCGACACCTGCGCGCCCGGCCTGCGCTGCCATCGCGCGGCGGCGAGCACCGACCCGGGCGACCAGGGGCGTTGCGTCCGCGACGGGAGCCTCGGCGGTCGGTGCCGCGGGCTCCCTCCCCGCTGTGATGCCGGGCTCCTGTGCGGCGACGGGCCGGTCGCGGTGTGCGGTCAACCCCTCGCCGACGGCGCCCGCTGCGACCCGACCGACCCCACGCGCGTCTGCGACGGGGCGTGCACCGTCGACGGCTGCCGCGCGCGGGGGCGCCTCGGCACGCCGTGCCGCGCGACGGACACCGCATGCGACGGCGGCCTGATGTGCCTCCGTCGGAGATCGGGGGACGTCTGCGTGCAGCCCGTGGCGCTGCAGGCGCGCTGCTCGGACGCGCTGAGCGAGCGCTGCCCGCCGGGCGCATCGTGCCGCCTGCCCCCGGGGAGCGGTCAGGGCGTGTGTCAGGACAACGGGACCCTCGCGCCGCCGTGCGGTGTCGGCGGCGCGTGCGCGAGCGGGCGCCGCTGCGTCCAGGGGCTCTGCCACCCGATGGCCGCGGACGGCGCGTTGTGCTTCGAGTCCATCGTGTGCGCGGCGGGGAGCACGTGCATCTACCTCCAGAACTCGGTGTTCGCTGGGGAGTGCGTGCGGGACGGCGCGCCCGGCGCGGCGTGTCGGGAGCAGGGGGCGCCGTGCGACGCGCCGGCCGTGTGTCGACCCGTCCTGCTGTCCCCATGGCGCGTCGGGCAGTGCGTGCTGGAGGCGGGCGTCGGCGAGGCGTGCGGCACGCAGATGCCCCCGCGGCTCTGCGCGGCGGGGCTCCGGTGCGACAACGGTCGCTGCGGGTAGCCGTCACCCCGTGCGCGGCGCCCGTCGGCGGTGTACCACTGCGCGTCGCCATGAACACCGTACGCTGGGCCATCCAGGGCAACCTCGGGAGCGCTGACGACGTCGAGAAGATGAAGCTCCACCTCGACCGCCTCGGGGTGCCGTGGACGCCGCTCACCGTGATCCCCTTCGACGACACGCCGCCCGATGTCCCCACGGAGGAGCGGGTGATCTTCTACGGGTCGACGACGCTCATGCGCAACGTGGCGCGCGAGGGGCGCTGGACGCCGGGGGTGTTCTTCGAGGAGGCGCGCTTCTCGTTCGAGTCGCTGCGCGCGGGCTACGGCGAGGCGCTGCTCAACGGGGTGAGCGAGGTGGTGACGGTGGGCGAGTTCGCGGCGCGCGACCTCGACCCGGAGGCCGAGTTCTTCATCCGCCCGGCCAACGACCTGAAGGAGTTCGCGGGGATGGTGCGCACCTTCCGTGAGGTGGCGTCGTGGCGCGAGGGGCTGGCGGCGAGCAACGGCCCGCTCGGGCTCGACACGAAGATCCAGGTGGCGCCGCCGCTGGCGCTCGGGCGCGAGTGGCGCACCGTGGTGGTGGGCGGCGAGGTGGTGGCCGCGAGCCAGTACCGCAGCAGCGGGCGGCTCAAGGTGACGGGCGACGTCCCCGCGGAGGTGCGGGCCTTCGCGCAGGAGATGGCGGGGCGGTACGCGCCGGCGCCGGTGTTCGTGCTCGACGTGGGCGAGGTGGACGACGGGCTACGCGTGGTGGAGACCAACTGCTTCAACAGCGCGGGCTTCTACTGGTGCGACCTCTACGAGATCGTGCGGCGGGTGACGGGCTTCGTGCGGCGGATGTGAAGGGGGTGGTTTCGGGCGCGACGAGAATCAGCGCCCGATCGCTTCCGCGCTACGGTCCGTCATCCGTCGCCGGAGGCCGTAGGGTCGCCCCCAGCGAAGCGACGCACATCGACTCGACGCCTCGTTCGAAAGCGCCCGAATGGCCGCCAGCGACGGATGACGGACCGTAGCGCGGAAGCGATCGGGCGCTGATTCTCGTCGCGTCCGATCGACTCCGCCCCCCAGCGCTCCTGGGGTCGCTCGCGTGTCGCTCCGCTCGCCCTGGGGACTCTTCGCCGCCCCAAGTCCACCGCGGCGCAATGGGGCGGGTCGCGACCGCACGGTGGATCGTCGGGGGGGATCACGGACGCGTCAGGGCGGTGCGCGTCGCCGTGCGGTCGTCGACCTGCTCCTTCGAAAACAAACAAGGCCGGGTGGCGGGGCTGCGACGACACCAAGCGGGCCAGTACAATGGGCCCCAACGTGTCGTCTGCGAAGCCGAGCACCCGGCGGGTTGCAAGGGTTGTCGGAGACAATGGGTTTTCAAGGCGGGTCACGACACCTCGTCGCGCCACCCGCAGGTGCCGACGCACGGTGCTGCACCACACTGCGCCGCAGTGGTGCGTGCGCGCTGAACCCCCCCACAGCGTGTGGATCACACCAGGGCGTCGCGCCAGTCGAGCGGCTCATCGTTTCAGAGCCACTGTCTCCCTGGTAAATGTCTCGAGACGGGACTTTTTCCGGGGGCGGTGTCGAATTCGAGTTTTTTCTTCCGCGACCCTCACCCCATCGACACGCGGCGGGGGCTTCGGCTAGGGTCGAGGAGGTCATGCACTCGAGCACGCGAGAAGCGCTCGCCCTCGAAGGGGAGGTGATCCGGGATTTCGACCGGATCTACCGCGAGAACGTGGGCTACGTCCTCGGGCTCCTGCGGCGCTTCGGCGCGAGCCGTCCGCAGGCGGAGGACCTCACCCACGACGTGTTCGAGGTGATGTTCTACAAGCTCGCGTCGCTGCCGGCCGACGACCGCGCCTCGCTCGCGCAGATGCGCGGGTACCTCTTCCGCATCGCGTGGCAGCGCATGGCCAACCACCGCCGCCTCCACTCGGTGCGCAAGGAGCAGCACGCCGCGGATCCGCTCGATCGGGGCGTCGGGCCGCGCGCCCACGATTACGTGCTCGCCCGCGAGATGGCGCGCTTCCTCGACGCGCTCGAGCCCACCGCCGTGGGGATCTTCATCGGCTTCGAGGTGTTCGGGCAGACGATCCCGGAGCTCGCCGAGGAGCATCACATGACCGAGGCCGAGGCGCGCACCGTCCTCCACCACGCTCGCTCGACGCTGCGGCGCTCGATCACGCCGCCGCCCCCTCCCGAAGAAGGCACGCCATGACCACACGCGACCCCGACGCCCCCATTGTCTCCATCGCCGACCAACCAGACGAGGACCACGATGTGGCCTCCGATGCGCTCGTCGACGAGGCCACCTCCCTCTTGAAGGAGCCAGACGCGCACAGCCCCGACGAGAAGGCCTGGCGTGAGGACGCGGCCAGCCGCTTGAACCAGCGCTTCCGTGAGGCCTTCCACGGCGCCTACGCCCCCCCTGAGAGCTCCCGCGTCGAGCGAAAATCCCGCCCCTGAGCGTCAGCCCTCGCGCCAGATCTCCCGGCGCATGCGCTCCTTGCCGCGGTCGGTTCGCGTGATGCGCGCGGCCGCCGTCAGCGCCGCGAGAAACTCACCCTCCTCGCCGATGCCCGGCACCATCTGCCGCCCCACGTGGAGCATCCCCGCGATGTCGCCCGTCATCGGGAGCCCGCCGACGCCGAAGAAGGCATCGCTCGGCCGCTCGTCGAGCGACTCCATCGGCTCGGCGGCGCCCGACCAGCGCGCCTCGATCGGCACGGGCTCGGCCCGCGCGCGGTCTTCGAGGGGGAGGCCGTCGTGCGGTGAGTCGATCACCATCGCGTGGCGGTCGAGGAAGGGGACGACGCTCTCCAGCGCCTGGAGCACCCGCGCGCGGACGCGGTGCATGTACACCTCGCCCTCCTCCACGGCGGGTCGCGGGAGGAGCGCGCAGGCCGTGAGCACCACCCGCCCCTGCGCGTCGGCGGCGCCGTACTCGACGGCGAGGAGGTTCTCTTCGGCGAGGGGGCGCTTGAGGTCGGCGACGGCGAACACGCGCGGGCCCATGCCCACCGGGAGCACCTCCGCGGGCAGGGCGACGTTGAGCGCGTAGCGGTAGTACCGCGGCCGCGCCCCGAGCATCCGCGCCGCGTACCCGCGCGACGCGGGCGCCCCGGTGAGCCGCTGCGCCGCGGCAGCATCGAGCGAGGTGACGACGAAGCCGCAGCCGAGCTCCTCGTCCGAGCCCGCGAGGGTGATCGTCTCGACGCGCCCGCGCTTCAGGCCGATGCGCTCGACGCGCTCGCGGGTGCGCACGTCGCCGCCGTGCTGTTGAATGCGCTCCTCCAGCACGCGGCGGAGCCCGTCGGCGCCCCCTTCGGCGAGGGTGCACGCGCGGAGCCCGGCGGCGTGCAGGCGGGTGCGGGCGAGGGCGGTCATGCGGTCGGGGTCGTGGGCGCCGGCGAAGCGGGCCTGCGCGTCGACGACGGTGCGCACCGGGTGGTCGGCCGCAAACTCCGCGAGGATGTCGCCCGCGAGGCCGTCGGCGCCGAAGGGGTGATCCGTGGAGGCGCGGCGCACGGCGCGGCGTTCGAAGAAGCCGTCGGGGGGCCACGGCACGTCGGCGCCGAAGGTGCGGTCGAGCAGCGGGTGGTGGCGTGCGAGGGCCGCGTAGAAGTCCTCCACCGGGCGGTGCACCTCGGGAAACTCCCGGTCGAGCTCGGCCAGGCGGCGCTCGGGGTCGACGTGGACGTCGAGCCGGTGCCGCGGGAGCACCACCTGCCACGCCACCTCGCGGGTCTGGGCGCGACGCCGCACCGTGGGGACGAGGGCGAGCTCGTTCATCGCGCGGAGAAACGCGGGGGCCTCCAGCCAGGGGGCGAAGGCGCTCCCGCGGCGCAGCGCGAGGCCGTCGTGGGTGTAGCTGTCGCCCCGCGCGCCGTGCCCGATGACGGCGACGCGAAAGCCCCGCCGCGCGAGGAGAGCGCCCGTGGTCAGAGCCGCCAGCGACCCGCCCACCACCACGACTTCGTAGAAGCTCCGGGGCATCGATCAGGCGAAGCGGACGCGCCGCCCTTCGACGTGCGCGCGGCCGGTGGCGACGGCGTGGACGGCCCCCACGAGGAGCCGGTGCTCCTCCCGGAGGATCCGCGCGCGGAGCGTCTCGACGGTGTCGTCGTCGAGCACGGGGACAGGCGCCTGCGCGAGGATGGGACCCGTGTCGACCCCTGCGTCGACGAAGTGAACCGTGGCCCCCGTCACTCGCACCCCGTACGCCAGCGCCTGCGCCTGCGCGTCGACGCCCGGAAACGACGGGAGCAAGGCCGGATGCACGTTGAGGACGCGCCCGGGGAAGGCGTCGAGGAAGACGGGCGTCACCACCCGCATGAAGCCCGCGAGCACCACCAGCTCGACGCCCCGCGCCCGCAGCGCCGCCACCAGCGCGGCGTCGAAGGACTCGCGCGTGGGGAAATCTCTGTGCGAGATCACCTCCGCGGGGACGTGGTGCTTCGCCGCGCGGTCGAGCGCGCCGACGCCGGGCTTGTTGGACACGACGAGGACGATGTCGGCGCCGAGCGTCCCCGCGTCGCGCGCGTCGAGGAGCGCCTGGAGGTTGGTGCCGCCGCCGGAGACGAGGACGGCGGCGCGCATGGGCGGGGCCGCGGGGGTCATGCGCCGACGAAGGTGACCCGATCGTCGTCGACCGCGTCGGAGGCCACCACCTCGCCGACGATGGCCGCGTCGACCCCGAAGGCCCGCAGCGCACGGAGCACGGAGTCGGCCCCGCCGGCCTCCACCGCGAGCACCATGCCGAGCCCGAGGTTGAAGGTGCGGCGCATCTCCACCTCCTCGATGTCGCCCGCCCGCTGGATGAGGTCGAAGATTTCGGGGCGGGGCCAGCGGCGCAGGTCGAGCGTCACGCCGACGCCGTCGGGGAGCACGCGCGGGATGTTGCCCGGCAGACCGCCGCCCGTGATGTGCGCCGCCGCGTGGACCATGCCCGAGCGGATCGCTTCGAGCACCGGGCGGACGTAGATCTTCGTCGGCTCGAGGAGCTCTTCGCCGAGGGAGCGCGTGAGGCCGCCGAGGGGTTGGTCGAGCGCGTGGCCGCCCACCTCCAGCAGCGCCTTGCGCGCGAGGGAGTAGCCGTTGGAGTGGACCCCGGAGGAGAAGAGCCCGATGGCGACGTCGCCCACCTTCACCGAGCGCCCGTCGAGGAGCTGGTCGCGCCCGACGACGCCGACGCAGAAGCCCGCGAGGTCGTACTCGTTGGGGGCGTACATCCCGGGCATCTCCGCGGTCTCTCCCCCGAGGAGCGCGCAGCCCGCCTGACGGCACCCCGCCGCGATGCCCGCGATCACCCGCTCGGCCACGCCGGGCTCGAGGCGACCCGTCGCGAAGTAGTCGAGGAAGAAGAGGCAGTCGGCGCCCACCGTGGCGACGTCGTTGGCGCACATCGCGACGAGGTCGATGCCGACGGTGTCGTGGCACCCCATGGCGAAGGCCACCTTGAGCTTGGTGCCGACGCCGTCGGTTCCGCTCACCAGGACGGGGTCGCGGACGCCCATGGGGAGGCGGCAGAGCCCGGCGAAGCCCCCCACGTCGGAGATGACCTCGGGGCGGCGGGTCGAGCGCGCGTGGGGCTTCAGGCGCTCGACGAGGGCGTCGCCCGCGGCGGCGTCGACGCCCGCGTGCTGGTAGGTGAGGCGTGGCATGACGCGATGGTCATTACGTGACCGCACGCGGGGCCGTCAACGTCCAACGCGACGCGAGGCCGTGGTAGACAGCCCCGCGGAAGCCCGAGAGGAGCCCCATGGCGAGGTCGTTTCAAGAGCTGATGGCCGACACGCGCCGCGCCGTCCCCGAGGTGTCGCTGGAGGCACTGAAGGAGCGGCTGGAGGCGAACCCGACGTTCACGCTCCTCGACGTCCGCGAGGGGGAGGAGTACCGGGCCGGGCACATCCCTGGCGCCGTGAGCGTGCCGCGGGGCTTTCTGGAGAGCCGCATCGAGTCGGTGGCGCCCGACCGCGACGCCCCGCTGGTGCTCTACTGCGCGGGCGGGACGCGCTCGTTGCTGGCGGCCCGCACGCTCCAGGAGATGGGCTACACCCGCGTCGAGAGCGCCAACCCAGGCTTCTCGCAGTGGAAGGATCGGCGGTACCCGACGGTGGTTCCGCGCGCGCTCACGTGCGAGCAGCGCGAGCGCTACGCGCGCCACCTCATGCTCCCCGAGGTGGGGGAGCGCGGCCAGGCGGCCCTCCTCGACGCGAAGGTGCTGCTGCTGGGCGCAGGCGGCCTCGGCTCGCCCGCGGCCCTCTACCTCGCGGCGGCGGGCGTCGGGACGCTCGGCGTGGTCGATCCCGACGTGGTGGAGGTGTCCAACCTCCAGCGGCAGATTCTTCACCAGACGAAGGGTGTGGGGACGCCGAAGGTCGACTCGGCCGAGGCGGCGATCCGCGGGCTCAACCCCGACGTGCGGGTGGTGAAGTTTCAAGAGCGTCTCACGAGCGCCAACGTCGACCGCATCTTCGCCGGCTACGACGTCATCGTCGACGGCTGCGACAACTTCCCGACGCGCTACCTCGTCAACGACGCCTCGGTGATGAAGCGCATCCCCGTCGTCCACGGGAGCATCTTCCGCTTCGAGGGGCAGGTGACCACCTTCGTCCCCTTCGAGGGACCCTGCTACCGCTGCCTCTACCCCGAGCCCCCGCCCGCTCACCTCGCCCCGTCGTGTCAGGAGGCCGGCGTGCTCGGCGTGCTGCCGGGACTCATCGGCGTGATCCAGGCGACGGAGGCCGTGAAGCTGCTGTTGAAGAAGGGCGATCCGCTCGCGGGGCGGCTGCTGCAGTACGACTCGCTGGGGATGAAGTTCCGGGAGTTCAAGCTGCGGCGAGACCCGGGGTGCCCGCTGTGCGGGGAGTCGCCCAGCATCACCGAATACCTCGACTACGAAGGGTTTTGTACGCGATGAACGACGCCCGCGCCGTCTCCTTCGACTTCGGCCAGACGCTCGCCGAGGTGGACACCGACATGCTCTCGCGCCGCCTCGCTGAGCGGGGGGTGCGCTGCGCCCCGGAGGCCCTCGCTCGGGCCACCACCGCGGCGTGGCGGGCCTACAACAACGCCGTCCTCGCGGGCCACGGCGGGCACCCGTGGAAGGTGCTCATGCGCGCGTGGCTCGACGACGCGGGCGTCACCGAGCGCCCGGGCGAGCTGGTCGACTGGCTCTGGGACGAGCAGCCGCGCGCCAACCTCTGGCGCAAGCCCATCGCGGGCATGATCGACGTCGCGAGAGACCTCCGCCGCGCGGGCGTCCCCGTGGTGGTGGTGTCGAACTCCGAGGGCAAGCTCGCCGAGCTCATCGCGGAGATGGGCTGGGCGGCGGAGTTCGACGTGGTGGCCGACTCGGGCAAGCTCGGGATGGAGAAGCCGGGGCGGGCGATCTTCGCGTGGGCGGCGGCGGCGGTGGACGTTCCGCTCGGTGACATCGTGCACATCGGCGACGCGTGGGCGGCGGACTTCCTCGGCGCGCTCGACGCGGGGATGCGCGCGGTGCTCTTCCGCGGCGGGGCCTTCGTGCCGCCGGGGGACGCGCGCGTGAGCGGTCCGCGGGCGGCGTCGTGCGACACCCCCGAGGCGCTGCGGGCCATCCTGCGCGGGTGGGGGTTGCCCGCGTAGGGGTTACTGGCCCTGACCGAGCGCGAAGCCGTCCACCCCGTCGAAGCGGCAGAGGTTCTCGGTCTTGATGAAGTCGAGGTTGTCGGTCGTGAGGTTGGCCAGGAGCGCGAGGATGTCCTCGTGGCTCACGACGCGGGGCGAACCGTCGTCGGCGACGCCCACGAAGCGGCAGCGCCAGTGGTCGGTGCAGAAGGTCTCGGGGAAGCCCCCGGGCCACACCTTCACCCCGCGGTTGGTGATCATCTGGAGCTTGAAGCCCGCCCGCTTCGGATGGTTGGCGAGCGTGGCGAGGCGGCCCGCGAGGTAGTCCGCGGTCTCGTCGGCGGCGTGGACGAACACGTCGACGCCGACGATCTCCTTGCGCGCGGGGGGAGCGCGGACATAGAGCGGCGCGGCGGTGGTGCGGGGCTGCGGGGCGTCGTGGTACGCCGTCGGCTTGAAGTGGCGCGGGCGCTCGCCGAGGCGGGCGGTGACGGCCCGGGCGAACTCCCGCGTCCCCACCGGGGGCGTCGCGTCGGGCCCGCGGAGGTCGGCGGTGCGGACGCCGTCCTCCAGCGCGCGGAGCCACGCGTCGTGGATGCGCTGGGCCACCGCCGACTGGCGCACGTGGACGAGCATCATCACCGCCCCGAGGAGGAGCCCCGAGGGGTTGGCGCGGTCCTGCCCCGCGATGTCGGGCGCGCTGCCGTGGATGGCTTCGAACATCGCCACGTGCTCGCCGATGTTGGCGCTCCCGCCGAGCCCGACGCTCCCGGTGACCTCCGCGGCCACGTCGGAGAGGATGTCGCCGTAGAGGTTGGGGGTGACGATGACGTCGAAGCGCTCGGGCTGGCACGCGACGCGGGCGGTGCCGATGTCGATGATGACGTGCTCCGTCGTGATGTCGGGGTACTGCGCGCACACCTCGTCAAACACCCGATGGAAGAGACCGTCGGTCATCTTCATGATGTTGTCCTTGGTCATGCAGGTGACCTTCTTGCGGCCGTGGCTGCGCGCGTACTCGAAGGCGTAGCGGATGATCTTCTCGCAGCCCGGGCGCGTGATGAGCTTCAGGCACTGGTACACCTCGTCGGTCTGCCGGTGCTCGATGCCCGCGTAGAGGTCTTCTTCGTTCTCGCGGACGATGACGAGGTCGGTCTTCGGGTGCGCGGTGGCGACGTAGGGGGCGTAGCTCACGCAGGGGCGCACGTTGGCGTAGAGCCCGAGGGTCTTGCGGATGGTGACGTTGAGGGACTTGAATCCCCCGCCCTGCGGCGTGGTGATGGGGGCCTTGAGGAACACCTTCGTGCGGCGCAGCGACGCCCACGACTCGGCGGCGATCCCGCTCGACTGCCCGGCGCGGTAGACCCGCTCCCCCACGTCGATGAACTCCGGCGCGAGGCGCGCCCCGGCCGCCTCCAGCACCTCGAGGGTGGCGTCCATGATTTCGGGTCCGATGCCGTCGCCTCGGGCGACGGTGATGGGCGTGCGGTCGGGCATGCGAAGCTCTCTGGTGGGGTGTGGCAGACGGCGGCGCGTCGCGGACGCAGACCTTCCGTCACGCGGGCCGAGCACCCATTGCAGCCCTTGCGCCACCCGCCGCGCGTCACGATCTCGCGGCGCCGCGGGCGTCCGGCGCCCACCCGGTGCGTCGGCCTGGTCCCGTGGTGCGTCAACGGGCCGCACCCTCCGGGGGAGGTCGTTTCCCCCGCGCGGCGCGCCCGCATCCGATACCGTGCGCCGTGCTCCAACGCATCGGCGACCGCAACATCCTCGTCGTCTACGCCACGACGCTGCTCCTCTGCACGGGCTACGGCCTCGCGATCTCGCTCACGTCGCTCCACCTCGACGCCCTCCACTTCACCCGCGGCGACATCGGCGGGCTCGCGGCGTGGTTCGCGCTCGGCATCGTGCTGCTGTCCCTCCCCGCGGGCGCGCTCATCCGGCGCTTCTCCGCGCGGGCCGTGCTGCTCACCTCGCTCGTCGGCTACGCGGCCTGCGTGACGGCCTTCCCGCACCTCCACAGCTACCGCGCCATCGCCGCCGCGCGCGTACTCGACGGCGCCTTCTCCGTCGGCGTGTGGGTCGCGAGCGAGACCATCCTCCTCTCGCGCGCCGGCCACGACCACAAGGCCTTCGTCACCAGCCTCTACGCCGTCACGGTCGCCCTCGGCTACGTGCTCGGTCCGCTCGTCGCCCGCGGGGTGATCGAGGCCGCCCCGACGGCCGCCGCCTTCGGGGTGTCGGGCGCCCTCGCGCTCGCGGCGGCGGCGGTGGTCGTCGCCCGCCTCGACCCCGACGTCGCCGAGACCCACGCGCACGGCGGCCCCTCGGACGCGCGCCAAAGCCGTGCCGGGGACATCGCCTGGCGCATCAAGGTGTCGTGCTTCGGCACCTTCGCGTACGGGTACTTCCAGGCGTCGGTGGTGCTGTTTCTGCCGCTCTTTCTGGTGGAGTCGAAGGGGGTGGCGCGGGCGCAGACGGTGCTCATC
>JBILLV010000305.1:0-11141 GCA_044375895.1 Polyangiales bacterium | reverse complement strand
TCTCCCGCATGAAGCCCACTGCCGTCCTCGCGCATCTCGCGTGCACGTCTGCCGTCGCGCTGGCCCCGGCGCTCGCGGCGGCGCAGGTCGACCCGTCGCAGTCGTTCTACGCCATCGCCTTCACGCATGGCGCGCCGCACACGGGCGTCATCACCGCCCAGCGCAGCACCGCCCCCTTCGACGTCGTCGCCACGGCCGCGCGCGGCACCGCCAACGGCGCCATCACCTTCGACCCGGTGCGCTCGCTGCTGTACGGGGGCGCCTGCTGCGCGGCCAACCCGCCGCTCCAGGCCTACGACCCGGTCACCCTCGCCCGCGTCCCCACCCGTGACCTCACCCTCACCTCGTCGGGCTCGATGGCCTTCGAGGTCGACGGACCGCGGCGGGTGCTCTTCCACTACGACACGGTGACCCGCGCGCTGCGGGCCGTCAGCCTCGCGGAGAGCAACTACGGCGCCGTCGTCGCCACCACCACGCTCAGCGCCCTCCCCGCGGAGCCGGGTCCCACGTCGGTGGGTGATCAGCTCGCGGTCGACACGCGGGCGCAGCGGGTGGTGGTGACGGGCGGCGACGGCGGGCCGGTGCTCACCGTCGACATCAGCAACATCTCCGCGACGGTGGGCGCGTTCGGCGCGGTCGTCGACACCGGCCACGTCAACCGAACGACGGGCAACTCCGCGGGGGCCGTCGCCGTCGACGAGGTGGGCCGTCGCATCTTCTTCATCCCCACCGACGGCACCGTGCGCGTCGTGAGCGCCGACGCGCCCTTCACGCGCCTCGCCGACATCGCCATCCCCTCGATGTCGGGCAACGACTGCGGGCTCTTCTACGACGGGCGGACGAGCAACCTCTACGTCGGCCGCGGGTCGACGGTGCAGCCGGTGGTGGTGTCGTTCCCGACGATGGCGGTGACGCCGTTTGCGACGGGGCCGGGCGAGGTGGTGGCGCTCAGCTTCGCTGCCCCCACCACGGGGTGTGTCGACCGCGACGGCGACGGCTTCCCGAGCGCAGACTGCGCCCCGGCGGGCGCCCGCACCGACTGCGACGACACGCGCCGCGAGGTGAACCCCGACGCCGCCGAGACCTGCGACGCGCGCGACAACAACTGCAACGCCTTCACCGACGAGGGCTTCTGCCGCATCGACGGGATGTGCGTCGCACACGACGCCGTCAACCCCGCCAACGCCTGCCAGCGGTGCGTGGCTCCGCTCACCGCGAGCGCCGCGACGGGCTGGGGCAACCGCCCGGCGCTGACCGTCTGCCGCCCCGCCGCGGGCCCCTGCGACCTCGCCGAGACCTGCGACGGTGCCGGAGCCCCCTGCCCGAGCGACGGCCTCGCGCTGTCGACCGCCGTGTGCCGCCCGGCCGCGGGCACCTGCGACGCGCCGGAGATGTGCACCGGGATGAGCGCCGCGTGCCCCGACGACGTCTTCGCCGCGGCGGAGACGGTGTGTCGCGTGTCGACCTCGATCGCCGCCTGCGACCCGGCCGAGCGCTGCACGGGGATGAGCGACGCCTGCCCGAACGACACGGTGACCCGCGCGCCGACGACGGAGGTGTGCAACGGCGAAGACGACGACTGCGACGGGATGACCGACGAGCCCCCGTGCGTGCCGATGCCCGACGCCGGCCCGGATGCGAGCGCTGATGTGGAGGACGCGTCGGAGTTCGTGCCCGACGTGCCGCGCGACCAGACGCCGGAGCCGCCGGTGGACGTCGCGCCGCCGATGGATGCAATGGCGCCGCCGCCCGATGCGATGGCGCCGCCCGATGCGATGGCGCCGCCGCCCGACGCGATGCAGCCCCCGCCCGATGCGCCCACGCCGAACCAGGACGCCGCGACGGCCGATACGGGCACTGGGAGCGGGGCCAACGACGGCGGATGCGGCTGCGCGACGCCGGGCTCGTCGCCGCGCGCCGGGTCGTGGCTGCTCGTGGCGCTCGCGGGTGTCGCGCTCGGTGCACGCCGGAGGACTCGCCGCACGCGCTGACGCGGCGGATGCCCTCCTCGGACAAGCGAAGGCCCGAACCCGACAGGGAGACGCCCGAACCCGACAGGCAAGACTCCGAACCCGACAGGCAAGTCCCCAAGCCAGACAGGCGGGTGCCCGAGCCAGACATTCGTAGTAGGTCTTTTGCGCGGCGAGGCGGGCTTTGGGGCGACGAGAATCAACGCCCGACCGCTTCCGCGATACGGTCTGTCGTCCGTCGCTGGGACCGTAGGGTCGCCCCCAACGAAACGAAGAACGACGGCCCCGACGCCCCTCGTAGAAGGCGACCGTAAGGCCGCCAATGACGGACGACAGACCGTATCGCGGAAGCGGTCGGCCGCTGATGCTACCGTCGCGCCATGCCCAAGCGGCCCCCCCTCAAACCAGGCGAAGTGTTCGCGATGCCCCACCCCCGCGGCGTGTGGGGGGCCTCGCAGGTGCTTCAGGTCTCCACGAAGGGCGTGGTGGCGGTCGTGCTCGACCACGTCAGCGACCAGCGCCCGACGCTCGACGCGATCGCGGCCCGCCCGCTCACCTGTCGCAGCCGCGTCGGTGCCGACGAGGTGGCGCTCTACGGCGTCGTCGGCGACCTCCCGCCCGACTACCTCTCCCTCGGCGTGCGCGACGCCGTCCCGCTGGACGATCTCAACCCGCGCGTCTTCGCGGCGTGGGAAGCCCTGCGCGACGACGCCTACGACGATCAACGCTGGCGGCAGCTCCCAGAGTCGGCGCGGGAGGCGTACCAACGCGGGGCGGCCAGCACCGAGCGCGTGACCCTCAACCTCCCATCCGGCCCGCGATCCGTGGAGCGTCGCGCCCACGCGCTGCACCTCACGTTCGGCAATGCCGCCTCCACCCCTGCGTCACAGCACGCTGGCGACGCCCACGGCTTCGACTGGCACATGCTCGACGCGCTGCCCTGCCTCATGTCGATCACGGTGGACGGCGACGTCGCGGGCTTCGAAGCGTGGCTGGCGACGCGGCCGATGGTGAGCACCGTCGCGTGGGGGTCGTTCGCGGCGGAGACCGTCGATCTGCGTGACACCCGCCTCACCCACTGCGAGCTTCGCCCCACGGGCCTCGCGACGCTGCGCCTCCCGCCGTCGCTCGACGCGCTCACCCTCGGGCTCGACGGGCAGCGACCCGTGACGGTGGAGGCGCTCGACGACGGGGCGGCCATCGAGCTCCGCGCCGAGCTGTCGGGCCGCGACGATCTCGGCGCGCTGCGGGGGTTGCGCGCCGTGCACACGCTCACCGTGGCGGGCTTCGCCGCGCTCGACCTCGCGCAGGTGGCGGCCTTCGAACGGGTGCGCGCGCTCACGCTCCAGGGGGCGCCGGGGCGGCTGCGGTCGAGCGACGCGCTCGCGCGGCTGCGGGCGTTGCGCGCGCTGTACCTCACGGGCTGTGTCGACGTCGACGTCGCGCGCCTGCCCGCGCTGTCGGCCTTCCCGGCGCTTCAGGAGGTTCGCACCTGGGGCCTCCACGAGCGCGACGCCGCCGCGCTCGCCGCGCGCTGGGGCAAGGACCGCCGCGTGAAGATGAAGGCGCCGATCGACGACGTGGAGCTGTTCGCGACGGCCGACTACCCGCTGCGCCGGTGGCCCGATGGTCAGCGGAAGGGGATGGCGTGCTCGGGCTACGTGGCCGCGGCGAAGCAGATCATGAAGGGGGAGCTCACGGAGGCCGCGGGGGTGAAGGCGCTGCGCGCGTACGTGACGGGCGTCGAGCGGGCGGTGAAGCACTTCGGCGCGCTCACCGCAGCGGAGCGCGCGGACGTGGAGACGTCGTGGGCGCGGCTCGTCGCGCGGGCGCAGGAGCGGGCGCCGGGGGCGTCGTTCGCGGCGGTGAAGAGGGCGTGGTGAGGGCGGCGCTTCTGCTACCTTCGCGCCGATGACTGCGCCGGTTCGGGTCTCGTACTTCATCAGCTCGTTCGTGCAGGGCGGCGCCGAGCGGCAGCTCGCGGAGCTCATCAAGGGCCTCGACCGCGCGCGCTTCACCCCGTCGCTCATCGTGTGCGAGCCCGTCGACCAGCTCGGCGAGTCGCTCGACCTCGCGCACACCCACTGCCTCGACGACGCGCTCTTCCCCACCCCCTGGGGCGTCGCCCGGCTCGCCCGCGCCCTCCGCGAGCAGCGCCCCGACATCGTCCACACCGTGAAGGGCCTGGAGAACGCCCTCGGCCGCGTCGTGGCCCGCGCGGTCGGGGTTCCGCACGTCGTCGCCTCCGTCCGCTGCCCCACGCTCACCCCCGCGCAGAACCTCGGCGAGCGCCTCACCCGCCGCTACGGTGACGTCACCGTGGTCAACTCCGTCGGCATCCGCGACACGCTCCTCGGCATCGGCTTCGCCCCCGGCGAGGTGGAGGTGGTGGAGAACGGCGCCGACCTCACCCGCTTCCACCCCCTCACCCCCGAGCGCCGCCGCGAAGTGCGACGCACGTGGGACGCCGACGCGGGGCCCCTCTGGGTGATGCCCGGCCGCCTCTCCCCCGAGAAGAACCAGCTCGCCGTCCTCGCCGCCCTCAGCCCCCTCGACGCGCAGGGCAAGCTCCCTCCGTCACTGCGCATCGTGTTCGCCGGGCGCGACTCGCTGCTCGTCTACGGCCGGCGCGTGAAGCTCGAAGCGCGGGCGCGGGGACTCTCCGCGCGGTGCCGCTTCCCGGGGCACGTCGCGGGGGTCGCCGAGCTCCTCGCCGCGAGCGACCTCGTGCTGCTCCCGTCGCGCTACGAGGGCCTGCCCAACGCGGTGATCGAGGCGATGGCCTGCGCCGTCCCCGCGCTGGTGACCCCCGAGGCCAACGCCGACGCGCTCATCACCGACGGCGTCGAGGGCCTCGTCGCGGCCTCCCCCGCGGCCGACGACGTCGCCCGCGCGCTCGAACGCTTCCTCGCGCTCGACGGCGACGCCCGCGCGGCGATGGGACAGCGGGGCTTCGAGCACGCCACCCGGCGCTTCTCCCGCGCCCAGATGGTCGCCCGCACCATGGCCGTCTACGACCGGCTGCTCGCCCGGTAGCGACCGTCGCTTCTGGGCGACACCTGTGCGGCGAAAGAACCGCAAGCGACAGCGCGCCGCGATCGCGCTAGGAGGCATCTCACGGGTCCGCTGTGGTCACATTGATGATGCGGCCCAAATCCTGAGGCGTTGCCATGCGAGTGCTCGACATCACGAGCGCGTTCTCCAGCTCCTGCGGCGGCATCAAGCGGTACTACCGCGAGAAGGCGCGCGCCCTCCCGCCGCTCGGCGTGGAGTGTCATTTTGCCGTCCCCGGCGAGGCCCGCGGGGCGGAGCCCTTCGGCGGCGGGACGCTCCACCGTCTGCCCGGTCCGCCGATGCCCGGCAACCCCGCGTACCGCATCTTCGGGCTCCACGCGGGCGTCGGCGACCTCATCCACGCGCTCGAACCCGACGTGATCGAGATCGCCAGCCACTACGTGCTCCCCGACCTCGCGCTCCGCGCCGCGCGCAAGCTCCCGCGGGCGCCGCGCGTGGTGGGCTTCTTCCACAGCCACCCCCGTCAGGTGGTGGAGAACATCGCCCACGCGCTCCCCGGCGAGCGCGCCGGCGACGCGCTCGCCGAGGTGGTGTGGCGCGTCCTCCGGCTGCAGCACCGGCGCTACGACGCCACGCTGGTCGCGTCCCCGACGGTGTCACGGGAGCTCGCGCGGCGAGGCTTCCCGCGCGTCCATGAGGTGGGGCTCGGCGTCGACCCGGCGGTGTTCTCACCCGACGCCCGCGTCGAGGCAGTGACCGCGGATGCGCCGGTGGTCACCTACTCGGGCCGCTTCACCGTCGACAAAGAGCTACCGCTCCTCCTCGACGCCTTCGACCGCGTCGCCGCGCGCACCGGCGCCCGCCTCCAGCTCGTCGGCGACGGACCGATGCGCGACCGCCTCACCCAGCACGCGCGCTCCCACCCCGCGGTGAGCGTACGCCCCTACCTCGACGCCTCGCCCGACGTGGCCCGCGTCCTCGCCAGCAGCGACGTGGTCGTGGTGCCGAGCCGCACGGAGACCTTCTCGCTCTCCACGGTGGAGGCCATCGCGTCGGGCGCCCTCGTGGTGGGTCCCGACGAGGGCGCCGTCGCCGACCTCATCCGCGACACGGGCGCGGGCCGCTGCTTCCGCGCGGGAGACGCCGACTCGCTCGCCGCCGCCCTCGCCGACGTCCTCGCGCTCGACGCCAACGCCCGGCGCGCGCAGGGCCTCGCCGGGCGCGCCCGCGTGTTGGAGCGGTACACCTGGGACGCGGTGATGGCGCGCATCCTCGCCGTGTACCGCGGCGCGGCGCTGGCAGCGCCGCGCGCGGTGGCGTAACGGAGGGGATCGCGGGTTGGTGGGGGCCTACGCCGCGCGGCGACGGCGGCGGGTGGCGAGCGAAGCGGCGAGCGCGAGGAGGCCGAACGCGCCCTGCGACGAGCGGGTGCCCGTGCCCGGCGTCGCGCAGCCGCAGCCGTCGCCTGTGACCGAAGGCGTTACGGGCGACGCGGTGTCGTCGGCGATCGGCCCGTCCCCGGGCGGCATCACCGGCGTGTCCTTCACGGCCACGTCCACCACCGCGTCGTTGCCGACGTCAGCGACGGCGTCCATGCCCGCGTCTTCGCCCGCCTCCGCAGCCACGTCCTTCGCGACGTCGGCGGCGACGTCTTCGCTCACGTCGGCGCCTGCGTCGGCGCCCGCGTCGGGGCGGAGCGCGCAGCGGCGGGTGGCGCTGTCGCACATCCGATCCGCGGCGCAGTCCGCGTCGGTGGCGCAGCCGCAGGAGGCCGGCATCGCCAGGTCGGGGCGGACGCACGCGCGGCCTTCGGGGCTCGTCGCGCAGGCCGTCACGTCGCCGCCAGGCACACACACCACGCACACGTTGCCCTCACCGCAGACGGGGGTCGAGCCGGCGCAGGTTCCGCGGTTGGTGGCGGTGCAGACGACGCACGCGCCCGAGGTGGAGTCGCACGCGGGGGTGGCGCCGCCGCAGTCCGTGTCGGCGCGGCAGGCCCGGCACGCGCGCGTCATCGCGTCGCACACGGGCGTCATCCCGCGGCAGTCGGTGGCGTCCGTGCAGCCGACGCAGGTGCCGGTCATCGCGTCGCACACGGCCGTCGCGCCCGTGCACGCCGTCGCGCGGGTGGCCGAGCACTGACCGCACGCGCCGGAGGCCTGGCACGCGGGCGTCGCGCCGCCGCAGTCGGTGTCGCCCATGCACCCGCGGCACGCGCGGCTCGTCGGGTCGCACACGGGCGTCATCCCGCGGCAGTCGGCGGCGGAGAGGCAGCCGACGCACGTCCCCGCGGCGGCGTTGCAGACGGGCGTCGCGCCGGCGCACGCGGCGGCGTTGGTGGCGGTGCAGCGCACGCAGGCGCCGGAGGTCGCGTTGCACGCGGGGGTGTCGGTGCGCGCGGCGCACTGGGCGTCCGCGGTGCAGGCCACGCAGGTGCGCGAGGTGGGGCTGCACACCGGCGTCATGGGCGAGCAGTCGGCGTCGGTGAGGCACGCCGCGCAGGTGCCACGCGCGACATCACACAGCGGCGGCATGCCCGTGCACGCCGTCCGGTTGGCGGCGGTGCACTCGACGCACGCGCCCGAGGTGGTGTTGCACGCGGGGGTGTCGGTGCGGCCCGCGCACGACGTGTCGGCGGTGCACGGCCCGCACGTGCGGGTGGTGGTGTTGCAGACCGGCGCCGACGCGGGGCAGTCGGCGTTGGCGAGGCAGGCCACGCAGGTGTTGGTGGTCGCGTCGCAGACGGGGGTCGCGCCGGTGCAGGCCGACGCGCGCATCGCCGTGCAGCGGACGCACGCGCCCGACGCGCCGCACACCGGGAGCGACGCGGGGCACTCGCCGTCCGCCGCGCACGGCCGGCACGCGCGGGAGGCGGTGTCGCAGATGGGGGTCGCGCCCGAACAGCCCGCGTTGGTCGCGCAGCCGAAGGGGCCGTCGTTGGGGGCCACGACGCCCGCCGCGCCCGGCGTCGCGCCCGACCAGCCGCCGCCATTGGCGCCGCCGTTGACGGAGATCGCGCAGCCCGAGACCACCCCCGAGTCGAACTGAACCCGTCCCCCGCCGCCACCGCCGCCGTTGCCGTGTCCGCCGACCTCGCCGCCCGCGCCACCGACGGCCTGCACCGATCCGCACACGACGGTGGAGGCGAGGCGCACGAGCACCGACCCGCCCGCGCCGCCGCCGCCCGCGCCGTCACCGCCCGTCGCTCCGACCGCGGCGCCGTTGGCCGTGATCGATCCGGCCCCCGCGAGCGAGAGGGCGCGGAAGAACACCACGCCGCCGCCCGCGCTGCCCGGTGAAGACGAGGCGTTGTTCTGCTGGCCGCCGCCGCCGCCGCCGCCGAAGGTGAGGCGATCGACGAGGGAGCCCCGCACCGCCGCGCCGGGCCTGCCGCCGACGGGCTGCGCGGGCGAGGTGCACCACGCGTCGCCGCCGTTGCCGCCCGCGCCGCCGTTGCCGCCGCCCGCGCCGCCGGCGTTGATGTGACCGCCGCCGCCGCCGCCCGTCGCGCGGTTGCCGACACCGCACGCCATGGGGCCGAAGCCCGTGGTCGATCGGTCGAGGCCCTCGCCGCGACGTCCCTGGCCGCACGTGGGGTCGTCGAGGGTGCCGACGTCGTCGCTCGCCGCGCACGCGCAGGAGGCGTTGCAGAGGTTCTCGGAGACGGCGCCGCCGCGGCCGCCGAGGCCGTTGGCGCTGATGGTCCCGGTGAGCGTGACGGCGCCGCGCGCGAGGAAGGCGACGACGCCGCCGGTGGTGCCGTTCCACGCGGGGGCGGTGAGGGAGGTGCCCGCGGGGACGGCCACGGTGGTGTACTCGGGGACACGAACCACCTGAGCGCCCGTCGCGGCGTAGCTGCCCGTGAGGGGCGTCGCGAGCGTGAGGGTGGTGTCGGCGACGGAGGCCACGCGCACGAGGTCGTAGGCGCCGACCTGGCCCGCGATGAGGTCGACGGGCCCCGCTGCGCCCGAGGGGAGCGTACCGCCCTGCACCTGCCAGACGAGCACGAGGTCGCCCGCGACGATGCCCATGGCCGAAGCGACCGTGACGGCGCGCGCGCCCGCCGCCGCGGGGGCCGTCACCGCGGTGAAGGTGTTGATGGTCTGCGCGGGCGACGTGGCCGTGAAGGCGCCGCCGTGACCGTCGCCGAGGCCCTGGTTGTCAGGGTTGGCCGAGGCGGGCGAGGCCAGCGCGAAGGCCGCGAGGAAGGCGGCGACGGACGCCAGACGGGGAAGACGGAAGCGAGGTGGACCGTTCATGGGCACTCCCTTTGGTGGCGCTCGAAGAGAGCACCAGTGAGGCCCGAAGGTACCGCGATTGGGAGGTTGCGTGCGTCAGACATGAGCGCCGCAGACGGGAGGGACGCGCTACGCGGCGGCGGCCACGCCCATGCGCTCGCGGAGCGACACGCGGGTGCGCCAGAGGCGGCTCTTGATCGCGGCCACGGGCTCGTCGTGGGCGACGGCCAGGTCGGCGCAGGACTCGCCGTCGATCGACTCGATGAGGAGGTCGCGCTTCTCCGTCGGCAGCGCCATCACGTGGACCATCGCCCGCGAGAGTTCGATGCGCGCCTGGAGGTACTGCTCGGGGTCGTTGTGGGTGGTGCCCGCCTCGATGGAGTGCTCGGCCTCGGGCCACACCTTCTCGGTGTACTTGTCGTTGCCCCGGCGGCGCGCCGACGCGCGGCGGCGCTGGTAGAGGGCGGCGTTCACCACGATGCTGTACAGCCAGCTCGCGACGGCGGCGTCACCGCGGAAGCGCTCGGCGTGGCGGAGCGCGCTCACCATCCCCTCCTGCACCGCGTCCCAGGCGTCGTCGGGGTTGCGCGTGATGCGCAGCGCCGCGTGGTAGAGCCGCGACTCGTACGACCGAAACGCCGCCTCCACCTTGCGGCGAAGCTCCGGAGGCACCGGCTGCATCGAAACGGTGGACTCAGGCAGGCTGGCAGGGGTCACGCACATGGTCGGTCAGGCTCCGTAGGGGTTGAGGTGACTGTCCCTTGAGCAAGGGTGGTGCCACGCGGAAATCCCTGGGAATCCCGCCAGGTGACCCCGTGCGGGGGTGTATGATTCTTTGCGCCTCCCCACCCGATGGGATGATCCTGTGCGACCGCGAGGGGCCACCAAGGACGTCCCCGGACGACGACTTCAGTGATACACCGGGAGCGCCCGGTCGAATCCCTCATGCGCAGCCCCGACGACGACGCCACGCCCCCGCAGGGCATCTCCCTCCCGACGGTCGCGACCCCGACGCTCCAGGGCGTGTCGAGCCGCCGCGCGCCACCGAGCGAAGATGGGCGCGGTGTGGCGATGGGTCTCACCCTCACCGTGGTGGTTCACCTCGCCGTCGCCGTCACCTCCATGCGCCTCGGCCGCAAGGAAGGGAACGTCTCCGTCCAGACGACCGCCGCGCCGCCGCAGGTGATCGAGACGCAGCTCATGGTGCGCGGCGGTGGTGACTTCGACCCGCGGCGCATCGTGCATCGACAGACGCCCACGCGAGCCGAGCGGGAGGCGCCGCGCGAGGTGGCCATCTCGCGCGACCCGACGGCCGTCCAGCTCCGCCCCGACGCCGGCGCCGACGAGTACATGAACGCCATCATCACGGGCCGCCGCCGCCCCGCCCGAGGCAATCAAGACCTCGCGGAGATCGAGCGGATCGCCCAGATGGCCGCGGCCGAGCAGGCGTCAGACCCCACCGCGCCGCCGGGCCCGGGCGACCCCACCGGGAGCGAGCACGGCACCACCACCGACCCCAACGCGGCGTCGCGCGGGGCCGTCGCGAAGCTGCAGGAGTTCTTCTACGCGAACATCCACCTGACGACGACGCTGACGGGGAGCGAGCGCACCACGATGAGCGTGCGGGTGACCCTCGACGCGAGCGGCCAGGTGACCTCCGCGCGCATCGGGCAGAGCTCGGGCAGCGACGCCATCGACGCCGACGTGCTGGTGCAGGTGCAGGCCCTGGTGGAGCGCAACGCCCGCATCGAGACGCTCTCCCCCGAGGAGCTCGGCGTGGTGGGCGGCCGCGGCATCCAGGTGGCCCTCCGCCCGTCCCGGCTCTGACTCAGGTTTGGCCGTTGACGCATCGCGGACCGTGTGACGGTGCCGCTCGTCACGGCCCCCTCTCCGCGCTGCCGCGCGCCCTCACCCCCGC
>JBILLV010000658.1:0-2670 GCA_044375895.1 Polyangiales bacterium | reverse complement strand
GAGCACACCCGCGGGGCGTGGGACGGGCGCTGCGGGGTGCTTGACGGGCAGGGCCATCGGATGCCCTATACCCCGGAAAGAGGTCCTTCGCGTCGGGGTAGCCGAGGGTGCCCTCCACGTACACGAACGAGAGCCCGGTGGCAGCGAGCACCGATTGGGCGGCCTCGATGCACTCAGGGCCGATGCCCTGGCCCTTGACCACGAGGATGGTTGTCGGCCCGTTCGACGAGGCGGTGGAGCTCATGATGGTTTTCTATGGTCGGATTCGTTTCGTGAAAATAAGAATATACGTTTGATGTCGTTCTTCGAAACAGAACGACTTGCCACGGGGGATTGCCGGTCGAGCCCTCCGCGAGTGAAGCGCCGCTACGGTGGCGACCGCACGCGGCGCGAGCGCGGGGACGAGGCCCGGATCGCGTGCGCATCACGCCCATGCCGGTGCCTACGCCCACCCCCTATCTGAACATGTGCACGCCCGCGCACACTCTCGCCCTGAAGGATCAGACGACGCTGCCCTCTTGCGGGTTGTGAGGGTTCACCGCGACAGACACCTTCGCCCCGACGGCGTAGCGCTGAACCTCCGCCATGGGCACGCGCACCGTGGTGACCACCCGATCGAGCATCCCGCTGCCGTGCGAGACCTCGACGCGCATCGCGAGAATGCCCTGCCCGAGCGCTCCGGTCTGCTTCGACGTGACGATGGTCCCCTCGCGACGAGGCCACGCGCCGATCTCGCGTGCGCGGAGCCACGCGGCGAGGCCGAAGGACACCACGGTCACGCCCTGGAGGAGCAACCACGCCTCGACGCGCCGGGGCTTGTCCGCGGCGTCGGCGACCATCGCGTACACCATCGGGGCGAGGAGGGTGAGGCACCCTGTGAGCAGGAGGAGGTATCGCATCGGGGTATAGGGCATCCGATGGCCCTGCCCGTCAAGCACCCCCGCAGCGCCCGTCCCACGCCCCGCGGGTGTGCTCGCTCGGGACCGTGTGTGTACAGCCCAGCGGCCCGTCGTGCAGTGTTGCTGTCGTGGTCACCGCGGGGCGGTCTCCCGCCGAGGGCGTCATCGCGGCGAAGCGCACGCCGTCGTGCGGGCAGGCCTCGCGCGAGGTCGCTGCCCGTCGAGCGCACACGCCGCGGTGATCGCAGCGAGAAGACAGACCGGGTCGGTCACCCCCTCGCGGCGGAAGCATCCGTTGACCGTGCATCCCGGGGGCTTCCGTAGCGCAGGGCGAAGCCTGGGCGAAGCAGCCTGACCGAACGCACCTCCGGTCGCTTCGAACGGACACGGCGTTGGGGTTCTCATCCCCTCGGGCGAGGCCGCCCACACGTCCTCGTCGCACGCTACTCGACCGTCGGCAGACTCGGACATCCCGCGGTCTCCGCCGGCGTCAGGAACACGTACCCCGTCAGCCCCCGCGGCGTGCGGACGCAGTGCAGCGTCGCGACCCCGCGGAGCAACGTGCCCTTCGCGAGCACCTCCAGCGTGCTGCCCGCGGCGACCACGGTCGCGGTCTCCCGTGTGAGGCTCTGCGCGTCCCGGAGGTGCAGCGACGACGACGCCCGCACGCTGCAGCGCGACGCGCCGGAGGGTGCGGTCGGCGGCGCGACGCGCTGCCAGCACGAGCTCGGGGCGAGGGCGCCGTGGGCGTCGAAGCGCAGCACCAGCGACATCGGCCCCTCGCTGCCCGGCGGCGCGGCGTCGCCGAGGGCGGCGCTCACCCGCACGGCGTCGGCGCCCAGGGCCTCGAAGCGAAAGTCTCCGCCATGCCCGACGTTCGTCTCGACGCGGCCGCCCCACGCCGCGACGGCCCCTGCGTCGCGGGGGAACGCGATGAGGTCGGCCTCCTCCCAGGTGTACGATCGCCCCTCGTCGGTCTCGTGGCCCGGCGCGGTCACCGGCACGAGCACCCGCGCGCCGACGCGCAGCGGCGTGTGGCAGACGCTGTTCTCGGGCTGCGAGAGCGCGCTCAGCCGCTCGCTCCGCCACCCCGCCCCGTTGCGCCGCAGCGCCGCGCAGGACGCCGGGACATAGGCGTCGACGCTGCCGTCGCCGTCGAGGTCGAGGCGAAGCGGCGGGCCCGCGGAGAGGTCGACGCCGAGCGCGCGGGCCGCCTCCACGAGACCGGGCTCAAGTGCGGGAGGGTCCGCCGGCGATGGCTGCGTCGCCGCGGGCGTTGCCGGCGCGGCGGCGGGCGCGGCGGCGGGCGCGGCGGCGGGCGCGGCGGCGGGCGGGTGACGACATCCGAGGGCGAGCAGCGCGACCAGCAGCGAGGCGCGACGGGGCGTGACGGCGATGCGGGACATCCTCCCGATCTTCACGCCGCCGACGCGGGACGTCGACCGGTCTGTCGGGCAGGGCGCGGAATCTTGGACGGCGTGACCGACGCCGCCGCGGCTGCTGCGGCGCCTCGATGGCGCCGACGCGGGACGCTCGCTGGCCTCCGCGTCGACCTCGCGGCGCGTCGCCACGTCGCGGTTGAAGGAGGCCACGACAGCAACACTGCACGACGGGCCGCTGGGCTGTACACACACGGTCCCGAGCGAGCACACCCGCGGGGCGTGGGACGGGCGCTGCGGGGTGCTTGACGGGCAGGGCCATCGGATGCCCTATACCCCGGAAAGAGGTCCTTCGCGTCGGGGTAGCCGAGGGTGCCCTCCACGTACACGAA
>JBILLV010000657.1:0-2672 GCA_044375895.1 Polyangiales bacterium | reverse complement strand
GCTCGCCGCCCGCAGCGCCCGCACGCTCGACGCGATGCCCCCGCCGCGGGCCGCGATCTCCGCGTACGTCGCGCCCTGCACGCGGAGACCGTACTCGTCCGAACGATCGCCGACGAAGAGCGCGTGCGTGTGGCAGTCGATGAGCGCCGGGGCCACCAGCGCGTCGCCGACGTCGACCACCCGGGCGCCCGCGTCGAGCGTCACCGCGGCCTCCACCGCCGCGGTCGTCCCCACGGCCACCACCACGCCGTCCTTCGCGGCCACGGCGCCGTCGCGCACGATGCCGAGCGGCCCCTCGTCCCAGCTCCCCTTCGCGTCGACCGAGGGGAGCTCGCCCGTCATCGTGAGGAGCTCGCGGGCGTGGCGGAGGAGGGTGTCGGCGGCGACGCGCACGGTCACTGCGCCCGGTGCGGCACGTGGACGCCGTGGCTCGCGGCGAAGTCCGTCGCGACCTCGTAGCCCGCGTCGGCGTGCCGAATCACGCCCATCCCCGGGTCGCTCGTGAGGACGCGCTCCAGGCGTCGGGCGGCTGCATCGGTTCCGTCAGCCACCACCACCATGCCGGCGTGGATCGAGTTGCCAATGCCGACGCCGCCGCCGTGATGGACGCTCACCCAGGTGGCCCCCGCGGCGCAGTTGACGAGGGCGTTGAGGATCGGCCAGTCGGCCACGGCGTCGGTGCCGTCGCGCATGGCCTCGGTCTCGCGGTGCGGCGACGCGACCGAGCCGCAGTCGAGGTGGTCGCGGCCGATGACGATGGGGGCCTTCACCTTGCCGTCGCGCACGAGCTCGTTGAAGCGCTGGCCCACGCGCGCCCGCTCGCCGTAGCCCAGCCAGCAGATGCGCGCCGGGAGGCCCTGGTAGGCCACGCGCTCGGAGGCCAGCTTGATCCAGCGGTGCAGCGAGGGGTCGTCGGGGACGCACTCCAGCACGGCACGATCGGTGACGGCGATGTCCTCCGGGTCGCCCGACAGCGCCACCCAGCGAAACGGCCCCCGCCCCGTACAGAACTGCGGACGGATGTACGCCGGCACGAAGCCCGGGATGTCGAAGGCGTCGGTCATCCCCGCCACCTGCGCCTCGCCGCGGATGTTGTTGCCGTAGTCGCACGCGAACACCCCGCGCTTCTGCATCTCGATCATCGCCCGCAGCTCGGCGACCATGCCGGCGCGCGCCCGCGTCACGTAGCCGTCGGGGTCGCTCACCCGCAGCGCCGCGGCCTCGTCGAGCGAGAGGCCCGGCGGCACGTAGCCCTGCAGCGGGTCGTGCGCGGAGGTCTGCTCCGTCACAAAATCCGGCAGCTCACCCCGCCGTACGATCTCCGGGAAGACCTCCGCCGCGTTGCCCACCAGCCCCACGGACACGGCCTCCCCGGTCGCGCGGGCCTCCCGCATCCACCCGAGGGCCTCGTCGAGCGAGCGGGTGGCCCGGTCGACGTAGCGGGTCTCGCGGCGGCGCTCCACGCGCCAGGGGTCGACCTCCACGGCGAGGCAGGAGGCGCCGTTCATCGTGGCCGCGAGGGGCTGGGCGCCGCCCATGCCGCCGAGGCCCGCGGTGAGGATCCAGCGGCCCTTCCAGGTGCCGTTGAAGTGCTGGCGGGCGGCCTCGGCGAAGGTCTCGTAGGTGCCCTGGAGAATCCCCTGCGTGCCGATGTAGATCCAGCTCCCCGCGGTCATCTGCCCGAACATGATGAGCCCCTGGGCCTCCAGGCGGCGAAAGTGCTCCCAGGTGGCCCACTTGGGCACCAGCAGGGAGTTGGCGAGGATCACCCGCGGCGCGTCCTCGTGCGTGCGGAAGCGCCCCACCGCCTTGCCCGACTGCACCAGCAGCGTCTCGTCCGACCCGAGCGTCCGCAGCTCCCGGAGGATCACGTCGAAGGCCTCCCAGCTCCGCGCCGCCTTCCCCGTCCCACCGTAGACCACCAGGTCTTGCGGGCGCTCGGCCACGTCGGGGTCGAGGTTGTTCTGGATCATCCGGTAGGCGGCCTCCTGGAGCCATCCCTTGCAGGTGATGGAGGCGCCCCGGGGCGCGCGGACGGTGCGTGCGGTCGTCATGGCGCGCAAAGGTATAGGTCCTCGGCCCCGACGGGCAACGAGGTGGTGGTTCCAATCGGGGAGCGGTGGGCGTATGGTCCGCGCCGTGTCATTCGCGGGATTCACCGACGCAGACTTCGACGCCTATCTTCCGGCGCGCGGCAGCTCCAACGCCTTCAACCGCCCCCGGCTCGAGGTGAAGCAGAAGCTCGTCTCGTTGTCACGGGGCCTCCAACAGTCCGCGGCCGCGGCGGGCACGGCCCTCGAGGTGCGCGCGAGCGAGGAGGCTCCCTCCGTCTTCAACAAGCGGATGGTGAGCTCCCAGTGGCTCTTCCTCTGGCGCGACTCCGACGCGCGGCGTCACCTGGAGGAGGTTCTCGACAAGGGGCGCACGCTCACCGCCACCCTGGCCGACCCGACGCCGTACTTCCGCCACGCCTTCCTCTCCGTCTTCCTCGACGCGACGCTGCTCGAGGTCGCGCTGAAGGTGCACGGCGATGCGTGGGTCGACGTGCGCAACCTCCGCGTCCGCTGCGCCGACGACGCGCGCCGGGCCGAGCTGCTCACCGCCCTCCACGGCCTCCCCGAGGGCTACGTGGTGGGCGTCACGGGGGGCGCGACCATCCCCGCCCGCGACAT
>JBILLV010000656.1:0-2673 GCA_044375895.1 Polyangiales bacterium | reverse complement strand
GCTGCGACGTGTCCGTCCGCGCCGAGGTGGAGGCCCTCGCGGCCTTCGCCGATGAGAAGCTCGGCGGCGCCGACGTGCTGGTCAACAACGCAGGGGTGGCCGTGTCGGGCGACATCGGCACCATCACCGACGCCGACTGGCAGTGGATCGTCGGGATCAACCTCTGGGGCCCCATCTACGGGTGCGAGCTGTTCGTGCCGGGGATGAAGCAGCGCGGGCGCGGGCACATCATCAACGTGGCCTCCCTCGCGGGCATCGCCAACGCGGCGCGGATGGCGCCCTACAACGTCACCAAGGCCGGCGTCATCGCCCTCTCCGAGACGCTCCACGGCGAGCTCGCGGGGACGGGCGTCGGGGTGAGTGTGCTCTGCCCGTCCTTCTTCCCCACCAACATCATGAACGCCTCGCGCGGCGGTCAGGCGCGCGAGCACAAGATGGTGGCCAAGATGATGGCGAAGTCGCCCGTCACCGCCGACGACGTCGCCCGCATCGCGCTCGACGCCGCCGCGCGGGGCGAGCTCCACGTGCTCCCGCACGCCGAGGGGCGCTGGCTCTGGCGCATGCGCCGCCTCGCGCCGCAGGGCTCGCTCGGCATGAGCGTGTCGCTCCGCAAGCTCCTCGAGCGGCGCTTCGCTTCGTCCCGTTGACGCGACTCGCGTCGGGGTGCGACGATGCCCCGTCATGAGCGGCACCCAGGAGGCACGGCTCGCAGCGGGCGCGCAGTTTGGCGCGTACCGCGTCGTCCGTGCCCTCGGGGAAGGCGCCGCGGGGGCGGTCTACGAGGTGATCAAGACCTCCGTGGGCAAGCGGATGGCGCTCAAGGTGCTGCACCGCTCGCTCCACGGCGGCGACGGCGACGACATGGTGCGCTTCCAGCGCGAGGCCATGATCGCGGGCGCCATCGAGCACCCCAACGTCGTCCAGGTGTTCGACGTCGGCGAGCTCGACGGCCGTCGCTACATGGCGATGGAGCTCCTGGAGGGCGAGACGCTCGAAGACCGCCTCGGGCGCGAGGGGCCGATGGCCATCCGCGACGTGGCCGACCTCTTCGTCCCGCTCATGTCGGCCCTCGGCGCGGTGCACGACCGGGGCATCGTCCACCGCGACCTGAAGCCCGGCAACATCTTCCTCGTCGCGCGGCGCCCCGGCGTCGTCGAGCCGAAGCTGCTGGATTTCGGCGTCATCAAAGAACTCACGGGCATCGTCGGCGGCGATATCACCAGCGCCCACGCGATGGTCGGCAGCCCGGCGTACATGTCCCCCGAGCAGGCCGAGCGCCCCAACGCGATCGACGTGCGGAGCGACCAGTTCACCGTGGGGTCGATCCTGTGGGAGTGCCTCATCGGGCGGAAGCTCTTCGAAGGCGAGTCGCTCTACCAGGTGCTCTTCAAGGTGGCCGAGGAGCCCGTGCCGCCGCCCGCCGCGTGGCGCCATGACGTCCCCAAGTCGTTCGAAGCCGTGATCCTCCGCGCGCTGGAGCGCGACCCGGCCAAACGCTTCGGCTCGGCCCGCGAGATCGGCGCCGCGCTGCTGCCGCACTGCTCGGAGCACGTCCGGGCGGTGTGGCGCGACGAGCTCGCCCCCTTCGCGCCGCCGGAGCCCACCGAGGAGCGCGACGCGTTCGACGACGAGCGCACGCGGATGATCCCGGCGGCCGACCCCACCGTGCCGCGCCTGCGGGCAGCGACTATGCAGGCGCCGATGGGCTTCACGCCGATGGGTCCGCCGGTGTCCGCGGGGCCGCCCACGCCGATGCGCGCGCCGACCCCGATGCGCGCGCCGACCCCGACGCGCTCGTCCGCGCCGCCGATGGCGCCGGCCCCGACGCAGTCGTCGCCGCCGATGCCGCAGGCGAACTTCCCCGTCGTGCAGAACCCCCAGTGGCAGCCGACGCCCGACGCGTCGGGGCGCTACCCGGGCCACGAGACCTTCCAGCCGCAGGCCCGGCCCGTCACGCAGGCGATCCCGCCGCAGAGGAGCCGCGCGCCGTGGGGTGTGATCGCCGCGGTGGTGGGGGTGCTCGCGCTCGCGGTGACGGTCGTGGTGGGGGTGCACTACTCCGCGGCCACGCCGACCGAAGCTGCGACGCCGCCCGTCGCCGCCGTCGCGCCGACGCCACGCGTGGTGGCGCCGCCGGTGCCGACGATTGCTGCGCCCACCGCCGCCGCAGACGCCAGCGCACCTGCCCCCAACGGGGTACAGGCGCCGCCGACCAACGAGCACACGCGCGAGGCACCGCCCGTGCGCCGCCGCCGCAGCGGGAAGTAGCCGCAGGGCGACCGTCGGTCACCGCGGGGCGTCGACGGGAGGCGGTGGGGCGGGTGCATCGCGGGTGCGGGGCGGGTGTACCGCGGGCGAGGGGCGGGTGTTCCGCGGGTGCGGGGCGGGTGTACCGCGTGTGCGGGACGTCCCCACGGACGTGGGGGGACGTCCCCGCGAGCGTGAGGGGACGACCTCGCGAGCGTGGTGGCCGAGACCTGCGCGCTGCGAGATGGAGCCCGCAACGATCGCTGCGCCGCCCCGCCGACGACCGCACGCCGCCCGCAGCCCGCTGGTCGCAGCCCGCTGGCCGCTGCCCGCCGCCCGCCGCCCGCTGTGGGCACCCTACGCTCTCCAGCATGCGGCGGGGTAACCCGCTGTGAGGCTCGGCGAACAGCGGGGCTCGCGGCGCCG
>JBILLV010000655.1:0-2674 GCA_044375895.1 Polyangiales bacterium | reverse complement strand
ACCCCGCGAGGGCGGCCCGGAGGGAGGCCTTGCGGGCGTCGTCGAGGGCGCCTCCCTTCGAGAGCTCGGGCAGCGCCGCGGCGGCCTCGCCCGTGCCGAGGAGCGCCATCGGGAGGAGGTAGACGGTCTGCGCGTAGGTGACCGACGCGAGCGCCCCGGCGCCGAGCGTCCCCACCATCGCGGTGTCGACGAGCGCCGAGAGCTGCATCACCCCGCGGCCCAGGAGCGACGCGGGGAGCTTCGAAGCCGCCTCGCGCAGGCCCGGGTCACGGAGGTCGACGCGCGGCATCACCGAGCCGAGGAGCGAGCGCACCGGGCCGAGCATCACCAGCACTTGGAGCCCGGCCCCGGCGAGTGCGCCCCACGCGACCGCCATCGCGAGGCCGTCGCGCGAGACGCCCTGCTGCGCGGCGGCGAGGACGACGGCGACGATCTGCGCGACGCTCCACAGCACCGGGGCGACGTAGGGGAGGAAGAGCCGCTTGTGCGACGTGAGGACGCCGAGCGCCCACGCGCCCACCACGAGGGCCCCCGTCATCGGGAAGAGCACGCGGACGAGCGAGGCGGTGAGCGCGAGCTTGTCGCCCGTGAAGCCGCTCCCGATGAGACCCGCGAGCGTCGGGGCGGCGAGGACGCCGAGCGCGGAGACGGCGAAGGCCACCGGGAGCAGCGCCCCGAGCACGGCCCGCGCGAAGGACGCAGCGCGCCCCTCGCCCGCCTCCCGGAGCCGCACGTACACGGGGATGAACGACGCGCTGAGGGCGCCTTCGCCGAGGAGGTTCTGGGTGATGTTGCCGACGCGGAAGGCGGCGGCGAGGGCGTCGGCGGCGTCGGAGGTGCCGAGGTAGTACGCCACCACGCGCTGCCGGACGAGGCCCACCAGGCGCGACGCGAGGATGCCCGCGCTGACGAGCAGAGCCCCGCGGGCCGACGACGCCGCCGCCATCGGCTAGAAGGTCCCAGCGACCGAGAGGCCCCCCGGCGTCGGGAAGACGTGGAGGCGGAGCGAAGAGCGTCGAGCGGGGACGGCCTCCCGCGGCCAGAAGATCAGCATGCCGAGCGTGACGGCCGCGCCCACGCCGCCCGCGATGAAGAGGCCGCGCGCGAGGGACTCGTTGTCTTCGATGACGCGGAGGTGCTCGCGGCCCTGCGCCTGGAGCTGCTGCGCCCGGGCGACGTTGCGCGTCCGGTAGAAATCGAAGGCCGACGCGTACTGGTTGTACTCGTCGATCCACTGCTGGTTGTAAGCCGTCACCCCGATCGCCGCGCCGAAGGCCCCGAGCGTCACCACCGTGCCGATGGTCATCGCGACGCCGAAGCCCGGCCGATGCTGCGTGAGCGTCACCGGCGGCGGAGGGGGAGGCGGAGGCGGCGGAGGAGGCGGGGGGGGCGGAGGCGGAGGAGGCGGAGGCGGAGGAGGCGGAGGAGGCGGGGGCGGCGTGCCCACGGGCGGCTGCGCGAGGTTGCGCATCGCCTCGTCGTTGACGGCCGGAGGAACGCTCCCGAGGTACGTCTGGCGCGTGAGGGTGTTGAGCGTGAGGGTCACCGAGCGACCCGCTTCGAAGCGGGCCTGGTGCTGCACCGACGCGGCCCCCGGCGTGCGCGCTTCGAAGACGTGCGGCCCCGCGGCGAGCATGCGCGCGCCGCGCAACGGCGCCGTGCCGACGAGCGAGCCGTCGATGTAGATCTCCGCGCCGGGCGGCTGCGCGAGGACGGTCACCGTGACCACCCGCTGGCGAGCCTCCGTGAGCGTCCCCTGGATCTCCTGGCGCTGGGCGTCGGAGATGGTGGCCGTCGGGTCGCTGAGGTACCGCTCGAACGACGCGATGGCCTCCTGCGGCTGGTCGAGCGCGAGCTGGCAGTTGGCGATGTTGACCAGCACCGAGGGGTGCGGCCGCGTGCGGTAGGCGCGCTGGAAGGCCACCAGCGCCTCCGCGAAGCGCTGCGCCGAGAAGTTTCGAACGCCCTCCTGGAAGGCCGCGCGCGCCTCCGCCGCCGGGTCTTGCGGCTGCGCCTCGGCCCACCGCGTCGCGCACACGACCGGGGCCGCCGAGAGAAACGCCACCATCAGTCCGGTCGGTCGGAGGAGTTTCATGCGAGGTCTCGGGGTGGGGGTATCGCCCCGATGAGGCGACTTTGACAAGTCCCCGACGACGGCACGTCGGGAGCTCTGGTCGTTGGGGGCGATCAGTAGGGGCTGTCGGTGACGAAGCCGACCCCACTGCGCGCGGGGCGAGCCGGACGGGGACCCGCGGGCCGCACGGGGCGGGCGGGGCGGGGCGCGGCGGGGCGGGCCACGCGGGCAGGCCGATCCGGCGCGGCCGCGGCAGCGACCACCGCGGGCGCGGGGGCAGGCGGCGGCGCGGCGACCACCGCGGGCTCGGGCACCGGAGCAGGCGGCGGCGCAGCGACCACCGCGGGCTCGGGCACCGGAGCAGGCGGCGGCGCGGCCACCGCGGGCTCCGGCGTCGGCGCGGGCGCGGCCACTGCGGGCTCCGGCGTCGGCGCGGGCGCGGCCACTGCAGGCTCAGGCGTCGGTGCGGGTGCGGGCGCGGCCACTGCGGGCTCGGGCGCAGGCGGCGCGGCGGGCGTCTCGGCCTGCGTGGTGCGTGCCTCGGGAGGCGTCGCGGTCGGCGTCGCGCTGCCCGAGCCGAAGGCGACGTAGCCCACCACG
>JBILLV010000654.1:0-2679 GCA_044375895.1 Polyangiales bacterium | reverse complement strand
ACGCTCGCGCGCAGGAGAGGGGCCGCCCGACCGCAACGCCCTACCCGACGGGCTCGTCCTTCTTCGGCTCGTCCTTCTTCGCCTCGTCGTCCTTCTTCGCCTCGTCCTTCTTCGCCTCGTCGTCCTTCTTCGCGCGCGCGCCGCGGGGGCCGGAGAGCGACGGGGCGAAATCGTTCGCGTCGTCCTCGTGCCAGCGGAGGTAGCTCAACGCGCGGCGGCACTCGTCGTAGGCGAGGTAGAGCAGCGAGTAGCTGCGCAGCCGCAGCTCCTCGATCGGGAGCTTCCCCTCGGCCGCCGACGGGTTCCCCTCCGTGCCGAGGGCGGTGAGGATCGCGACGCCGAGCTGCGCCGCCTCATCGAGCTCGGTCTCCACGACGCCCGTCCGCCCCTTCGCCTTCGACCACGCGCTGCGGAACACCACCCCGAGCGCGAGGAGCGCCCGCGCGGTGTCGAGGCGCCCGCCGCCCGTCGGAATGTCCGTCAGGGCCTCCGCGTCGATGAGGTTGCGCCCGGCGGCCGCGACGGCGTCGGAGGCGAGGCGCCTGCGCAGCGGCCCCGCGACCTCCATCAGCGCGGCGAGCCCCTGCGACTCGTCGGGGGTGGTGACGGTGTGGCTGATGTGCGCGTAGAGGGTGGCGTAGGCGAGGGAGCCGAGGTCGTCGATGGCGCGGACGTCCGTCTCGGGGAGGGCGGCGACGATGCGCGCGCGGAACGACGTGATCGCCCCCACCGCACCGAGCACGGTGGCGACGGCCGTGGGGATGTCGACGTTGATCCGCTTGACGAGCTTCTCCGACGGGAGGGCGCGCATGGCGGCGAGGTGCTTGTCGAAGGCACCGGCGAGGAGGTCGGCCGTGGGGTACTTGGAGATGGTCATCGGGGCGGGCATCGGGTTGGCTCCTTTCGGGACGAAGGGGACGTGAACGACGCCAACCTATCGGAGCTCCAGCGTGCCGTAGAAGCAGTTTCGCCGAGCAGAACCGCGTGTCCGGGAAGTGAGCACCCGCGGCCCTCGTCGCCGCGGTCACCGCGTGGCGCCCGGCCGCGGCGACCGTGCCGACGACCGCCACGAGGTGTCCATCGCGTCGCCCGAAGAACCCACTGCGATGCCCGCGGCGACGATCCCCAGCGGAGCCGCTGGCGCGCGCCCCCTCTCTTGCGCGCCCCGCTCCGCCTCACGCATAGTCACCTCATGACGGCGCCCGTCCCCACGCCACGCCCCGCCTCGGCCCTCCGCACCCCCGTCACCCGCGCCCCTTCGCAGGCCATCTGGGATGCGATGACCCCCGCGCAGCGCGCCGCCCTCGTCAACGCACTGCCGCTGTCGCCGCCCGACGCGCACAAGTTCGTCCCCGAAGGCGACGACCACGTCGATGGCGCCGTCGGCACCCGTGACACGCTGCGGATGCTCTACCACCGGTCGGGCCGCAAGATCTACGTCGGCTCGGGCGTGTCGGTGTTCTATCCCGAGGAGGAGCGCTTCGCCCCGGACGTCATCGCGGTGACCGACGTCGAGCCCCACAACCGCAGCAGTTGGGTGGTGAGCGCAGAGGGGAAGGGCGTCGACTTCGCGCTAGAGGTTCTCGTCTCCGGCGACCGCCGCAAGGACCTCGAGGGCAACGTCGTGCGCTACGCGTCGCTCGGCATCTCCGAGTACTTCATCTTCGACCGCCGCAAGCGCCACCTCCACGGGTACCGCCTCGCGAGCCCGGGCCTTCGGACGTACACGCCCATCGTCCCGCAGGTGGGGCGTTATGCTTCGCGCGTCCTCGGTCTCGACCTCAGCATCGTCGGGGCCCGCCTGCGCTTCTACGTCGACACCGCGATGGTGCTGCAGAGCGACGAGATCATCCATGCGCTGGAAGAGTCCGTCGAAGGGATGGCTCTCGCGCGGGAGGAGGAGGCGCTCCTACGCGAAGACGCCGAACGCCGCGCCGAGGTGGCCGAACGTGCCCGCGAAGGCGCCGAACGCGCCCGCGAAGAAGCCGAGCGCGCCCGCGAAGAAGCCGAACGCCGCGCCGAGGCGGCCGAGCGAGCCCAGGGAGAGACCGACCGCCAGCTCCAGGCACTGCGCGTAGAGCTCGAAGCCCTTCGCGGACGCTAAGCCCGATGCCGGTCAGTTAGCGGAGGTCAAGCTCGATCCCGCCTCGTGCCCAGGGTTCGCCCGAGGTGGATCGACCGGCGCGCGAAGGCTTACGCTGGGCTCGCAGCATGTGATGATCCGCCCGGTGGCGGATTCAGGGGAGCACGCGCAGGTTGAACCGTCGCACGCTGCCCACGACGCTCGCCGCGGAGCCCGGTACAGACCGGGCGATCCCATGCTGCGAGCCCAGGGTGAGCCTTCGCGCGCCAATCGATCCATGTCGGGCGAACCCTGGGCGCTCGCCGATCGATCCACCTCGGGCGAACCCTGGGCACGACGCGGGATCGAGCTTGACCCCCGCTAACTGACCGGCATGGACGCTCAGCCCCGCTCACCTCACCCGCCGCCGCCACCACGCCCGCACGTCCACCGCCGCCACCACCCCCGCACGTCCACCACCACCCCCACCGCCACCACCGCCGCAATCAGCGCCACCGGGTACCGCCCCGGCGCCCACCGCCCCTCGCGCTGCCACGCGTCGAGCACCTCGTAGCTCACCGGCGCCGCCGCGCACAGCGCCAGCGCCCACGTCGACG